>CAZSXX010000520.1:0-2786 GCA_964611245.1 uncultured Verrucomicrobiota bacterium | reverse complement strand
CTCAACACCCTCATCGAGCCCATTCTCTTTCCCAAGCGCCTTCCCCACCCCATCCGCGTCGTCGCCCTCGACGCAGGCCACGGCGGCAAGGATCCCGGCTACCAAATCGGACAGCATCAGGAAAAAAAATACACCCTCCTCCTCGCGAACGAGGTGCAGGACCAACTCGAGGACGCCGGGGTCAAAACCTTCATGACCCGCCGCTCCGACACCTACGTCGAGCGCGCCGACCGCGCCTCCCTCGCCCGCGCCGCCAAGGCTGACATTTTTGTCAGCCTCCATTACAACTGCGCCCCCAACACCGCCGCCAAGGGCGTCGAGACCTATTGCGTCACCCCTTTCGGCGCCGAGGCCACCAACGAGGGCGGCGACGTCGCGCTCCGGCCCCACACCGGCAACAAATTCGACGGCCAGAGTGTCCTTCTCGCATTCGAGGTCCAGCGCTCCATCACCCGCAGCCTGGAGATGACGGATCGCGGCGTGCGCCGCGCCGGCTTCGAGGTCTTGCGCAAGGCCTCCATGCCCAGCATCCTCGTCGAAAGCGCCTTCATGTCCAACGCCTCCGATTCCAAAAAAGTGTTCGATGAGGCGCACCGCCGCGAAATGGCCCGCGCCATCGTCGATGGCATCCTCGCCTACAAGCGCACCATGGAGCGGACCCCCGTCAAAAAATAATATGTGGCGCGCCATTCTCCTCCTCCACTGTTCCTGGGCCCTGCTCGCGCAAAGCCCCCTGCCCCGCGCCCACGCGCACAACGATTACCTCCACCCCCGCCCCCTGGCCGACGCCCTCTCCTTCGGCTTCGGCAGCGTCGAGGCCGATGTCTTCCCCGTCAACGGCGACCTCCTCGTCGCTCACGACCGCGACAAGATCGACCCCGCCCGCACCCTCGAAAAGCTCTACCTCGCCCCCCTGCTCGAGCGTTCCAAAACCAACGGCGGCCCCATCCTCAAGGGCCTCCCCACCCTCATCCTCCTCATCGACTTCAAGGCCGACGGTCTCCTCTCCTGCCAGATTCTCGAAAGGCAGCTCGAAAAATTCCGCCCCATCCTCACCCGTTTCGACGGCTCCAACATCGTCACCAACGCCGTCACGGTGCTCCTCAGCGGCGACCGCCCCCGGGCCTACGTCGAAGCGCAAAAAGTTCGCTGGCTCGCCCTCGATGGCCGCCTCGCCGACCTCGACGCCAACCCGCCCCGCGCGCTCTTCCCCCTCGTCAGCGATTCATGGGCCACCCATTTCAAATGGCGCGAAGGCCCCATCCCGGGTCCGGAGAAGGCCCGCCTCCAGTCCCTCGTCGACACCGCCCATTCGCAGGGCCGCATCATCCGCTTCTGGGCCACCCCCGACCGCCCCGACGCCTGGGAGGCCATGGACTCCGCCGGGGTCGACCTCATCAACACCGACCGCCTCGGCGATCTCGCCGCTTTCCTCAACGCCCGTCCTCGCTGACCTCCCCCGGCGCCCCCAGCCGGAGCTCGAATTGCCCATTCGTGATCGCCAGCCGAAAACGGGCTCCAATCTCCTCGTCCAATTTCAGCCCCAGCAGCCGCGCCGGCGCCGAAAATCCCGCCGACTCCACAACTCCCCACACCGGCATCCTCCCGCCCTCGCCAAACGCCACGTCGAACTCCGCCCGGTTGGTGCGCCACCGCCCGAACCCCTTCAAACGCACCCCCTCCGCCACGCGCTCCGCCGTCACTCTCGCGCCCAAGTCCAGCCCCGTTTGCCTCAGGATCACCTGCGCCCTCCCCGACTCCTCCAGCTTCACCTTGAAATCCGCCGGGTCATTCAGCCTTGGCCAGCTCCAATCCCCCTCCAGGACCCCGTCCCGCCACAACACTGCGCCAAACCGATGGTCCCCCTGCGCGCTTCCCACCGCCCCGTTCAACAACACCGCCCGTGGGATCTTCGTGCGCAGCGCCTCCAGCCCTGCCAGAACCTTCTCCACCCCCTCCCCTGCCGTCATGCCTCCTTCCGGGTTGCGCTCCCCCGCCCGCGCAACCCGCCATCCATTCACCGTGATGAACACCGGCTCCTCCTTGGTCCCGCCCCTCGCCAACGCCCGCCTCCAAGCCCACGGCGCCAGCGCCGTCACCTCCCGCGCCTGCGCCCGCCATCCACCCCCATCCCACCGCGCCTCCCCAATTTTCAACGCGTCCCTCCCCTCCCAGGTCACCGACTCGGCCTGCACCCCCCTCAGCCGCAGCGCCAATCTTCCCGCCGTCGGCAGCCAATGCCTCCACGTCATCCCCAGAACCCCCGCCCCAACCGCCAGCGCGATCAACGCCCACCCGGCCCGCCTCCTCCATCCCCCCAGTCGCATCCGTCATTATAACCACACACCGCGCGGTCGCCAAATCGGCCCCATTGTGCTTTAAGAGCCGGGTGCCGGACCAACCGCATTACCGTGGGCGCCTCGCCCCGTCCCCCACCGGGTGCCTTCACCTCGGCCACGCCCGCACATTCTGGACCGCCCAAGCACGCGCCCGCGCCCACCACGGCTCCCTCCTCCTCCGTGTCGATGACCTCGACCCCGGCCGCTGCCGCCCGGAGTTCGTTGAAGCCGCTCTCGAGGACATGGCGTGGATCGGCCTGCGCTGGGAAGCCCCCCCAATTTTCCAAAGCGATCGCCTCCCGCTCTATCAGGATTCCTTCCAACGCCTCCGGTCCACCGGCGCCCTTTATCCCTGCGTCTGCTCCCGCCGCGATGTGGCCCTCGCGCACGGCGCCCCGCACGCGGGCGACCACCATCCGGTCAATCCCGGGACTTGCCGCGGCCGCA
>CAZSXX010000519.1:0-2787 GCA_964611245.1 uncultured Verrucomicrobiota bacterium | reverse complement strand
GAATGTCTCCCAACGGTTGGTCAGCATGGGGCTGCGCTGCATCGGATAGGCGTCCTGCCCCACCACCACATAGCCCTTGATCGTCTCCTTCACGATGTTTGCCTGGTGGCTGTCCCACATCACCTCCACGGGGTACAATCCGTTGGGGTTGCGCGTTTGCTGCCGCGGTGTGAGGTTCGTCAGGGTTGTGCTGCATCCCGCCAGCAGCAGGCAAATTGGGGCCAATGCAAAAAATCGCTTCATGTTACCGTCAAAAGCGTGGCAAACCCCTCCCCCGCTGTAAAGCTACTTATCCACCCCGCCCACGCCGCCGCCTCAATTCCCCAGCAGGAATCCGGGGTCGATCCGGTCCTTGCCAGCCCGGGTCGGCCGTGATTTGAGTTGGATCGCGAACCCCACCGTGTAATCCGCCGGGCCGATCCGTTGGTTCCGGGCCCGGAAGGTCAGCCCCCCGGTGAAGCTGCGGAAATCCCGGTAGAGGGTGTAATACTGCTCCTCCAGCGTCCCGTCCCGCGCCTCGTAATGGTGGCTCATCCGCGCGCCCCAGTTCTCGTTGAACCGGTAATGGAACGCCCCGTAGAAAATGTTGTTGTCCGACGACGGCCCAAACGCCGTGTTGCCCCGGTAGTACCAATGGCCCACCCGCGCGCTCCACACATCCGTCGGCGTCAAGGTCACCGAATGGTTCGCGAACGTCAGCCGCCCCCCATCCACATCGAAGCGCGTCTGCGAATTCAGCAGCAGCCAGCGCCGCGGCTTGAAATCAAGGTCCGAGTGGATGTCGCTGAACCGCGTCTGGCCGGTCAGCCGGTTCAGGCGCAAATCCCCGACGACAAACCAGTTCGCCAGCGTGTCGATCTCCCCGTCCCGTTTTGTCTGGAACTTGTTCCGCATCCCCAGGCGCATCACGTTTTGCGTGTCGATCGAGTCGATCTGGTTGTAATCCGGGTAATCCACCGGCAGCAGCCGCAGGGCTGGCACCTCCGTGTCGAACTGCGGCAACTGGTTCGGCCTCACCGATGGCTCCGGCACGTAAACATAGTTGATCGACGGTTCGATGATGTGCCGCAGCTCCGTCACCTCCAGGAAATCGTTCCGCGCCCCCGGGAACACCCGCGACGCCTTCATCGAGGTCTCCACCCCGGTGTTGAACACAAACCGGTCCTCCTCGTCCAGGGCCAGCGACGCGCTTTTTGTCTCCCCGTAATGCGTCACCCGCCCGCCCACGCGCGGCGTCACATTCAGGAAGCCAAAGAATGTTTTCGGCAGGACCACCTGGTGGTAGCTGTTGGCCCGCATCGCCGCGTAGTTCGTCCCGCCCGTCAGACCGGGCCGGTTCCGCAGATAGGCGAACGAGTTTTCCCCCTCGTAAAACACCGGCGTCACCCCCACTTGTTGCCGCAGCGCCGAGAGCTTCAGGTCCGGCAGCCGTTCCACCGTCGGGAAAAAATAATTCACCTGCGGCTGCGCCACCGCGTCCAGGCTGAAATTCTCCCAATGCTGGCTCACTTCGAACACCGTTTTCGGCTGCGCGTTGGTCCGGTACTCCCCCTCAAAAAAATCCCGGATCACCAGCGGGTCCCGCTGGTAATTCACGAACGCCTTCGCCGTCAAATTGGTGGCCAGTTGCGCCTGGTGGGCCCAAACCAGCCTCTGCCGTTCGTCGGCATAGCCCGCCAGCCTCGGGTCGTTGTCGGCCCCTTCGTCGGGCGCGAAGTAATAATCGAACCTTCCCCGGCCCGCTTTTTTCAGGTCGTACTCGATGCTCGGCCCCACTCCAACCCCACGCTTGGCCCGGTAGTCCATGTTCAAGCCGAGGTCAAAATCCTCGTGCGCGTTGAAATGGTACGCCGTCAGCAAATACGGCCCGAACGTGCTCCGGTATCCCGGCGTCAGCACCCAGAAATTGTCGTGCCCGCCCAGCGTCCGTTGGTAGCGCGGCAGGTAAAAGATGGGCGTGTTCCCCAGGTACAGCGTCGCTTGCCGCGCCGTGATCCGCTTCCCCTCCTCGATTTTCACGTGCCGCGCCCGCACATGATACCCGGGATGCTCGCTGTCGTCCGTCGTGAACCGCGCCCGCTCCGCCTCGTACGTTTGGTTCGTCGAACTGCCCGACAAATTGTCGGCCTCCAGATACAGCATCCCCACGCCCGCACGGTAAGACCCCGTCCCGATCTGCCGCGTGTTGAAATTGTATTCGAGGTGCTCCCCCGTCCAGTACAGCGGCCCCGACTGCAGCGTCACCATCCCGTCCGCCACCACTTGCCGCGTCACCTCGTCAACCCTCACTTCATTGGCCACCAGGATGGTGTCCCCCTGCTTGACCATGATCCCATTCCGTCCGTGCCAGGTCTTCGACTCGAACGCGTTTTCGAGCACGCTCCGGTCGCTCAGGCTCTCCACTTCCAGGTCGCCCCCGCTCAGGTCCTGCGCCCGCGTGACGTTCGCCAGCGTCATCGTCCCGAGCAATAGAATGAGCAGCAAAAAAAACATTGGCGCCGGAAGCTAAACAAACCCGCTCCCCAGCGCCAAGAAGACATTCTCCCCTTCGGCCCGAAATCCAGCCGACCCTTCCCGATGGACGCCCCTATTTGAAAGCCGACTCGATCATCTTCCGGAAATTCGCGTCCGCCCCCATCACCGTCCCCTGCGGCCCGGTCATCCGCACGTACACATTCCCGTTCGCGCTCTCCACGATGGCCCCGTGCAGCTTGCTTCCCGCCATCGCCGTCTTCGGCCCGCCCGGCATCCCGCTCATGTAAGTCCCCTCGGCCTCCACGTACGTGA
>CAZSXX010000518.1:0-2789 GCA_964611245.1 uncultured Verrucomicrobiota bacterium | reverse complement strand
GAGGCCTTTTTTGCGCGCCTGCTGCGGATGACCCCCTACACCTGGATGGTTGACCCGGCCCCCCTCCCTCCGCAGGGGGCCATCCCGGAGCTGAACCTGACCGATTGGGCGCAACTGAAAACTCTCTCGCAAAAAGACCGGAACCTCATCCTGAAAGTGTCCGGCTTCTCGGAAAAAGCCTGGGGCGCGCGCGGCGTTTTCCTCGGGAGCGACCTGCCCATGGAGGAATGGGCCCGGGCGGTGGACGAGGCCATCCGCGATTTTGCCACCAGCCCGCACGTGCTCCAGCGCTACCACAAGCCGCGCACGGTCGAGTTCGAGTGGTTTGATTTTGAGGCCAACCGGGAGGTCAAGATGCCGGGGCGGGTCCGGCTTTCGCCCTATTATTTCGTCGCCGGTGAGGGCGACGCCGCGCGCGCCACGCTTGGCGGCATCCTGGCCACAGTGGCCCCGGCGGACAAAAAAATCGTGCATGGCATGGCGGATGCCATCCTTGCCCCCTGCGTGGCCGCGGCTGGAGATGGACCTGCTTAAGTACATGTTGTTCTCGGCCGCGTCGCTTTTCGTGATCATCGATCCGATCGCGACGGTGCCGGCCTTCCTGGCCATGACCGCCAAAGACACGGTCGAAGCCCGCGTCCGCATGGCCCGGCTGGCCTGCGTCATCGCGGCCGCGGTCCTCATGCTTTTCGTGCTGACGGGGCAAACGCTCTTTCGCCTCTTGGGCATCACGCTCCCGGCCTTCCAGATCGCGGGGAGCATCGTCCTGCTGCTCGTCGCGCTGGACATGCTCCGGGCGCGCCGGTCGCGGATGAGGGAGACCGCCGAGGAAACCGACGCCGGCGTCGAAAAGGAGGACATCGCCATCACCCCGCTGGCCGTGCCGATGCTGGCCGGGCCCGGCGCCATCTCAACCAGCATCCTCCTGCACACCCGCTCCCCGGATGTCCCCCACACCGCCGCCTTGCTCGTCTGCATCCTGGCCGTTTGCATGGCCAGCTATGTGGTGTTGCGCCTGGCCGCCACCGGGGCGGACCGGTTCATCAGCCCGATCGGCATGAAAATCGTCGAGCGTCTGATGGGACTTCTGCTCGCGGCCCTCGCGATTCAATTCGCGATCAACGGCCTGACTGCGCTCGGGTTGATCAAGCTGCCTCCCGCCTAGGGTTTGGCGGGAAGGGCCTTCGCGGCCTCGGCCGCTTTCACCACAACAATCACCTCCTCGGCCTTGACCCCATCCAATTCCGTCGTCTCCGCGAGCTTCTTCTTCGCGGCGGGGTTTCCGTTCTTGGCGGATTCGGCCAGCCATCCCTTGGCTTTTTTTAGATCCTTGTCGACCCCCTCCGCGTTCAAGTAACGGAGCCCCAGGGCGAGTTGCGCGGTGTCCGACCCTTTTTGGGCGCGGTCCAACTGCCACGCCATTTTCTTTTTGTCCTCGGCGGACTGCGCCATCCGCTTTTGCTCCTGCTCGGCGGGCGTCAACGGGGCTTTAGCCGCCAGCGCCGGGGCTGCGACATATCCACCACCCCCCTGCGGCCTGGCGCTGGGCAGTTGGGGGCGGATTTGCGGCTCAATCCGCCGGGTGAGGTCGCGCGGGCTGGTGCCGACCTGGGCGGAAACCGAGGATGTGGCCACGAAGATTGCCAGAGCGGCCAGAAGGGTGGTCTTCATGACCTCCATCGTCGGGCGTTCCGTCGCACAACGCAATGGGTGAATCACCGCACACAACCCGCAATAGTTCCGCGCCTCGGCCCGTGAATGGGGATGTTCCACGCGGCGTCTGTTGATGGCGAACGTTTTGATTGGCGGAAGCAATCGGATTGGTGGAAAATTTCGGCCTCGAATGAGCGATGCGATGATCCAGGTGTCGAACCTGACGAAACGATATGCCGGGGCCAAGGCGGTGTCCGAAGTGTCGTTCACGGTCAATCGCGGGGAGATCGTCGGTTTGCTCGGGAAAAACGGCGCGGGCAAAAGCACCATCCTGCGGATCCTCTCCTGCTTTTTGCCGGCCACGGCGGGGACCGCCCGGGTGGCGGGGTTCGATGTGTTCCACCAGGCCGATGAGGTGCGCCGCCGCATCGGCTACATGCCCGAGAACAATCCGCTGCACCTGGACATGCGCGTGCGTGAATACCTCAAGTTCCGCGCCCGCCTCAAGGGGCTTGGCGCCGCCCGCGTCCGGGACCGCGTCGACACGGTGATCGAGCAATGCTCCCTGGCCGATGTCCACCGCCGGATCATCGGGCACCTTTCCAAGGGGTACAAGCAGCGGGTCGGCTTGGCGGACGCGCTCGTGCATGAGCCCGACCTGATCATCCTCGATGAGCCGACCATCGGCCTGGACCCAAACCAGATCCGCTCCGTCCGCCAGTTGATCAAAGACCTCGGAAAAAAACACACCATCCTTCTATCCACCCACATCTTGCCCGAGGTGGAGATGACCTGCAGCCATGTTCTGATCCTGCACCATGGCCGAATCATCGCGTCCGATAAGACCGACGGTTTGCAGCGGAAAATCTTCGAGACAAGCGCGGTCATCGCCGAAATCGAGGCCCCCCTGCCCGCCCTCCTGCAATGCTGGGCCGAGTGCGAAGTGGTCCAGCATGTGGACGTCGCGGCCATGGACGGCGAGTTCCACCGCTGTTCCCTCACCGCGCGGGATGGCGTCGACCTCCGGCCCGTGGTGTTCGACCAAGTCCGCCAGCGGGGCTGGAGAATGCGGGAATTGACCCGGGGCCGGCACACGCTGGAGGCGGCACGGCGGGAATGAATTCATCACCGCCAAA
>CAZSXX010000517.1:0-2799 GCA_964611245.1 uncultured Verrucomicrobiota bacterium | reverse complement strand
ACGCCTGGCCCGCTTTGCCCTGCGCAAACGCGACGCCGTTCTGCAGGGTCCCGTGGTGCGCTCCCGCCGAGGTGTCCGCATTCCCCTCCGCCTTCCACCAGGCGATCAACCCCGCCGTGGGCGGAGGGCACTCCGGCGGCGTCACAGTGACGCGCACCGTGGCGAGCGCGGTGAGCCTCTCGCAATCCTCGATTGCATATTGAAAGGTCGCCACGCCCGCGAAGCCAATCTCCGGAATGTGCCGCAGCGTGCCGTCCGCGTTCAACGTCACCGTCCCGTGCGTGCTTGGCCCCGTCACAATGCGGGTCACTTGCAACAGGTCGCCCTCGGGCTCGCTGTCGTTCGCCAGGACCGCCACATCGACCGATCCTCCCTGGCTCACGGCCGCGTCGTCGTTGGCGATGGGCGGTTGGTTCGGTGGGGGGGGGCAGATGCCGTGGCCGATCAGGCGCGTCATCGCGAGCGCGTCGTAACCGGCGATGCGGGCCGTCGCGGCGACGGCGATGTTGCCATCCGGCAGCAGCAACGAGGCCGCCCCATACATCGCGACCGGCAATCCAAGCCCGGCCTTCGACCAACCGTCTCCGTCGAAGGAAAGGTCGAAGCGCCCCCGCCCGTCAAACCGCGCGGCCAGGACATCGAAGCCGCCGCCATTGCTCAACTGCGCGACGGCCGGGACCACAATTTTGCCATCAGGCTGCAGGAAATAGCCGCACGGCTGAAAGCTGTCCTGGATGCTGACCAGCGCTTTGCCGGCCACTCCAAAGCATGGATCAAACGCGCCATCGGGAAAGAAGCGGGCCATGGCAATCTCTTTGATGTTGAAACTGTTGTCCGTCGTGCCCCCAACCAGGATTTTCCCGTCCGGTTGAATGATCACCGATTGCGGCCAGGCATAGCGTCGAAACGAGGCGGCCTGCCGCCCGCCAATCCCGAAGGACGTGTCCAGCGTTCCGTCGGGATGGTGTCGCGCAATGCCAAATTGCCAGCCAATGTCGCCAAACAATTCGCTCGCGCCGATGTCGCCCGCCGCGACGATTTTTCCATCCGGTTGGACGGCGATGGCCCGGACAACTCCGGAAATTCCAAATTCTGTTTCGACCAGGCCGTTGCTGCCAAAGGTCGTGTCGCGCGTGCCGTCGGCGTTGAAGCGCAGGATGGCAAAGACATAGTTCGCATGGTTGATTTCATTGAACCTCGCGATCCGCCCCCCCAGATATCCGCCCACGAGGATTTTCCCGTCGCTCTGCATCGTCATCGTGCCGAAGAAATCCTGCCGGGTGATGAGGAATCCAGCCACCCCACCCGTGCCAAAACTCGTGTCGAGCGAGCCGTCCGCATGGAAACGCGTCAATGCGGACTGGCTCCCATAACCCGGATCAAGGAAAACCGGGTTGGGGTCCATCCCCAGCACCAGGACCTTGTCATCCGGCTGCACCAGCAGTCCCTTGGGCGCCGGATCGCCCCGGTGAACAAATCCGTTCGCGCCGAAGGACCGGTCAATTTCTCCATCCGCCGAACGCCGTGAGAGAACCAGTTGATTGAACTGATCGCCCGGCGCGTGCTCACTCACGGTGACCAGTTTTCCGCTGGACTGCCGGCCCAGGCCCGCCGTGCGCAGGTAGCTGTTCGCGATCCCGAACGTGGCTGCGCCGCCGTTGCCAAAACTTCGGTCCAGCGTTCCTTCCGCCCCGCCGAATGGCGCGCCGCAGCCCATCGAATCCAGGGTGTATTGCTTCGCGGCGGTTCGGCCGGCCGCATCCACCATCGCCACCGTGAATGTGAAGCTTCCGGTTCCGGTGGCGGCTCCGCTCAATAGCCCTTCGGGGGAAAGGGTGATGCCGGGCGGTGGCGACCCCCCGGACGGCGCGAGATAAAACTGGAATGGAGGCGTTCCGGCTTGGACGCTGAGAGTCCGGTGATACGGAGCGCTGGCGAGTGCTTTTGGCAGAAGGCCGGGTTGAATCAATGGTTCGATGGATTTTCCAGCCGGGCCAGCCTGATGGATTTCGAGGATCTCCGCCGCGCTCAGGGCGCGCTGAAAGATGGTCACTTCGTCGAAGGCGGCGGTGAAACGGTCCGTCGAATCCGCGGGCGTCCAGCCTTTGCCGATCAGGACAGGATTCACGCCCATTGGAGCCCAAAAGGGCAGGCCGGCGCCCGCCGCGATCAACTGCCCATTCACATAGATCGACAGAATGTGCGCCGCCGCGTCGTGCACCTGCGCGACATGGACCCACTCGCCCGTCGGGAATGCGAAAGGCGCATCCATGTGTTGCCCTTGATAGGGATCGGTCCAGGCATGGGCGCGCAGGACCTGCAAATCCTTGTTGTGCCAGAGCCCATACGATCCACCTTTGATCGCGGAAACCGGGGACCACTCCTGGTTGAAGGCCTCCACTTTGATCCAGTTTTCAAGGGTCGAGGACCGGCCATTGAGGTGAAGCTCCGCGCTGTGGGGTATGCTGATGTGGTTGTTCTGTGAATTGAGGTTGGCGAACGCCTGGCCGGCCACTCCGGGGGCGAAGATCGCCGCGCCTTGAACGGCCCCCTCGTTCGGGCCGACAAAATCGCTGGCGTCATTTTCCCCGCGCCACCAGCCCACAATGTCCGCCGCGGTGATTTCGGCGCGCGCGCCGCCCAATGGGCAGTACAGAAGGGCGCTCAGCAGGAAAACAAGCCTCGCCAAGGCGGGCATGGTCAGTTTTTTTGATTTCAGTGTTTTTTTCATGGCGCGGGGTTCGCCCGGTCCCCTGAGTGGCACAGGCGTTCATTCGCGGAGGGTTCCCCGATTCCCGC
>CAZSXX010000516.1:0-2801 GCA_964611245.1 uncultured Verrucomicrobiota bacterium | reverse complement strand
CTCCGCACCGCCCAGCCATCCATGGCTGAATTGTCGAACAGGGGGAGAGGGCTCCGGGCGTGGAGTGGCTCGGCCAAAATGCGGCCGGGGGCGGCGTCCATGGGCGCCGATTCCGTGCCAACCGGCCGCGCGGCGGCCAGCAGCTTCACGAGGGCGTCTTCGAAGGGGAGCATCGGTCCAAGCGGGCAACGCGCATTTTCCAAACCAGCCATCCGGTGGCGAGGATCAGCAGGAACGCGGCGGCGCCCTGAAAAAGTTCCAGGCCGGCGCCGTGGTTGGCGCACATCGAAACGGAAATGGCGCCGAGGAGTATCGTGATGCCGTAAAGGAACAGAGCCACTTGCCGCTGGGTGAGGCCGAGGTCAAGCAGCCGGTGGTGGATGTGGGACTTGTCGGCTTGGAACAGCGGTTGCCGCCGGGCCATCCGACCCAACACGACCGAGGTGGTGTCGAACAGGGGCAGGCCAAAGAGGGCAAGCGGGGCCATGATCAACGTGGCAGTGGTCCCTTTGAAAAGGGAATACATGCTGATGCCCGCAAGGGTCATGCCAATGAAGAGGCTGCCGGAGTCCCCGAGAAAAATTCGGGCGGGCGCGAAGTTGCGCGGGAGGAAGCCAAAACAGGCCCCGGACAGGCAAAAGGTGAGCGTCGCGATGAAGATGTTTCCGTAAATGACGTTGATGATCGCGAGCGACAGGCTGATGACCCCGGTCACGCCGGAGGCCAGGCCATCGATGCCGTCCAGTAGGTTGATCGCATTGGTGATGCCGACGATCCACAATATGGAAAGAGGGAGGCTGAACAGGCCAAGCTGGACCGGGTCCCCAAACGGGTTGGAAATGACTTCGATGCGAAAGTTCCCGAAGTAGTAGAGGCCGATGGCCGCCGGAATCTGGACCGACAGTTTTTTCAGCGCGTTGGCGCCGCGGCAATCATCATACGCGCCGAGGATCAGCATCGCGATGCCCGCCAAAAGCAGCGCGAACACGGGTTTCTCGTAATTGGCCAGCACTGCTGAAACACGGTTCTCCATCAAATAAAACGCGAAGAGCGGCAGGCAAAATCCGGCGAACACGGCCAAGCCGCCAAACCGGGGGGTGGGGGTTGTGTGGATTTTCCGGTCCGAAGGAAGGTCCATTGCCCCCATTCGTTTCGCCAACCGGCGGGCCCAAGGCGTCGCAATGTAAGCGGTGATGGCGGCCAGGACGAACGTCGCGAGGTAGGTCTTCATCAGGCCGCCAGCCTCTCAAACAGTCGATAATAGTCATCGACCATCCGCCCTTCGGAGAATTCCCGCGCCGCGCGCGCCCTGCCCTGCTCTCCCAACGCGCTGGCCTGCTGTGGATTCTCCACCAGCGTCCGGATGGCCACATGCAACGCGCCCGCGTCCCGGGGCGGGACGATCAGCCCGGTTCGCCCTTGTTGGTTGACCCAAGGCACGCCGGATGGCAAGTCGCAGCTGATGACCGGCTTGCCGCAGGCCATCGCCTCAAGCTGCACAATCCCGAACGCTTCGTTTGGGGTCACTGAGGGAAGCACAAATAGGTCGCAAGCCTGGTACAAGGCTGGCAAATGCTCATCGGCGACGTTGCCCAGAAAATGAACCCGGTCCGCGACTTGCGCGGATTGCGCGGCCAGGCGCAACTCCGCCTCCAGCGGTCCGCCCCCGACGATCCAAAGGGTCGCGTCCAATCCATTCATTGCCTCGATCAACCAGCGATGCCCCTTATAACCAACCAGCCGCCCGACTGTCAGCAAAATTGGCCCGGGTCGGCGCGCCGGCATTTCCGCGGGCAGCGGCTGGGGGGTCGCGAAACGCCGAAGGTCGATGCCATACGGGATGACCACCACCTTTTCCCCAAACCCGCGCAGCAGCGTGGACTCCTTCACCGGCGGGCTGGCGACCACGATTTGGTCGGCCCGGGCAAAACTCCGCCGCAGGATGGGGCCGTACATTTTCAGCCAAGTCGCCTGCCGGATGATGTCGCTGTGGTAGCTGACCACGACCCGCGCCTGGGACGGGGCAGCGAGGATGGCCAAGTCCGCCAGGGGATTGGGGAAGTGCGTGTGCCAAATGCGGGCCCCGGACCGGCGGGCGGCCGCCAGATACCCTGGCGCGATCGAGGTGGAAAGCAATTGGCCCAGGCTGGCCACCCGGCGGACCCGGACTTTGCCCATGTCTTCGACAAGGTTTCTGGGCTCTTGGTGGGCGACCACGCATTCGACTTCGGCGCCCTTGGAGGCGAATCCATCGCAGAACGATTTGAGGAGGGTCTCAATGCCCCCCCGCACCGGCGGATAGAATTTTCCCAGCTCCAGTATTTTCATGGGGTTGGCGGGATGCGCAGGCAAATCCGTTCCACAGCCACGATAGGACGCTCCCATGAATAGCGTGAGACCGCATAGTCCCGGCACTGGTCCCGGCTTGGCAGGGCCGATTCGCCCGACAAGAGGGCCCGGATTTTGGCCGAAAGCTCCTCGGTGGAATCGTACAGGAGGCCGGTTTCCAAAGGTTCGAGGATTTCGGGCGTGGCGCCGCGGCGGGATCCGATCACCGGCGTGCCGCAGGCCAGCGATTCAACCGTGGCCAGCCCAAAACCTTCCAGGTCCACCGATGGCATCACGGTGCAATCGGCGGCGGCGTACCGCAGGGGCAATTCCGATTCTGGAATGAAGCCGAGCAGCCGCGCCCGATTTTCCAAGCCGCGCTCCTTGATGCGCGCCTCAAGGGCCCCGCGCTCCGAGCCGTCCCCGCCGATCCACAATGCGGCCTGCGGGAATTCCGCCGCGAGGGGCGCGAA
>CAZSXX010000515.1:0-2809 GCA_964611245.1 uncultured Verrucomicrobiota bacterium | reverse complement strand
AGACCAACCTCGACGTCATCGCCAACAACCTCGCCAACGTCAACACCACCGGCTTCAAAAAGAGCAAAGCCGAATTCCAGGACCTCCTCTACCAAAACACCCGCAACGCCGGCGCCGAGCAGGGCGCGGGCACGCAGCTCCCCACCGGCGTCCAGATCGGCCACGGCTCACGCCTCGTCGCCACCTCCAAGGTCTTCACCGCCGGCGAGCTCACCCAAACCCAGGAACAGCTCGACATCGCCATCAAGGGCGACGGCTTCTTCGAAGTCCAGACCGCCACCGGCGAAAAGGCCTACACCCGCGACGGCTCCTTCAAGATTGGCCCCACCGGCCAGATCATGACCAGTGACGGCCTCATCGTCCAAAGCGGCTTCCAGGGCGTCCCCGCCGGCACCACCGGCATCGACATTTCCACCACCGGCGAGGTCACCTACAGCGGCGCCAACGGCAAAACCAGCTTCCGCCTCGCCCTCACCCGCTTCGCCAACCCCGCCGGCCTCGAGAACCTTGGCCACAATCTCTACCGCGAAAACACCGCCTCCGGCCCCGCCGAAATCGGCGCCCCCGGCGAGGCCGGCTTCGGCACCACCAACCAATACTACCTCGAGCTTTCCAACGTCAAAGTCGTCGAGGAAATGGTCAACATGATCCTCGCCCAGCGAGCATACGAAATTAATTCCAAGGCGGTCCAGGCCTCCGACGAAATGATGCAAATGAGCAACAATCTCCGCCGTTGACCATGAATTTCCCCTTTTTCCCATCGCGCGCCGGGCTCAGTGCTTTCGGCGTTTGGGTTGCGCTCCTCTGCGCCCTGCGCGCGTCTTTCGCCCTCCCCGCCGGCGACGCCGCCTCCTGGCCCCTCGCCGCCGACGTTAAGGTGGACAGCAAGGGCGTCTACCTCCGCCAACTCGTCGCCCCATCCTTCTCCCAGCCCCTTCCCGACATCCGCCTCGCCGACGCCCCCGCCTTCGGCCGCTTCGCCTTTTTCACCCGCGCCCAGGTCGCCGACCTCCTCGCCAAGGCCGCCCCCGATCTCGAGCCCAATTTCTCCGGCCCCGAGCGCATCCGCGTCTCCCGCCGCAGCCGCCACCTCGACGAGACGGAAATGCGCCAGCTCCTCACCGCCGTCATCCAATCCGAACAGGTGCGCGAGCGCGGCGAGCTCGAGCTCCGCTTCGTCCGCCCCTGGGCCCCGGTCATCGTCCCCGACGAGCCCCTCTCCCTCCGCGTCCTCGACCTGCCCAACACCGGCGTCGCCCACAACTTCATCGCCCGCTGCGAACTCCGCGCCGGCGACGAGATCGCCGGCGCCTGGCAAATCAACGTGAACGCCAAAATCTGGCGTGAAATCTGGGTCGCCCGCTCCGGCGTCCTCCGCGGCCAACCCCTCGCCTCCGCCGACGTCGGCCAGGAGCGCCGCGACGTCCTCGCCTTCCGCGACGGCCTCGCCAACCTCCCCCCCGACCTCGCCAACTACGACCTCGGCGAAAACCTCCCCGGCGGCGCCCCCCTCACGGCCCGCTCCATCAAGCAGCGCCCCATCATCCGCCGCGGCAAGACCCTCGACGCCCTCGTCCGCGACGGCGTCCTCCAGATTCTCGTCAAAGTGGAAGCGCTCGAAGACGGCCTACCCGGCCAATTCGTCCGCGTCCGGAACATCAAATCGCGGCGTGAATTCCGCGGAAAGGTCCAGGATGAACAAACCGTCGCCGTCACTCTTTGAAACCCTCCCGCCGCTCGGGCGCGCCACCCTCCTCTCCCTCGCCCTCCTGGCCGCCATGCCCGCCGCCCATTCCCAGTCCCTCTGGCAGGAAGGCGCCGCCCGCAGCATGATCGCCGACAAGCGCGCCACCTCCGTCGGCGACATCCTCAGCATCCTCATCCAGGAGAGCAACACCGCCAACCGCAACAACAGCACCAAAACCGCCAAGGCCTCCACCATCGACGCCAGCCTCCAAAGTTTCCTCTTTTCCCCCGGCGCCAGCAAATTCCTCACCAAGGGCGGCCAGCTCCCCGCCATGAAAACCTCCGCCGCCCAGTCCTTCGACGGCGGCGGCGAAATCAACAACACCGAGCGGATCACCGCCCGCATCGCCGTCCGCGTCATCGACGTCCTCCCCAACGGCAACCTCGTCATCGAAGGCTCCCGCAAGGTCTCCTTCTCCGGCGAAACCCAGGACGCCGTCCTCCGCGGCATCGTCCGCGCCGAGGACGTCATGGCCAACAACACCATCTACAGCCACAGCATCGCCGAGGCCACCATCAAATACGTCTCCTCCGGCTCCATTTCCGACAACCAAAAGAAGGGCTGGTTCACCCGCGTCTGGGAAAAGGTCACCCCTTTCTGATCATGCGCTTTCTTCTGATTCTCCTCCTTGCCGCCACGCTGGCGCCCGCCCGCGGCGTCGGCTCCCGCATCAAGGACCTCGTCATGGTCGCCGGCGCCCGCGACAACCAGCTCAACGGCTGGGGCCTCGTCGTCGGCCTCGCCGGCGACGGCGACAAAGACCCCGTTTACACCGTCCAGGCCATCGCCAACGCCCTCCAGCGCTACGGCGTCACCATCCCCGCCGCCACCCTCTCCTCAAAAAACATCTCCGCCGTCTTCGTCACCGCCGACATCAAGCCTTTCCTCAAGTCCGGCAACCGCATTGACGTCACGGTCTCCGCCATGGGCGACGCCAAAAGCCTCTCCGGCGGCGTCCTCCTCCAGACCCCCCTCCTCGGCGCCAATGGCGAAGTCTACGCCGTCGCCCAGGGCCCACTCGCCGTCGGCGGCTTCTCCGCCGGCACCGGCGGCGGCGGCGGC
>CAZSXX010000514.1:0-2845 GCA_964611245.1 uncultured Verrucomicrobiota bacterium | reverse complement strand
GCTTTTCGATGATGCAGGCACCCAAAGCCACGGCCGCCATGGAGATTTCCCGGCCAAGTGTGTGATCCGAGAATCCCACGGGACAACGGAACGTCCGGGCCAGCGTCCCTAGCGCCCGCAAGTTGCAGTGAGCGGGGTCGGCGGGATAGTTGGATACGCAATGAAGCAGCGCAAATCGGTGGTTGCCCTCGGCCTCGAACGCGCCAACCGCCTCCCCAACCTCCGCCAGCGTGGACATGCCCGTCGAGAGAATAACGGGCTTCTGCTTTCTCGCCACGTGCCGCAGGAAAGGGTGGTTCGTGATTTCTCCGGACCCGATCTTGTACAGGGGCACGTTCAATGAATCCAGGAAATCCGCGCTGTCTTCCTCGTCTGGGGTGGAGAGGAAGAGAATGCCAAGACGGCTGGCATGGGTCTGCAGGGCGCGGAAAGCGGCATACTCCAGCTCCAACTTTTTTAGCATCGCAAACTGGCTTGATCCCCGGTCCAGGCTGGACCGCTGGTACTCCGCTGTCGGCGCGTCGGCCACGGCGACTTTCTCCGTGATCCAGGTTTGAAACTTGATGGCGTCCGCCCCCGCGGCATGCGCCGCGTCCACGAGGCGCTCCGCCAATTCCAGAGAACCGTTGTGGTTCACTCCCGCCTCGGCGATGATGAAGCATGGGTGGCCGGCGCCGATGCGGCGGCCGGGAATTTCGAGGCATTCCACGACCGAACCCGGGGCTTTAGTTCGTTGAGTCATCGAGGATCGGCCCACAGAATAATCTTCTCCACCACGATCGATTCCCTTTCGTGTATTTGCCGCTCCTTGTAGGCGATTCTAAACCCGGCGTCGTGGAAGAGACTGGCGGCTTGGTCCAATGTCCAGAGCGAGCTGACCCCCGTGTTCGCCAGCGCGCCTTCGGTGATGCCCTCCCACGTATTGGATCCCACGCGAGTTCCCGTTTCAAGCCCCGAGCAGAGGGGGCCGAACAAACAACTCAGCATCCGCCCGCCAGGGGCGAGAAGGCCCCTGTAAATCGGCAGAGCATTTCGAAGTTTTTGTTCGTGATTGCTGGCCAGAGCGTAATGGTCCACGAGCAAGTCGAATGTTCCTGAAATCAGGGCGCCGGGAGCCGTGATGTCTCCCTCCAAGGAGGTGACCCCGTTCGCAACGTGGAAAAACTCGAGTGTCCGCTCCAGTTGCCTGAGCGCCGACGGCGAGCCTTCCAGAGCGGTTACGTGGGCCCCGTTGCGCGCCATGAACCAGGACACCGCGCCGGCACCCGCGCCGATATCCAAAACCCGGGGGGCGTCTTCCGATCGGTCTCGGTTAGCCATGAAAAACCGGACCGATTCCTCGGATGGATAGCGTCCCCATGGGCGGTTAGCGTGAATCTTTTCCCAGATCTCGGGCACTGAGAGTGAAGTCATCATGGAAGTTTTGGTGAATAGTTCACAAATCGTTTTCGCAACAGGAGCTTGCGGGATGGCAAGCCGGTTAGAATCTCGACGATGCGTTCGGCCGCGTGCCCATCGCCGTAAGGGTTGGTCATGCCTAGGAGACCAGCTCGAAACGCGGGATTGAGCACGCTGCCCAATCCGGCCGATATGTCCCGCGCCACGCACGGTGTGTGGACGACGTTGCGCGCGTGGCATCGCCCGGATTGACGGTCGCCAACGTTCAGCACCGGCAAGAGATAGCTTGGCGCTTCCCAAATCCCGCTGGAAGAGTTGCCGACCATTCCATCGGCGATGGCGAGCAGGCTGCTGAAGAGCCGAGGTCCCAACGCGGTGTGAAATCCGGTGCGCGGCCGTTCCGCCGCAAGTTCCCGCATTCGCCGATTGATGGTTCCACCACCTGGGTCCGCATTCGCCGCGGTGATGACCAGCGTGCCAGGGTAGGCTGCGAGTCCCTTTATAAGTTCCTCCACTTCGATTCCCGGATCGCCCCCAAGCGTGGCCGGATGCCAGGTAAGCACCACCACCGGGGGACTTAATTCTTGGCCGATGACTTTTGACAACTCCTCGCGGGACAGTCTCCGCGCCGATAAGAAGGTGTCCAGGGAGGGGTCGCCCGTGACGGTGATGCGCCAGTCTTCTTCTCCGAGCTGTTGGAGCCGCCGCCGCGCGTCTTCCATGGCGACAAAGTGGACGTGGGAGAGTTTCGTCAAGGCGTGGCGTACGGCATCGTCGTAAGCGCCCTCGGTGATCTCACCGCCAGAGATGTGGGCCAGCGGCACTGCCGAGGCCGTGGCCGCGCCCGCAGCCCCGAGCAACTCGCTTCGGTCGCCCACCAAAACCAAAATATCCGGCGAGAGGCGGCGCAGGGCTTCGCCCATGCCGGTCGCGACGGCGGCGATAGCCGCCACCGTGTCGCAAGGAGCATCGCCCGAACGCCAGGGGATGCGCTCCGAGGGAGCCACGCCCTCCGCTTCCAAGCTGTGGACCAGATGAGCTCCCAGCTCGGTCAGGAGCCCCCCGCCGGCAATGAACCGGGGCGCCAGGCGGGGATCGCGCACCGCGGCCAGCAGCACCGCGCGGCAAGCGCTGAACTCAGCGCGGTCGAAACTCGCCACCGCGATGGTGCGGGCCGTGGGGGAACCGGTCATGAAGCAGGGGGCGGGGCGGCGGAGGCATCCGCCGCTCCAAGCCCGCGATAATGGCCCAGTCGATCATTGAGGATGAGTTCCGCTTGATGAAAATCCCAAGCAGTGTCGATGTCCAATGAGCGTTCGGCCGGCATTACATACGCTCTAGCTCCCGCGGGCAGAAACGAGCCTGCCGCGCGCAAGACATCGGTCTTGATGAAATAGATCGCGCCGTTCACCTGGTAGAGCGGTTCGTGGTCCTGCCTGCGGCTCGC
>CAZSXX010000513.1:0-2854 GCA_964611245.1 uncultured Verrucomicrobiota bacterium | reverse complement strand
CGCCCCCCCCCCACCGTGGCCACTGGCCCGGCCTCATTCACCGACCCCCCCGCCCCCGTCGCGGTGTTGAGCCGCGCCTGGTTTTGGTATCCGCCGCCGACCGTCGACCCAACGCCGACGGCCGAATTCTCCTCCCCGCCCGCGATGGTCACGCCGGTGGCCAAGTCATTGTCCGACGCCTTGGTGATGGCGTTCCTGGCTCCGCCGCTGATCACGCTCCAGCTCACCGCTGGTCCAAACGTGTTCTCATTGTTCGCGCCGATGAAATTCCCGTTCGGCAGCGGCGTGCCCCCGCCAGTCGCCGTCGAGTTGATCGTGATCGTGTTCCCCGCCGCGCTGAGCGAAACCCCGGTCCCGGCCGCGAGCGTCACCGCGTCCTGCAACCCATTGACCGACCGCACCACCGTCGCCGGCGCGATCTTCGGTCCCGTGACCGCCAGGTTCGCCAGCGCGATGTTGTTGATGGCCCCCGGCGCGAGCGCGAGGCTGTCCACACCCCCTTCGGCCACCGTTCCCGCCACCACGGCGTGTTCCGCCGTGAACGCCGTCGACGCGCGCGGGACCGAGCCGAGTTTTTGCCGCGGGGACAACGGCACGAACGTCGGAGATCCCCGGCGCCTCACCGAAATTTGCAGCCAGTTCCCTTCGATCGCCCTCCAACTCTGCTGCACCGCCGTCCGGACCGTGTTGTCCAAAATGGCCCGGTCGCCGACAGTCGGAATGACCGTGTTGTCCAGAATGCTGACCGCCTCCTCGGAGGGAAACACAGTGTTGTCGAGAATGCTCTTCACCCCGCCGAACCGGCGTAGGTCCAGGGCCGTCTGCCAGTTTCCGCCCACGATCATCTCGGTGCTGACAATCGGCTGGGTCTTCGGAGCCACCGTGTCGCCGGTTTCGCTCGTGAACAGCTCGAACCGAAATTCATGCTCGCCCGACGCGGGGGCCCCAGCTTGGTTCAGTTTGCCGCTGAGGTGCATCGCCGACGAGGCGGGCGGAGCCGCCAGCAATCCAGGCCAAAACAATCCTGCGCCGAGGGTGATGATCCAAAGAATGGGCGGGGAGAATTTCATCTTGCCCATGGATAACCGCCCCGCGCGGTCAATCTTTCAAAAAAATGCGGATTTTTCCCCGCCCCCTCACGGAACAGGCGCGACGTGGATGGAAATCGCCCGTTCCCCCGCCGAGGCCTCGCCCGGCGCGGGCGGATCCCAGTCAAGCTCCAGCCCCCGCAACCGCGCCCGCAGCGTTGCAAGATCCCAAAGATGTCCAAAATGGTTCTGCGTCAGGACCGCCAGCCGCCGCCCGTCGCGGCTGAAAGCCAAATCCGAAATCAACCCCGTCTCCAGTGGCCGCAATTGCAACAGCAACTCCCCCGTCCCCGCGTCCAGCAACGCCGCCTCCGATCCCCCAATCGTCACCGCCGCCAGCCTCCCGTCCTCGGACAGCGCGACGCAAACCCCCGGGGATTGCCCCCCCACCGGGCGGAACCGCCACTCCACCCCCCCGTCCTCCACCCGTTCCCGCCGCACCTCCGCCGACGACGTGATGATGAACGACCGGCTGTCCGGCGTGAACACCGCCTGGGGCGAGAGGCGCGAGTGGACCTCCCGGACCTTCCCCCACGGTTCCGCCCGCCAAAGCGTCAGGTCCGTGTCGCTGTGCGCTCCGCTCAACACCCAACGCCCGTCCAGGCTCGCCGCCATGAACTTGGTGAACCGCTCAAACGCCCCAATCCTCCGGAAGCCCCCCTCGTCCGCCTCCACATAATGGAACCCATACCCGGCCACCACCCCCGCCCTCCCGCTCCGCGCCCCCAGCGCCCATTCCCCCCCGGCGAAATCCCGGCGCGCCTCCCCGGCCTGCACCGACAGCCCGCCCCTCCCCCCATCCCATCCAAGCCGCACGTCGAACAACCCCCGCGCCGCGCTGCTCCATAGCCGGCTCCCATCCTCGGACCCTTTCACCCAACGCGTCGGCCCAAGTCCCAACAACCTCCCCTCTCCATCCCCCTCCGTCGCCCAAAAACGCACTCCGTCATACGTCGCCGCCGCGAACCCCCGCCCATCCGCCACAAACGCCCCATGCCACGGCCCCTTCTGGCTGCTCGCCGCCTCCCGGGGCGGCGGCTCCGTCAACAGCCGCACCCCCTCCGGCTCAAACACCCGCAACTCCGACAGCCGATGCCGGCCCGCCGCGTCATACTGCGCCCAGCCAATCCGGTTCTCCGCCGTCCACCGCAACTGGAAACTCGTCCGCGGCAACGTCGCCAACGCCCGCCCCGTCCGCAAATCCCACAACCGCGTCGACCCATCCCACGACCCCGTCAGTGCGAACGGCCGCGAAGGATGGAACTCAGCCACCGTCACCTCCGCCGAATGCCCCTCCAGCCGCGCCGCCGTCCGGCCCGCCCCGTCCATCCGCACATAATGCGCGCTGAAATCATCCGCCGCCACCAGCAGCCCGCCGCTGTCCGGCGCCCAAAACGCCCGCGTCGCCCGCAACGGGTGCGGCAACCGCCACACCCCCGCCAGCCTCCCCGTGTCCACCTCAAACCTCCGCACCTCGCTGTGCCCAGGCTCATACACCACCACCTCCCGGCTGTTCGGGCTGAACCAATAATCCCCTCCCTTGAACCCCACCTCAATCTCCGGCCCCGCCGACCCATCCCCCACCCGAAACAACCGGACCACGCTGCTCCCCGGCGCCCGCACCGACGCGAACTCCCCATCCGGCGTCAAATCGATCCCCCCCACCTCCCCCTCCGCGTGCCGAAAAATCCGCCGCCCAGTCGCCGTGTCCCACACAACAGACTCCAAACCCCGGAACGCCGCCACCCGCTCACCCCCGCTCGAAA
>CAZSXX010000512.1:0-2855 GCA_964611245.1 uncultured Verrucomicrobiota bacterium | reverse complement strand
ATTTCAGCCAGTCCCCAAGCACGCGCGCGTTTTGGTCGAGGTGTTCGCGCTCGATGACTTCGAAGATTTTGAGCGCCACGGCGCAACCCAGCGGCGTGCCGCCGAACGTGGTGGCGTGCGATCCGGGCCCGAGCAAATCGGCGTGGGGTTCCCGAACCCAAAAGGCGCCCATGGGAAACCCGCCGCCCAACGATTTTGCCATGGAAATCGCATCCGGCTGAAAGCCGCTGGAGTCGGGCTGATTCTCGAGAATCCGTTGAAAACTCTGAAATCGCCCGGAGCGGAAATGCCCGCATTGGACTCCATCCATCATCAAGAGGAGTTTGCGGTCATCGCATAGCCGCCGAAGGGCGAGCAGGTAGCTCGGCGACGCGGGGGTGATGCCGCCTTCACCTTGAATGCCTTCGATGAGCACTGCGATGGTGGCGGGTGAAAGCGCGTTTTCGATCGCTTCGATGTCGTTGAATGGAACATGCCTGAAGCCGGCGACGAGCGGTTCGAACCCTTTCTTCACTTTTTCCTGGCCGGTGGCCGAGATGCCCGCGAGAGTGCGGCCGTGAAACGAGTTGTGGGCGGTGAGGATCTCAAAGCGGCCCTCCTCGTGGCCGCGCTTGCGCGCGAGTTTGTAGAGTCCCTCATTGGCCTCGGCGCCGCTATTGCTGAAGAACACCTTGCCGCCGCCGAGCTGTTGCGTGATTTGCTGAGCGAGCCGACCCTGGTGTTCGGTGTAGTAGAGGTTGGAGACGTGCACTAATCGCTGGGACTGGGCGATCAACGCCTGGGTGATCTCCGGATTCGCGTGGCCCAACGCGCACACCGCGATGCCTCCACCGAGATCCAAATAACGTTTTCCAGACACATCCCAAACATAACTTCCTGATCCATGGCTCAGAGCGATCTCAAAACGGCCATAGGTGGGCATCACGTGTTTGGCGAACAACGCTCGAACCGTTTCGAATTGATTATGAACCAAGGGGGGCGCTGGGATGATTTCTTTCATTTGCTGCCACTCACAGAGACACGGCGCACGGATGGGTCAATCTTTTTCTGCCAAAACCGATGGGAGCGCCGCGGCGGGCTTCGGCCTGGCTTGCACCCTTGCCTGGTCATCCGACTAGGGTCAACGGAGGATTCGAGCGGAAGAGGATGACGTTGGACCCAGCGGGCTGGGTGCGCAACTCACGGATTCGAACGTGCTTCAAGAGTGTCCAGGCGGCGGTGCACTTCCATGAGTTCATGATAGAGGGCCGTCGCGACGTCATCCGCGGAGATGGGGGCTTGCCTTTTCAGCTTTCGCACCAAGTCGGGCAGGCGCTCGGCGCCGAGTTCCCTCTTGGCCTTTTCGATGCGTTTCACGTCCATGCGCTCGGAGTAACGTTCCTCAAGCAGGTCCAGCGCGGCCAGACATTGAGAGTGGGAGAGCGGCGGCGGCGTTTTCTCCGACGCGGAGTCCTTTGATTGGACCTGAGCCGCGGCCTCGCCGGCTGACTCCTCCCAGACTTCGCGGATCGCGTCGGGAATTTCAGTGTCGAGCAATCTCGTTCGGCCGGCCGCCGTTCGCACGACTTTCCTTAAATGAAACTCAAGCAGAAATCCCCCAATCAAACTGAACTGGGTGGCCTCCGGATCCTTGGGATCCAAGAGCTTGGTCTCGCCTTTTTCCACCTTGCCGGCATAGGCGTTTTTTCCATTGACCTTTGAGGGGAGCCACGAGGCTTCGTTTTTGATGCGCCGGCGAACGGAACGGACCATGTCGAGCTTGATCGCCGGGGTGAGGGCGGCCACGCGTGGCTGCTCGGGTTCCTTTGGAGCGGCGGAGGTCGGCTTGCCTTTGGCGTCCGTGCGAGCCTTCGGTGACACCAAGTGCAGGGCTGGAGGGCCGGCTTGGGCTTTGATGGGCTCGGGTGCCCGGCTGCTCGGGCGCGCTATGGGTTTAGGGGGAGCTTCAATTGCCGAAGGGATCGTGATCTTGGTGAGGCAAGAGGGGCACTCAATCTTGCGGCCGCTCCACTCCGTCGCCGCCAAAATATGCTGACCGCAAATGGGACAATTGAATTTAAACTCGGTTCTGGTTGGCATGATTGGTGTCCTTATTATGCCTCCTTCAGACGCCGGTGGCAAATCCCTTTCGCACGCCAGGATCTTGCGAAGATTCGCCATGGGCAACTGCCGTTTAAGTTTTATGAGGCAATCCTTGATAGAATCCAATCTGCGGAAGGATGCAGCCGTGGATCCAAGGCAACCTCTTTGATTTCAAGCTTGAGTCCGGGCTCTCGAATGGATTAAACACCAGCCCATGCCTTCCTTTTCGCTCCCCTCAATGAGCGCGGTGTTTGCCTCACTCGCCGCCCTGGTTGTCTCAACCGCCCAGGCGGCCGAGGCGTATTCGGAAAATCCCGGAACGGAAGGTGACGGCAACCATATCATCGGACCCGTCTACAACTTGGATCCCGACCTCACCGACAAGGGCAATCCCAAGGGCAAATCCTTTGAGTTCACGATGCGCCTCGCCGACAGCAAGATTTTTCGCGGCGACGACCCCACGCTCGAGCGGGACAAGAAACCCGTGCGCGTCGAGCGAAAGATATTTGTTTACGTGCCGGCGGCATACAAAGATGGCGCGAAAGCGCCGATTCTCGTGGCGCATGATGGTCCGAGCCGCTTGGATTTGATCCGGAACGCGGTGGACAATTTGACGATTTCGAAGGATCCGAATCGGCGATTGCCCGCGTTCATCACCATCTCCGTCGAGAACGGCGGAAACGATGGGAAGAACAGCGAGCGCGGTTTGGAATACGACACCATGTCGGATCGGTTTGCGCGGTTTATCAACGATGAGGTTTTGCCTGCTGTGC
>CAZSXX010000511.1:0-2867 GCA_964611245.1 uncultured Verrucomicrobiota bacterium | reverse complement strand
CTCCCTCGCGTCGGGCATCCCGTCATTGTCAGCGTCCGGGTTCGGCGCGCCGCCCGGGAATGTCACACCCCCCGCGCGATCCTCAACCCGGTTCCACGCAAACTCTCCCCGCTCGCCCGCCGTCCCATTCGGGAGGATCGTGAAATATTCGATGCCCACCCGCGCGAAGGCCAATGAGACCTGCTCTGTCGGAATTTCCTCGCCCGTCGAACTCCCTCCTTGGACTCCGCTGATCATCACGTCTTCCAGGACAACCCGGGAGTATTCAACCGCATTCCTTCCCGGCCGCCGCAGGGTCAGCGTCGCGCGGCCATGTCGGTCCCCGGCCGCGCACGCCTTCATCAATGGCGGTGACGCCTTGTCGACCCGTTTGGTGAAGGTCAAGTCCGAGATCGAAACGCGCGATCCGGAGGGTTTGGCCATCCCCCACGACCAAGCGTCCACATCAATCTCCTTGGCGTGGACCTCGTCGAGGGACTCCCCTTCGATCCCGTCGATCTTCAGGAACATGTCCGTCGCCGCCTGTGCGGGATGGAGCAGCCCGGCCAAACTGGCCCCAAACAGCCAGCCAGCGAGTTTGATGGAGGTTTTCATGGGAACATTCCGCTCCGTCCACGCGGCCCTCGTCGATGGCCCATCGTTAAAACGTCCGGTTGCGTTCGCGGTCCCATTTGAACACGACCGGATCGAGCGGCCTGCCATCCGGCCCGGTCGGCGTGTACTCAATGGTGATCTTCGTGTAGGCAAACGAAACCTGCTCCATTGGGATGTCCTCGCCCGTGCTGGCGGAGATGGAATAACTGCTCACAATCACGTCATTGAGCGTCACTTTGTAAAAAACAAACCCTTGGGGCGAACCGTTCGACCGGCGAAAAGTGAGGATCCACTCCGCATGAGGAGTCCCCATCGCGTTTCCGAGCATCAGGAGGGGCGACGAGCTGTCCAAGTACTTGGTGATGGAGATGTCCTGAAAACTGGCGATTCCAACTATGGGGCCGCCCCCGCCCCCGCCGATGGTCACCGGATTGCTCATCCCAAAGGACCACGCCACCACGTCGATCTGCTTCTCAAATCCCTCAGCCCTCGACTCACCCTTGATGGGGTCCATCTTCAGAAACATGTCGACCGCCGCCTGCGTGGGTGCGGTCAAGAGCGCCAGAACGGCGATGAAAACCAGTCTCAATTTCATAAGCAACACTCCCGAACGAATTCTTACCGGAAGGGTGGGCCCATTTCCGCGGAAAAGCGAGAATGAAACGCGGCGGATTTTCAGCGACCGGATGGGGTCTCCCTAAAACCCCTGCTACGCCAGCGGCTCCTGCTGGCTGATGCAGTGGAACGACCCCAATCCCCAAATCAGCTCCGTCGAGTCCACTCCAATCACCCGCCGCCCCGGCATCGCCTTCCGCAGGATTTCCAAGGCCCGCGCGTCGTTCCTCGACCGGAAGGTCGGGACCAAAACCATGCCGTTGGCGATGTAAAAATTGGCGTAGCTCGCGGGCAGCCGCTGCCCTTCATGCACCACCGGCTCCGGCATCGGCAGTTCAACAATGTTGAACATCCGGCTCTCCTCGTCGCGGAACGTCTCAAGCCGCTCCCGGTTCGCCTTCAGGATTTCGTGGTTCTCATCGGTGGGATCCTCCTCGACCACGGTGACAATCGTCTGCGCGTCCACAAAGCGCGTCATGTCGTCGATGTGCCCATCCGTGTCGTCCCCCACAATGCCATCGCCCAGCCAAAGGATGTTCGTGACCCCCAAGTAATCCTTCAGGAACTGCTCGATCTGATTCTGCGTCAGGTGCGGATTCCGGTTCGGATTGAGCAGGCACGCCTCGGTCGTGATGAGCGAACCCCGCCCGTTCACCTCGATCGAGCCACCCTCCATGACAATCCCGGGCTGGAAAAGCGGCAGCCGCCTCAGCGCCGCCACATGCTCCGGAATCGCGTCGTCCAAATCAAACGGCGGATACTTGTTGCCCCACGCGTTGTATCCCCAATCCACAATCGCCCGCTCCCGCCGCGGCCCCCCATCGCGCACCAGGAAGATCGGCCCATGGTCCCGGCACCACGGCTCATACGCCGGAAAATGGTGGAAGTGGACGCGGGCCAGCGGCGTCTCCAGTTCCGTGAGGATCGAGCGCACCAACGCCTCCTTGTCGGCGTCCCAGACATTGATGTGGACCTCCTCAACCTCGACCAAATGGCGGATCAGCGCCGCGTACACCGGGGGCACAGTCTGGTATTTGTCAGGGAAGCTGATCCCCTCCGGCCGCGGCCAGGTGAACCACGTGGCGGCGTGCGGCTCCCATTCGGCGGGCATGCGGTATCCAAGTTGTGCGGGCGTTCCGGGCGTCATTTCCAAACTCCGCCGCCGAGTCTGGCGAAGCCCGCGCGAATGTCAATTGACCGGGCGGGTCACCTCACCCGGAACGGCACACGGACCGTGGCGGCGGCCTGGGGGCGCGTCCCGCCCTCCAAATCCACGTCAAACGCCCGGCCCACTTTGTTCCCCGCGATGTCCTCCAACAGCGTCGGCGCCACCAAATGGTGCGTCCCGGATTTCCATGGCTGCTCCGGTGTGAACGTCCACCGCCGGCCCTTGCCACCCAATTCGGCTCTTCCCGCCACCTGGAATCCGCTCGGGTCCGCCACCCGGATCACCCGCTCCGCCAACGCATGGTCAAGCGGGTCATTGAGCACGATGGACAGCGGCGCCCGTGATTTGGACTTTGGCGGGGTGACCTTCCATTTTGTTGGGTCGACCGGCTCGCGGTCCGCCGGGGCCACCCTGAATTTTTTTGTGTGGTCGGCCTTCATCGGCGCGCCGCGCGCGTCCTTCCACGCGCGGCTCACCGTCAACGTGTACG
>CAZSXX010000510.1:0-2871 GCA_964611245.1 uncultured Verrucomicrobiota bacterium | reverse complement strand
GTCCGACTTCACTCGCCCCACCGCTTCCCAAAACCAACCCCAGCCACCCTACGACCCCGACCTCCTCGAAGCCCTCGCCCAGGCCGACCTCGTCCTCGGCGCCCACGGCTCCAGCCAACTCCTCCCCTCCGCCATATCCCGCCTCCTCCTCCAACTCGTCCCCCTCGACAAACAACCCTCCCTCCTCCAGGACCAACTCCTCGCCCACCCCGCCGAGCCCCGCCTCCAAATCTGGCGCCGCCGCTTCCTCTATGGCGACCCAACCCTCAGCGACATCTCCCCCCGCCACGTCGCCCAACTCATCAACGCCATGATCTCCATGCAATCCCAATTCGACTTCTACCAAACCGCCTCCTCCTCCCATCCCCTCCTCGACCCCGCCCAGATCGAGCGCCAATTCGCCGCCCACATCGCCCCCCAAATCCAGGCCTGGCGCCACCGCCTTTCCCTAACCCTCCGCCTCACCCTCCCCGAACGCCTCCTCCAATACCTCCGCCGCCTCGCCGCTTCCCATGACTGACCGACCCTCCGCCAAATGACCCTTCCCACCATTCAAAATCTCCGTCTCCCCCCGGCCCTGGCCCTCGCCGCGTCGCTTGCCTTCACCGCGCTCTCCTCCCCGGCGGCCGCCCCCGACCCCACGCCACCTTCTCCCATCGTCCGCCAAATCGACCACATCATGGTCTCATCCACCGATCCCAAAAAACTCTTCGCCCTTCTCACCGAAACCTTTCAACTCCCCGTCGCCTGGCCCTTTTCCGAATACGGCGCCTTCGCCAGCGGCGGCGTTGCCCTCGGCAACGTGAACCTCGAAATCCTCAAAGCCCCCCAATCCTCCCCCGCCGCCCTCAAACAACGCTTCTCCGGTTTCGCCCTCGAACCCGGGCCCCTGCCCGCCAGCCTCGCCGAACTGGCGGCCCGCCGCATCCCCTGCGGAAAGCCCGCCCCATTCCACTCCTCGCCTCCCACTGCCTCAAGAACCCCACTCTGGACCACCGTCTCCCTCCCTTACGTCTCCACCGACGCCCTCGAAATCTTCCTTTGCGCTTACGGACACGACGTCCCCGCGCGCCGCCAACTCCTCCGCGAACAGCTTCAGTCCCGTTCCGGAGGCCCACTCGGCATCCGCTCCGTCCAAGAACTCACCCTCGGCGCCAAAGACCCGCAACGCCGCCGGCTTCGCTGGCAAAAACTCCTCGCCCCGGCCAAGCCCACCTCCCCGGGCCTCTGGCCCATCGGCTCCGGCCCAGCCCTCCACGTCACCCCGGCGGACGCCGACGAAATCCGCGGCCTGGTCATCAACGTCACCTCCCTCTCCCAAGCCCAAGAATTTCTCCTCGCCCGCCGACTTCCATTCACACCCCAAAACGGCGCCCTCCTCCTCGCCATCGACACCCTCCAAGATTTGCCCATCACCCTCGTCCAGCTCCCCTCCGAGTTTCCGCCCGCCACCCGGGCAAACGATCCACCAACCCGACAAAAACAATCCACAACGCCATGAAAACCACCACCCCGGAAACCATCGACCAATACATCGCCGCCTTCCCCCCGCCTATCCGAAAAACCCTCCGCCAAATTCGCGCCGCCATCCGCCAAGCCGCCCCCCAAGCCTCCGAAACCATCAAATACCGCATCCCCACCTTCACCCTCCGCGGCAACCTCGTCCACTTCGCCGCCTTCGAAAACCACCTCGGCTTCTACCCCGCCCCCTCCGCCATCGCCGCCTTCCGCGCCGAACTCGCCCCATACAAAAGCGCCAAAGGCTCCGTCCAATTCCCCCACACCCAGTCCCTCCCCATCCCCCTCATCCGCAAAATCGTCCGATACCGCGTCCAAGAAACCCTCCAAAAACTCCCCCCCAAAAAACAAAATAATTCGCCCTTAACCGCCCCATAAACACCACCTCACCCACGCCTGCCCCGCGACTTCGGCAATTGATCGATCGCCGCCAGCCCGAAGCGATTCAGGCCAATAGCCGAGCCGGACTTCCTGTTCGAGCATCCGGATTCAATGGCGCGATTCGCCCGGGTCAATCAACTTGGCGCTCCACTTGGCGAAATGTGTTGAAAACTTCGCCAACCATGGCCCTAACTGATTGCCCCAACTGAAACTGGCCTTCGCAGACAACACGTTCGGCCCCGCGTTCGCAAAAATTACGGCTCGTTGCAGCGGGCGATGGCCCTCGAGCTTCGATGTCGTGATTTAGATTGCGAGTTGGAAAACCGCCCGTAGATGGTTACATTCCTCTCATGACGATCACGTTGCCAGACGATCCCGCCTTGCAACATCTGGGCGAAGCGCAAGTGCGGATCGATCTGGCCTGCGGCATGTTTGCGGGCGGAACGGTGTCTCGCGGCGTCGCGGCGCGTATCGCCGGCCTCGCGTCCTTGCCGTTCGATGAGGAACTCTTCCGCCGAAAGATCCCGGCTTTCACCGATGAGATGCTCGACCAAGACTTGGCCTCGTCAGACCGCCCCAAGGCCCCAAACCCATCCTCCCCCATCCCATTAGATTTGCATCCAAGCCCCCTCCTTCACACCTTGCTCTTAACCCATAGCTCGATGCCTTATCATTGCTCATTGGCCCGCCCGCCCCCTCGGGCTATCCTGACGCCGCGCTATGAACGACACCTTCGGCCGGCAGAACACAACCCACCCTGGCATCCTCGACTTCGTCAACGACGCCACCGCCCTCTGCTCCCCCCGCGAAGTCTTCTGGTGCGACGGCTCCGAGCCCGAAAAAGACTTCCTCCTCGCCCGCGCCGTCGACCAGGGCGTCCTCATCAAACTCAACCCCCAAAAACGCCCCGGCTGCTACTACCACCGGTCCCACCCCAACGACGTCGCCCGCGTCGAACAATGCACCTACATC
>CAZSXX010000509.1:0-2882 GCA_964611245.1 uncultured Verrucomicrobiota bacterium | reverse complement strand
TTGTGGACATCAAGGACGTCACCCAGCACGCCCTCCTCACCTCCAACCCCGACCAATGGCTCCGCATCCCCATGTTCAATCCCGCCGCCCGCTCCCTCAACCTCTCCAACTGCGTGGCCCTTGTCCTTTTCGAGGCCCTGCGCCAGCGCGGTTTCCCGGGCGAGGCGTCTTGATTTTCATTCCCCCAATTCGCCTGCTCCCTTGCCTTCACGCGGCGGTGTCGTATCTTGCCCTCGCTTCGGTGGGGCGGAGGGTCGCTTCCAGCTTCGGCTGGGAGAGGAAAGTCCGAACACCATAGGGCAGGACGCCGCGTAATCCCGGTTCAGCCGGGAGCACATGCGGGGGATCCCGATCAATGCGGGATCGACGGACAGCGCAACAGAGAACATACCGCCACGCGTGGCGCAAGCCGCGCGGGGTAAGGGTGAAAAGGTGGGGTAAGAGCCCACCGCTCCAAGAGCGATCGCGGAGGCATGGCAAGCCCCGTCCGGTGCAAGGCCAAATAGGAGACCCCAGGGGTGGCCCGCCCCGCGCCCGCGCAAGCGGGCAGGGTTTCGGGTAGGGCTGCAACAGATAAATGATCCTCTCTTCCGCTCGATTCGTCGGGCGGAAAAGACAAAATTCGGCTTACAGCCCCACTGAAGCGTTTGGTCTCCGGCACCGGAACAAGGTCGGCCTCGTGTCCTGCGGCGCCGCCCGCCGCCCAAACCCATTGTTGTCCGTCACCAGCCAGAAATGCCGCTCGTCCACCGCCAACCCCTCCATCGTCCCCGTCGGATACAGCTTCCGGTACTCATGCTCCCGCGCGTCCTCCATCTCTTGGTAATTGTGTTCCGCCACCACCGCCTGGCTTTCCGGATCAACCTCCAAAATCACCCGGTGATGCCGCGCCAGCACAAAAAGCCTCCCCTGGAACCAGCAAAGATCCGAGTAATGCAGCACTACCCCCCACGCAGACGGCGTCGGCGCGAAATCCCGCGCCACCTTCAGCGTCCCAAGGTCCACCTCAATCACCCGCGCCCGCTCCCGTTCATTCGCCACCCACAGCTTCCCGCCCCCCACCGCGATCCCCTCAAAGGACGCGTTCCGGTTGTACGCGCTGAAATACTCGCGGACCGGCGTCCAGTCGATGTCCAACCGCTCCACCCGCCGCGTCGCCGGGTCGTATCGCAACACCCACCGCTCCGCCTCCTCACACGCATAAATCCGCCCTGCCTCATCCCGCGCCAACCCCTCAAAATCAACCCGTCGCCGCGCCGCGTTCGTGGCGTATGGGCTCAACTGTCCGGCGGTGAAAAAGTCGCTCGGCCAAAGCCGCGCGGTGTGGTCGCCCTGCGGCTCAATCCGGAAAACGGTCTGGATCGCGTCCGCGATCACCAACACTCCGTCGGGGCCCGCGATCAATCCCGAGGCGTCGAACGCCCTCCCCTCCGGCAGATCCAGCCGCCAGTGATCCTCAGCCTGCAATTTGAAAAATTCCCGTGTCGCGGGGGCCCGCGTCGTCTCGGGGATCGTTGCCGGAATCGCCGCCTCCTCCTCCTGCTGCGGCTTCAGCCGCGCGCACCCAACCAGCAAATGGGCGGCCAACGCCCCGGCCAAAAGTGGGATTCTCATCCCGCCCTACTTCTTCGGGCCGCTTTGGCTCTTGCGGAACCGGTTCGTCAGCTCAATCGCGATGTTCCGCATCACCACCATCCCCAAGTGCGGCTCATGCTGCACCAAGTCGCTGAACGCGCTCCGCTGGATCACCAACAAAATGCTCGCCTGGCTGGCGATCGCCACCGCCGTGCGCGGGCTCGGATCCAGGAACGCCAGCTCCCCCAAAATCTGCCCATTCGTCACCGTCGCCACCGGCTTGGCGTCCTCCTCCAGCAAAATGTCGATCTGCCCCCGCATCACCACATACGCCTCGTTCCCCATGTCCCCCTTGCTGAAAACCCGTTCCCCCGGCCGGTACAGCTTCTGCGTGAACAGCCGCGCGATCTTCCTCAGCTCCCCGTCCCCCAGCCCCTCAAAAAACGGCAGCGCCCTCAGCAAATTGATGATCGCGACCCCCACCTTCTGGTCCTGGAAATTGTTGTCGATGATGCCCGCCACCGCCTTCGCCTCGCCTGTGAACGTGGTGTTGTCGTTCGAATACACCATGTTCAGCTTGATCATCTTCACCACGTCCGCCTGCGCCCCCTCCTTCGTGTAGATCGCGGGCATGTACGCGATCGGCACAAACCCAAGCTGCTCCGACGACTTCAACAGCCGCGGCGCCGTCATCAACATGTCCACCTCGATGTAAACCGCGTTCATCTGCGACTGCGCGATCTTGCACAGGTGCTGCAACAGCGCCCCCATCGACAGGTCATCCTGCGAAAACGAATCCACCAGCCTCAGGCACCGGTCGATCTCGTCGAAAACAAACGCCAGTCCCGCCACCTGCTTCCCATCCCGCTGCGCCAGCAGCGCCCGCGGCGTCGCGTTGGCCGGAATGCGCAGGTACCCCAACCCCTGGTTGTAAAAACCCGATATCTCGATCGGTGGGTTGAACGACTGCGACTGCATCCGCCACAGCTCAAAATCATCCAGCGTCGCGTCCGCGATCTTCAGCTCCGTCTGCAGCGGGTATCCCGTCGCCCCGTCCCGCATCTTCGCCGGATCCCCAAGGTTCAGCGCCTTCAGCACCGTCCCCGCCAACTCGCAAATCTGCGGCAGCGAATCCGAGATCGGCAGCCGCTTCACAATGTCCGGCCGCCCCAGCCGGTAATAGAAAAGCGCCCCTTCCCGCCGCTGTGCCATGTGCTTGAACGGCTGGAACCCCACGCACACGAAACCCGCCTTCTCATGCAGAATCTGCGCGCTGTTGTCCGACGCGAAAACCCGTGAAATGATCA
>CAZSXX010000508.1:0-2885 GCA_964611245.1 uncultured Verrucomicrobiota bacterium | reverse complement strand
AGTTGCTGGATGACGGGGCGAGCAAGGAGAAGATGTATTACATCTGAGGGGGGGCAAACCTCGGCTGGACAGGGGGGGCGGGTCCATCCTTAAATCGCGGGGATGATAGCGCGATACTCGCGCGCGGAGATGCGCGAAATTTGGACGGAACAGCGGAAGCTGGAGATCTGGCTGCGGATTGAATTGCTGGCGACGGAGGCGCTGGTGGGGGAGGGGTTGGTGCCGGCGGCGGATTTTGAGAAGATGAAGGCGGGGGCGGCGTTCAGCGTGGAGCGGTGCAAGGAGCTGGAGAGGACGTTGAACCATGATGTGATCGCGTTCACGACGAATGTGGCGGAGAACATCAATGACCCGGCGAGCCGGTGGCTGCATTTTGGGCTGACGAGCAGCGACATCGGGGACACGGCGCTGGCGGTGCAGATGGTTCAATCCGCGGACATCCTGATCGCGGACGCGGGGAAGCTGAGGGAGGCGATCGCCAAGCGGGCGAAGGAGCACAAGCACACGCCGGAGATTGGGCGGAGCCATGGGATCCACGCGGAGCCGACGACGTTCGGGCTGAAGCTGGCGTTGATGCATGATGAGTTTGGGCGGGCGGAGGAGCGGTTGAGGAGCGCGCGGGCGCGGGTGGCGGTCGGGAAGATTTCGGGGGCGGTGGGGACGAGCGCGCACCTTTCGCCGGGGGTGGAGCGGTTCATTTGCGAGAGGCTGGGGCTGAAGCCGGCGCCGATCGCGACGCAGGTGGTGCAGCGGGACATCCACGCGGAGTTCATGACGACGCTGGCGCTGGTGGCGGCGAGCGTGGAGAGGTGGGCGACGGAGTTCCGGCATTTGCAGCGGACGGAGGTTTTGGAGGCTGAGGAGTTTTTCGCGAAGGGGCAGAAGGGCTCGAGCGCGATGCCGCACAAGCGGAACCCGATCACGTGGGAACGGATGACGGGGCTGGCGCGGGTGATCCGTGGGAACGCGGTGGCGGCGCTGGAGAATGTGGCGCTGTGGCATGAGCGGGACATCAGCCACAGCTCGGTGGAGCGGATCATTTTCCCGGATTCGTGCACGCTGCTGGATTACATGCTGGCGACGGTGACGAAGCTGATGGATGGGCTGATTGTGTATCCGGAGAACATGAAGCGGAACCTGGGGATTTCGCTGGGGATGTGGAATTCGCAGACGGTGTTGCTGGCGCTGATCAAGAAGGGGTTGACGCGGGAGGAGGCGTATGAGTTGGTGCAGCGGAACGCGATGAAGACGTGGCAGGCGAAGCACGCGGGGGAGGCGGAGGCGGATTTCAAGGGGCAACTGATGTCCGATCCGGAGGTGGCGAAGCGCCTTTCGAGGGAGGAATTGGACGAGATTTGCAGCCTTGATTTCCATTTCAAGGAGGTCGACGCGCGGTTCAAGGCGCTGGGCCTCGATTAGGCCGCCATGGATGTCGAACGAATCTTCCGGGCGTTCAACGAGGAGGAGGCCCGCCACATTTTGATCGGAGGGATGAATTTTTTCCTCCTGCATGAACCTGTTTCGAGGTTCGATGTGGATTTGTGGATCGACGACACCCAGGAGAACAGAGCCCGGGCGAGCCGCGCGTTTTGGAGGCTTGAAGCTGAATGGGGCCGAACCGAAGCCGATTGGAAGCGCGTGCCGGCGGATCCTTCGTGGATGACGGGCCAAGGGTGTTTTTGCCTGACGAGCGCCGCGGGTTCGGTTGAAATATTTCTCGCGGTGGAGGGGTTGGAGGACGGGTTTGAATCCTGCCTCGGCCGGGCGGTCCGCACGGAAACAATCGGGGGCGTGAAATTTGCGGGGTTGGCGGACTCGGACATGATCCGCCGCCAGGAGGCGCTGCCGGAGGGGTTGCGCAAACTGGACCGAGTGCGAGCATTGAGGTTGAAATTGAGCGATGGACCCGACGCCAAAGCAGGCTGAAGAACTCAAGCGGAAGCGCGCGAAGACTCCCGAGGAGCGGTGGGAGGAGATGAAGGCGTTTTTAAATTGGGCGGAGGCGAACCAGAAGCCCGAGGAGCGGCGGAACCGGCCGCGCTGGCGGGATGCGGAGGGGCGGGTGCATTTTTTTTGAGGCGGTTGGCGCGCCCTCGACATGGGTGGGGATTCGGAGCAACATTTCCGTGAATGGTGAGCGCATTTGAAAGGGATGGATCCCGCTTTGGATCGTGGAGGGTTGCCATCGCGGGTTTCTTGCGGGATGGGGAGGCGAGGTGACGATGCTGTTGGCGGGGAAATCGTTTGTGGTCATTGGGGGGACGACGGGGATTGGGTTCTCCGGGGCGAGGGCATTTGTCCGGGAGGGGGCGCGGGTGGTGGTGGTGGGGCGGAGCGAGGAGAGTGTCCACAAGGCGGGCGAAGATTTGGGGGAGGGTTGCGTGGCGATGTGCGGGGACGCCACGGAATCCGGGACGGCGGAGAGGGCGATCGCGGCGGCGGTGGAGCGGTTCGGCTCGTGCGACGGGTTGTACCATGTGGCCGGGGGGAGCGGGAGGAGGATGGGGGATGGGCCGTTGCATGAAATCACGGATGAGGGGTGGCGCTTCACGATTGAGCTGAATTTGACGTCGGTTTTTTATTCGAACCGGGCGGCGGCGCGGCATTTTTTGAAGGAGGGGAAAGGGGGCGTGGTTTTGAATTTGGGGTCGGTGTTGGGGGCGTCGCCGTCGCCGAGGTTTTTTGCGACGCATGCGTATGCGGCGGCCAAGGCGTCGATGGCGGGATTTGTGAAGTCGTGCGCGGCTTATTACGCGGGGCGCGACATCCGATTCAATTTGCTGGCGCCGGCGCTGGTGGACACGCCGATGGCGCGGCGGGCGGTGGCGAACGAGGAGATCCTGCGGTTCATCGCGACGAAGCAGCCGTTGGACGGGGGACGGGTG
>CAZSXX010000507.1:0-2901 GCA_964611245.1 uncultured Verrucomicrobiota bacterium | reverse complement strand
GCGCCTACCAGGACATCATGGGCGACCTCCACAACCTCTTCGGCCGCGTCAACGAAGTCCACGTCTTCATGGATCCGGACGAAGCGTGCGGCTACTACGTCGAGGAGATCATCGAGGGCAACACCATCGTGCAGGCCCTCGGCGCCGTGCAGTACGACGAAAACGAACTGAAGCGCCAGATGAAATCGCAGATCGACGACGCGATCAAATCCGACCGCCTCAAGCCGTCCGAGGGCATGCGCCTCCTCGACGAATACGAGCGCGGCCTGCGCGAATACACGTACCTGACCTTCTAGAAATGGACGAACTGGCACCCCAGGACGAACTCCTCCGCGCCTTGGGGAAACTGGTGCGGGGCCTCTCCGCCCTCTTCTGGGGCCTGCCGCTGACCCTGCTCATCTGCGTCCGCACCGCCATGAGCGACCGCCTCCGCGCCGTCGAGCTTTTCCCGCCGGTGATCGTCACCTGCCTCCTTTATTACGGCCTGATTCTCCTCGGCGATTTCCAGAAACAGGAGCGCGTCTGGCGCCACGCCCTGGACCGCGCGAAATTCATGGCCGTGGTCAACATCGGCCTTTCACCCTTTGTTTATTGGTGGAATCAAGTGCCCGGCATCCCCTTCTACAACCTCGCCCTCGGCGCCTTGATGCTCTCCGGCCTGGTTTTTGTTTTCAATTTGAACCACGTGCTCCTGCGCCTCGCCGCGATGCTCCCCGATGAAACCGTGCGGATGGAGACCCGCCTCTTCAGCGCCATGAACCTGAATTTGCTCTGCGGCATCCTCGCCGCCGTCGCCCTCTACGCGATCCTCCAGCAGATCAATTCCCTGCCCGGCTTCCTCATCCAACTCGTCCGCATCATGGACGTCTCGCGCAACTGGCTCATGGTTTTCATGATCCTCCTTCCGGTCGCCATGACCATGACGCTCATCTGGAAAATCAAGGAGGTGATTTTCGCGAGCATCATCGCCCCGCGCCACTGACCGCGGATTTTTCCGGAGCGACATTTCGCTTTTTGTCAAAGAAAGTTCTGGTCAACTTCTGACGCTTGCATACATTGAAGGGCGAACCAATGAACACACTAAAGCGATTGGGGGTGACGCTCTGTGGCTGACAAAAAGAAAGCTGCTGCCAAACCTGCCAAAAAGGCTGCCGCCAAGAAACCTACCGGCAAAAAGAAGTAGTCTTTAGTTTCAACCCCAGGATGGAAAGTCCTGGATCGCGTTTCGGGACTTCCATCCTGGGTAATTTTTCGTCAAATTTTCCTTCCTCTTCCGCCCAGTTTTCCGCTCATCTCTCCCATGGCCAGACTCGTTTTCGACATTGAAACCTCCGCCCTGCCCATGGATTCGTTTGATCCCGCGCAGCAGGAGTACCTTTTCCGCGACGCCGAACGCTTGCCCGAAGGCGACGCCCGCGACGGCAAGCGCGCCGAAATCCTCCATCAATTCAACCTCTGGCCCTTCACCGCCCGCGTCATCTGCATCGCCATGGTCAACGCCGACACCGGCCGCGGCAAAGTCCTCTTTGTCGCCGACGATTACGAGCCCGACCCAGCCGCTGAAGCGGGGCCCGTGGAGTTCGCGCCCTGCATGGACGAGGCGGAGTTGCTTGCCGCCTTCTGGGAAGTCGCCAAAAAGTACGACACCATCGTGACCTTCAATGGCCGGGGCTTCGACGTGCCCTTCATTTACCTGCGCTCCGCCGTCCTGAACGTCCCGATCAGCCGCAAGGATTGGCTCGGTTACCGCTACGCGGTCGACCCGCACTGCGACCTGGCGGAGCAATTCACGTTCTACAACGTGAGCGGGCGCGACGGCGCCGCCCGCCGCTTCAACCTCGACTTCTACTGCAAAGCCTTCGGCATCGAATCCCCCAAAAGCCACGGCGTCTCCGGCCTGGACATGAACGCGATGGTCGCCGAGGGCCGTTTCCGCGAAATCGCCGAATACTGCCTGCGCGATGTCCACGCCACCGTTCTCCTCTACAACGTCTGGCGCGACCGCCTCGCCGGCGTGAAATAGCTCACCCCTTCTTTTTCCCCTTGGCCCCTTTCTTGGGAACCCGAATCCCATCCCGCCGGGCCTCCGACAACCCAATCGCGATCGCCTGTTTCTTGTTCTTCGGCTTTTTGGCCCCGCCCTTCTTCAAGCGGCGCATCTCCTGCGCCACATAGTTTCCAGCCTGGGTCGAGGCCTTTTTCCCCTGTTTCTTGTCCTCTTTGGCGCCTTTCCGCGCAGTCTTCGTTGGCATGTTTTTTTCTCCTTAAAACTCCGCGTTCCGCATGTGCCGCAAAAACCAATCGGCGGCCGCCTCCGCCACTTGGTCCAGCGCGCCCGGTTCCTCAAAAAGGTGGGTCGCGTTCGGGATCGTTTTCAGTTCCTTCTCGCAGCGGAGGATCTCGAACGCCCGCCGATTCAGTTCAAGGACCTCCCCATCCGCCTCGCCCACCAGCAACAATGTCGGAGCTTGGACCCGCCGCAGCGCGTCGCCCGCCAAATCCGGCCGCCCACCGCGCGAGACCACCGCCGCCACCGGCGCCCCCGCCCGCGTCGACGCCACCAACGCGGCGGCCCCGCCTGTGCTCGACCCAAAAAAACCAAGCGGCTTCCCAGGAACCCGCCGATGCACAAACGCCGTCGCCGCCGCCAGCCGGTCCGCGAGCAATGGAATGTCGAAGCGGAACTCGCCCCCGCGCGCGTCCGCGTGCTCCTCGTCCGCCGTCAACAGGTCGAACAGGCAGGTGCCCAGCCCGCGCCATTGCAGCGTGCGCGCGACAAACTGGTTCCTCCGGCTGTGCCGGCTGCTCCCGCTGCCGTGCGCGAACAGGACCACGCCCGCCGCGCGCGCGGGCACAATCAACTCCCCCTCCAACTCCGCTCCCTCCGCCGGAATGCGGACC
>CAZSXX010000506.1:0-2923 GCA_964611245.1 uncultured Verrucomicrobiota bacterium | reverse complement strand
AAGTCCTCGATCGCTGGCGCTCCTCCATCGAAAAAGGCGAACTCTTCGAAATGGAACTCCCCCTCCGCGGCGCCGACGGCCTCTTCCGCTGGTTCCTCACCCGCGTCAACCCCGTCCGCGACCCCTCCGGCCGCGTCACCCGCTGGTTCGGCACCAACACCGACGTCCACGACGTCCGCCACGCCCGCGAAGCCCTCAAAGAAGAGACCCGCCTCCTCGAAATCCTCGACAAAACCGGCAAATCCATCGGCGCCGAACTTGACCTCGCCAAAGTCGTCCAAATCGTCACCGACTCCGCCACCGAACTCACCGGCGCCAAATTCGGCGCCTTCTTCTACAACATCATCAACGACCAGGGCGAAGCCCTCCTCCTCTACGCCCTCTCCGGCGCCCCCCGCGAAGCCTTCGACAAATTCGGCAACCCCCGCGCCACCCCCCTCTTCGGCCCCACCTTCCGCGGCGAACCCCCCGTCCGCATCGCCGACATCCGCCAAGACCCACGCTACGGACAGGTCCCCCCCCACCACGGCATGCCCAAAGGACACCTCCCCGTCGTCAGCTACCTCGCCGTCCCCGTCGTCTCCCGCTCCGGCGAAGTCCTTGGCGGCCTCTTCTTCGGCCATCCCGAACCCGGCGTCTTCACCCAACGCTCCGAAAAACTCGTCGTCGGCATGGCCGCCCAGGCCGCCATCGCCATCGACAACGCCCGCCTCTACGACCGCGCCCAGCGCGAACTCGGCGTCCGAAAACAAGTCGAGGCCGCCCTCCGCGACGCCCAGGCCGAACTCCGCCTCCACGCCGAACACCTCGAGCGCGAAGTCGCCGACCGCACCGCCCGCCTCTCCGAAACCATCCAGGAACTCGAAGCCTTCTCCTACAGCGTCTCCCACGACATGCGCTCCCCCCTCCGCGCCATGCAAGGCTACTCCGAAGCCCTCCTCCAGGACTACTCCGGCCGCCTCGACCCCACCGCCGACGACTACCTCAACCGCATCTCACGCTCCGCCGCCCGCATGGACCTCCTCATCCAGGACATCCTCGCCTACAGCCGCGTCGCCAAAGGCGAAATCACCCTCCAGCCCATCCTCCCCCAAACCGTCCTCGACGACGTCATCCAAAACTACCCCTCCCTCCAGCCCGACCGCGCCGACATCACCATCCAATCCCCCATCCCCGCCGTCCTCGGCCACCAGGCCTACCTCACCCAAATCTTCTCCAACTACCTCACCAACGCCGTCAAATTCGTCGCCCCCGGCCAAAAACCCGCCGTCCACGTCTCCGCCTCCCTCCACCACGGCAGGGTCCAAGTCACCTTCAAGGACAACGGCATCGGCATCTCCCCCCGCCACCAAAAACAAATCTTCCAAATCTTCGGCCGCGTCTACCCCGACAAAAAATACGAAGGCACCGGCATCGGCCTCGCCATCGCCAAAAAAGCCGCCGAACGCATGGGCGGCTCCGTCGGCGTCCACTCCCAACCCGGCCAAGGCAGCTCCTTCCACGTCCTCCTCCGCCCCGCCCCCTGACCCCTCCAATCGGGGATGGCCTTCCAATCATCCATAACCCCATCGATTTTTTACATGGGCAGGGAGGTCAGATTGCTTTTCCAGCCGTTCTCTTCAGCCTGTGCAGCCCAGCCACCCTCGCGCGATGGAAGATGCGTGATATTTTGAGATCCTTGTCAGCCTCCATGCCCCGGCCTGTATGTGGAACCAGTTGGTCAAAGCCCCAGCGTGGCCCGCAGCGCTTCATCCACCGGCCTCATGTCCCCTAACCGTCCGAGCTTCCCGGCGATCCCGCTCATTGACACCGTCGCCAGATTGTCCGTCATGATCACCGAATCCGTTCGCAGCCCCGCTTCCCCTGCCGCCGGCGAATCCAGTGGGACAAACACCCGGCTCGGATGTCCTCGCCGCCCGAGATTGCTCGTGATCATCACCAACGCCACCTGGGCCAGCCCAGTTTCCAATCGATCAGCCTGCACCACCAGCGCGGGCCTCCGCTTCACCCCCGCCAAATCCGAGTTCGGGAACCAAACCAGGACGACATCGCCCCGCTCAAGGCTGATCATACACATCCATCCCTGGCGCCGACCAATCCTCCTCCCACGTCGCCAATCGCTCCCGTGCCTCCGCCCGTTCCGCCATCGAGAGCGGACACCCGTCCGCCGGCGCCGCCTCGAGGAACGTCACCAGCACCGGGCCGTTTGGCTGCCCTTCCACCGGCTCATTCAACCGCACCACCCCCTCCTCATATTTCCCTGGCAGTGTTCTGTACATGCCAGAATTCTAAACATCCTTCCCCGCCTCGGCAAGTGCGCCACGTCCGTCAGCGCCTCCTCGAACTCGCCGCCCAAAATCAGGAAGTCGGCCTTTGCAACCAGTCCACGCTCGGGGGATGCCCCAATCCTCGTCGGGGAATCATCGGGGTCAATCGCCGTCGGGGTCGCGCCCCTCCGGGATTGCATTGACGGGAGTTTTATGATACCCCATTGCAAAAGCTTATTCGTCTGTGTGTCCTACTGGCCTCCTACGGTCCTCGCCAGCAAACCGCATCCACTTCGAAGGGCTGACCAAAAAAAATTATGCGCTCCTCCATCCGATTAAAAATCACCCCACTCCTCCTCGGAATCGCCGCCATGGCCACCGGCCCCGGGCCTTTGTTCGCCCAATCCCCTCCCGGCCCCGAAGTGGCCGGCATCACCATCCTCACCGTCGGCACCAATTCAGGCCCCCTCCTCCGCTTTCACGCCCCGTCCTACGAGGCCCAAGACCCCAACCAGCCCCGCAAAATGCTCGGCGCTCCCAAAATAGGCGAAGCCACCGCCGTCTTCAACCTCTCCCAGGCCGGCCCCCTCCTCGATTGGGTCGCCACCGTCTGGAACAAAGGCCCAGCCCTCTCCGCTCCCACCCTCCGCCTCGCC
>CAZSXX010000505.1:0-2927 GCA_964611245.1 uncultured Verrucomicrobiota bacterium | reverse complement strand
CGTGCATGGGGGCGGAAAGGCGATCACGCGCGCCATGGAGAAGGCCGGGCTTCAGGCCACGTTCGTCCAAGGCCAGCGGATCACCGATGACGCCGCCGTGAACGTCGTGGAGCAAGTGCTCTCGCGGGAGATCAATCCTGAAGTGGTGGGCGCCATCAATTCCCTCGGCGGCCAAGCGCAAGGATTTTCCGGAAGCGACATTTTCACGTGCCGCAAACTCCTGCTTCAAACGGACGGGGGCCCGCTGGATATCGGGCACGTCGGCGAGGTGACAGCCGTCAACGTCGCGCCGCTGCTGGATTGCATCCACCGCGGGGTGACCCCCGTCATCAGCCCCACCGCGCGGGACGCCTCCGGTCAGCTCCACAATTGCAACGCGGACGTCGCCGCGGCCCAGGCGGCGATCGCGCTCAAAGCCGCCCGGCTCGTGTTCATGAGCGACGTGCCGGGACTGATGCGGAATCCAAAAGATCCGGCGACAGTCATCCCGCACCTGCAGATTGCCGAGGTGCCCAATCTGAAAAAGGCGGGCATCGTCGACAAAGGAATGATCCCCAAGGTGGACAGCGCGGTGGCCGCCATCAAATCCGGCGTGAACAAAGTCTCGCTTGTCGACGGCCGCATGGATCACTCGGTGCTGCTCGAAATCTTCACCGACGCGGGCGTCGGAACAGAGGTCGTGTTATGAGGGAAATTGTGCCACCGAATCCCGCGATGGTGCGGAACGAGCAGGCGGCGATCCAGGAACAGTACCAGCGGAATGTCGTTCCTTCCTACGGCCGGTTTCCGCTGGCATTTTCCCGCGGCGCCGGCAGCCAACTCTGGGACATCGGCGGCCGGAGATACCTGGATTTCGCGGGCGGAATCGCGGTCTGCTGCCTGGGTCACGCCAATCCGGAGATCACGGAGGCGCTGGTGGAGCAGTCGCGTAAGCTGATGCACGTTTCCAACCTCTACTACACCGGCCCCCAAGGCCAGCTCGCGGAGGAAATCGTCAAGCGCATCGGGCCGGGGAAGGTTTTTTTCTGCAACAGCGGCGCCGAGGCGGACGAAGGGCTTTACAAAGCCGCGCGAAAATTCGGGCACGACGAGGGAAGGTTTGAAATCCTGACGGCGATCAATTCTTTCCACGGGCGCACGCTCGCGGGAATTTCGGCCACCGGTCAGGAAAAGGTGAAAAAGGGCTTTGAGCCCATGGTGCAAGGCTTCCGGCACATTCCCTACAACGACCTGGAGGCGGCCCATGCGGCCATCTCCCCCGCGACGGTGGCCATCCTGATCGAAGGCATCCAGGGCGAGAGCGGGGTCACCCCGGCCACCGTGGATTACCTGCTGGGGTTGCGGAAACTTTGCGACGAGAAAAAAATGCTGCTGCTGATCGACGGGGTCCAGTGTGGCCATTTCCGCACGGGGCGGTTCCAAAGTTTCCAGCGCATCCTCGAAGGCGTCGCTGGCGCGGAGGATTTTCTGCCGGACGGAATTTCGATGGCGAAATCCCTTGGCGGCGGCTTTCCGATCGGCGCCTTTTGGCTGCGGGATTCGCTCGGCGGCCTGCTCAGCGCGGGCACCCACGGGACAACCTTTGGCGGCAACCCCCTTGGCTGCGCCGTCGCGTTGAAAATCATTTCCGTCATCGAGCGCGACCGCCTCGCCCAGAATGCGCGCGACACCGGCGCGCGGATGAAAACGGCGGTCGAGAATCTCGCCCAGCGCTTTCCCGGCGTGCTGAAGGAAGTGCGCGGCTTGGGCTTCATGCTGGGAATTGAGTTCCAGCCGCGCATTCCACAATTGGCGGCTTCCGACAAAGCAGTCTCAATGCAAGTGATTCAACGCCTGCACGAAGCGGGCCTACTGACCGTCCCCTCGGGCATGCAAACGATCCGCCTGCTGCCCGCCCTCAACCTGACCCCCGCCGAAGCCGATGAAGGCTTGGCCATCCTTGAGTCCGTGGTTTCCTCTCTCGCAACTTGAAATGAAAAACCTTCTCAGCATCGAACAGCTCACTGCCGCCGAGATTGGCGAGATTCTCGCGCTGGCGGCCGAACTTAAACGCGGCCGCGGCATGGCCAATGCGGCCCAACCGCTGGCCGGTGAAACTTGGGCGCTGATGTTCTCCAAATCATCCACGCGCACGCGCGTCTCGTTCGAGGTCGGAATTCGCGAGTTGGGGGGCAGCCCCATGTTCTTGAGCGCGAACGACATTCAGCTCGGCCGGGGCGAGCCAATCAAAGACACCGCGCGCGTCCTCGGCCGGATGGTCAATGGCGCAATCATCCGCACGTTCGCCCAGTCCGACGTCGTGGAATTCGCGGAATTCTCCGGCATTCCAACCATCAACGCCCTGACCGACGAGGAGCATCCCTGCCAAATCTTGGCGGACATCCAGACCTTCCAGGAAAAACGGGGACCCATCACCGGCAAGGTCGTGACGTTCATCGGCGACGGCGCCTGCAATGTCCCCGCCTCCTGGATATTCGCCGCAGCGCGGCTGGGCTTCCAGCTTCGCATTGCCGCTCCAAAGAAATTTCAGCCCAGCCCCCAACTCCTCGCGCGGGCGGCCGGCAATGTCGTCCTCACCGAAAACCTGCGCGAGGGTTGCGCGGGGGCGGACTTGCTGTACACCGACGTCTGGGTTTCGATGGGCAAGGAAGCGGAGTCGGCCGATCGGCTCCGGGAGCTCGCCGGCTACCAAATCAACGCGGAAACGGTCGCTTGGGCCAAGCCCGGCGCGCTGGTGATGCACTGCCTCCCCGCCTATCGCGGCAAGGAAATCACGGAGGAGTCCTTTGAGGCGAACGCCGCCACGATCTTCGACGAATCCGAAAACCGGCTCCATGTCCAAAAGGCGATCATGACCCTGCTGGCGCGCGCGCGCAAATAATCAGGGCCCGCTTTCGGGAAAAAACTCGCCTCCCGCCGCCAGTCTG
>CAZSXX010000504.1:0-2935 GCA_964611245.1 uncultured Verrucomicrobiota bacterium | reverse complement strand
GAGATGAAAAGCAGCGCGTGCGCCTGCGCCACCGTCCGGTTGATCCCCCATTTCGTCCCCATCTCCCCCCAATGCAGGATGAAACGCCGCTGCAAATCCGTGAGTTCAATCATTTCAGTCCCAATCGAAATCCCGCCTCCGCCCCCTGTCAACTCAATTGCCCGCCCTCACCTCACGGCGCCGCGATCCGGTAATAACCCGGCTGCGGATTGTTGTGCTGCCGCACCCGCGCCTCCCCCTCCGCCGGGAACGTCGCCACCGCACCCCATGCCCCCTCCGTCAGCGAAGCCCGGAAATACAGCGTGTAGGTCCGCCCCGCCGCGCTCTCAAAAAACAGCGTCGGCGTCGGCTCCACCGTCGCGCTCAGCCGCAGCGCGCTCGCCCCCGAGCGCGGGTTCGTCCCCGCCAGAAACTCATCCCGGTTCGCCATCCCATCCCCGTCCGGATCCGCCTGCCCGCCGCTCACAGCCGGGTCCGTCAGCTCCGCCACCGTGAAAAACGCCCTCCGCCACGCGTCCCAACCCTCATCCGTCCGCACCGTCGCCACCAGCCGGTCCGTCCCCGTCAACGCCCCGTCATTCGCCGAAAACGCCAGCGTGTACACACCCGCCTTCGCGAACCCCACCATCGTGCGCGCGCTCGTCGCCGATTGGAACGTCACCGACCCCGGGTCCGTCTCCGACACCCACCGCAACGCCGGAACCCCCGGCGTCGTCGGCAGCCCGTCGTCATAAAACGTCCCCCGCACCTCCACCCAATCCCCCGCCGGCAACTCCACATCCGCCCCCGCGTTCACCACCGGCGCCGCGTTCACATTCCCCACCGTCGCCACCAGTTCCAGGTCAAAGCTCACATCGCTGCTCGTCCCACCGGATTGATGCACCTGCGCCGCCACCACATTCAACCCCGCCCGCAAATTGGAGACATCCACCGCCTCCTCATTCACAGCCGACTCATCCCCCCCCGCGATCGCCGTCAGCGCCGCCGTCCCCAGCGTGATCGTCCCCGCCGGCATGTTGTTCCGGAACACCTCCCGCCCATTCAGGTGCACCACAATCCCGTCATCCCGCACATACCTCGTCAAAAGGCTTCCCACCGCCGCCAGATCCGCCACCGTGAATTCCTGCCGGAAATAATACGACATGAACTTGTTCCCCGCGTCCGGCCCGAATCCCAACACCGTCGATTCATCCCCGTCCCCATACCCAAACTGCCCCGCTCCCGCCTTCCATCCATTCATCACGAATCCATTTTCCGTCCACCCCGCCCCCGGATCCACCCCCGTGTCCAAGAAGCTCCACTCCGACCCAAACTTCACCAACCCCTCGCTCCCGCTGGGCCGCTGCGCGATCACCGTCACAAAACTCGACACCTCCAGAGCCCCATCGCTCGCGGTCACACCAAAAACATATTCCCCCGGCCCCGGCAACACCGCCGCCGTCCCCGTCGAAAACTCACTCTCAATCGTCGCCGCCCACGGCCCGCCCACCTGCGCCCAACGCAACGACAACCCCCCCGGCCCCGGCAGCCCGTCGTCCAACACCTCCGCCGCCAACTCGACGCTGAACGGATACCGCGCCGCCAAATGCGACTGGTCATCCCCCGCCCGCACCCATGGCGGCCGGTTCCCGTCATTGTCCGATCCCGGCGATCCACCGCCCACCGCCGCCCGCCAATTCGCGGGATCATTCCCATATTGGTTCGCGTAAATCCGCTCCAGCGACCTCCCAGCCCCCGTCGACCCCGCCGGCCACGGCGCCTTGTCGTTGTAACGCACCTCATCCACCACAATCATCGGCGCCGTGAATCTCCCATCCGACCCCCGCTCCGGTTCATCCGGCCTCAACAACCGCACCATTTCCCCGTCATCCTGAAGCGCCCCCGTGAACGGCCCAAACACCTGCGCCGACACCGGCACGCTGTTCGAGGCCCGGAATCGCGCCGGGTCATTCTGCGCCACCACCAAGAGCGCCCCCGCCCCCAAGCTCACGTTCGTCGGGAACGTGTAATCAATCCCGTCGATCCTCCACGTGTTCCACGGCCGCACCGGGTCGTGGAGCTTCACCTCCTGCGCGCTGATGTTCTTCAGCTCAACGTACTCCGGCTCATGACTCCCCGGCGCGAACCGGATCTCATTGATCACCACCGGCCCCACCACCGGCCCAGCGTTCGCGCTCCCCATCGTCATCCTCTTCTGCGCCGGATAATGCGTCTTCCCGTCGCTCGCCACATGCCGCCCAAAACTCACCCCGTTCGCCGACGCCCCAAACGAGAACCCGTCGCTCGCCCCCGTCAAATTCCCCCCCGCGTCCGCCGAATACAAATACGCCTCATCCCCCTCCGCGCTCAGCAAAAACCCGTTCGTCCCCAACGCCGGATTCCCAAATTGGCTCTCCGTGAACACTAGGTATTGCCCCGGCGCAATCATCGTTCCCGCCGGAATCCGGTATTTCCGCGGCGTCCCCGGGTCGTCCGTCAAAAACCAATTCCCGATGTTCACCGGGCTCGATCCAGGGTTGTGCAACTCAATTTGGTCCTCCCTCGGCAACAGCGTGTGCGCCACAATCTCCGTGATCCACACCACCGGCCGCGACGGAATCCCATCATCCCTTCCCGGCGATCCACCCAGCGCCGCGCTCGCCCTCCATCCCTCCTTCACCCCCCAGCTCCCCGGCGCCCCCCGTTCGTCCCGGATCACCAGCGAAAACCCCAGCCCATCCGCCACCCGGACCCACGCGTTGTTGTAAGTGAAATCCTGCACCACCTCCCGCGCCGGCCCCTCCAGCACAATCCGCTCCCCCGCGTTGTCCAGCAATCCCCCATACTGCCCCGCCACATTCGTCACCGGGTCGAACCGCGCCCCAAACGCCGCCAGGGTCTTAACCAACACCACCAAACCCCCCCGCCCCCAAAAAGGACACCCCGAGGGAGGGAA
>CAZSXX010000503.1:0-2971 GCA_964611245.1 uncultured Verrucomicrobiota bacterium | reverse complement strand
ATGGCGCGCTGGCCTCGCACCTTCTCGGATTCGCCGGCATGGCCATGCGCGAAACGGCCAACGGCCCCGCTCTAATGACCACTGGAATCGATGGCTTGGAGCTGACCCTCAATTCAGTCCTCAACGGCATTAATGGGTGGGTGCAAACGGAGACGGACAGCCAGCGGCGCGAGGTGGTCTCGCGGCGGGACCAGTCCGTGGCGCCGCGCGAAGGGCTCAATGCCTTCCTCACCATCGACGCCGGGGTCCAGCACATCGTGGAGATGGCCTTGGTGGACGCCTGGGAAAAACATTCCCCGGTCAGCGTCTCGGCGGCCGTGGTCCGGCCAAAAACGGGCGAAATCCTGGCCATGGCAAATCTGCCCACCTTTGACCCCAATCTGGCCAACCTGGCCGGTCCGGATGAATTGCGGAACCGGTTTGTGACCGATGCGGCGGAACCGGGCTCCACCTTCAAAATCGTGGTGGTGGCCGGCGCCCTGCATGACCGCCTCCTTTCCCTCGAGAACACGTTCGATTGCGAAAACGGCCTCTTTTATTACGCCGGCAAGCCGTTGCGCGACACCCACAAGTACAATTCGCTGACCGTCGAAGGCATCATCGCGCACAGCTCGAACATTGGCGCCGCCAAAATTGGCATCCGCGTGGGGCCCGAACGCCTCTATGGTTACATCAAGAACTTTGGCTTCGGCTCGCGCACCGGCATTTTGCTTCCCGGCGAATCTCCGGGAATCTCCCGGCCGCTGAAAGATTGGAGTGGCCTATCCATCTCTCGCATCCCGATCGGCCAGGGCATCGCCACCACGCCCCTGCAAATGCTCATGGCCATGGCCGCGATCGCCAACGACGGACTGCTGATGCGCCCGATGATTCTCTCGCGCCTGGAGGACCGGAATGGCAATGTGGTGATGCGCAACGAACCGCAGGCTGTCCGCCAAGTGGTTTCACCCGCCGCAGCCCACGGCATGGTGCGCGCCTTGAAGTCCGTTGTTTCCACCAATGGAACCGGCGGCAAAGCCGCCATGGATTTTTACACCGTCGCGGGCAAGACCGGCACCGCGCAAAAGCCCATTGGCGGCCAGTACGTCCGCGGGAAGTACTTCTCCTCATTCATCGGTTTTTTTCCGGCCGACGCCCCCGAACTTTGCATTTCCGTCGTGTTCGACGAGCCCAAGCGCGGCTACTACGGAGCCGAAACGGCGGTGCCGGTCTTCCGCGCCATCGCCGAGCGATCAGCCCGGTACCTGGCGATTCCCATGGAAAAGCCCCCAAGGGAAACTCGAGAAACTCTGGCCCTGAACCCGCGATGAGACTTCTCGAACTTGCCAGATTGCTGCAGCCGATCCGCGGGGATGGCCCGCTCAGCCGTGAGGTCAGCGGCCTCGCGTGGGATCCGAGCCGGGTCTGCCCGGGCAATCTGTTCGTGGCGATTCCGGGGATTGGGCGCGACACCCAGTCCGCCGTCGATCTCGCGCTTGAGCGCGGGGCGGCGGCGATTCTCTGCGAAGGACGCGAGGTGGTGGGCCTCCGTGCCACCCGCCTCCGAGTTTCGAGCGTCCGTGCGTCCCTTCCGAAGGTGGCGCAGTTGTTTTTTGGCCTGCCGGACCGATCCCTCAAGCTGATTGGAGTCATGGGCGGGAGCGACGCCTCGGCCGCGGCGGCGATGCTGAAGTCGGTGCTGGCCGCGTCCGGGCTCAAGTGCGGCCTGATTGGTTCCACCGAGTGCGAAATCGGCGAACGCCGCCTTCCGCCCCTCCGGAAAAATGCCGGCACCTTGGCCTATCATGACTTGCTGGCCCAAATGGTCCGCGCGGGCTGCGGGGCCTGCATCATGGAATTTTCCCCCGGAGCGGTCGAGGAATTGCGCCTGGCGGAGATTGCGTTTGACGCTGTGGTGTTCGCGGGTTTCCCGGCGCAGCCCGACCGCGGGGGCTTGGCGTCGTTGATCCAGTTTTGCCGCGCCCAAGCATCCGGGCCCAAGCGGTTCGCGGGCGTGCTGAATATTGATGACCCTGTTGGGCGGGCCATGTTCGAGTCACGGGCCTGCGGCCGGCAGTTTTCATTTGGGTTCGATCCGGGGGCTGAGGTGCGGGGATCCGCGCTGGATTTGGCGCGGGGTTCGCTGGGAATGGTGGTCGCGGCGGGCGACAGCGAAATTCTGCTGCGGACTCGCTTGACGGGCCGGCAAAATGCGATGCGGCTGCTCGCCGCGTGCGCCGGCGCCATCGCCCTGCAAACCCCTTTGGCGTTGATCCGTTTCACCCTCCAGAAGTCGCCTTGCCCGCCAGGGTCTTTGGAGCCGGTCGGGGCCGGACCCATTGCCGCCTACGTGGATGGTTCGCGCACGGAGCAGGAAATCTCGGCGACGGTTGGATCCCTTCGGGAGGTCACCAGCGGCCGGGTCCTTCTGGCTCTTGGATCCGCTGCTGGAGCATCCAGCGAACAGCGGCATCACCTCGGCCGAATGGCCGCAACCTGCGCGGATTACACGCTGATCACGTCCAACAATCCCGGGAGCGAGTCGGCTGCGGGGATCGCCGCGGAAATTGAGCGCGGATATGCCATGGGGCCGCAGCGTGATTACCACATCGAATTGAATCGCGCCCAGGCCATCCACGATTTGATACAGCTCGCAAAACCGGGTGACGCGGTCTTGATCACGGGCAAAGGGCAGGAGCGCCACCAGGAATTCGCGGACACGATTGTCCCCTTCGACGACCGCGATCATGCGCGCGCCGCCTTGGAATTCCGCGCGGCTGCCCCTGTCGCGGCGGCGATGCGTTCAGCCCAATCGCCCGCATGGGCGGCCACCGCCTAAAACTATGGAACCACGCACTCTCCATTACCTCGCCAGCGCCTGTGGCGGGCAACTCATCAATTGCCGCCAAGACGCAGTTTTTGACTCAGTCTGCTCCGATTCCCGCCAGATGCGGCCCGGATCGCTGTTTTGGGCTTTGTCGGGCGACCGTTA
>CAZSXX010000502.1:2170-2979 GCA_964611245.1 uncultured Verrucomicrobiota bacterium | reverse complement strand
TCAGCTTGTCCCGCTCATTCTGCACGGTCTGCCGGTACAGCCCCACCGCCTCCCGCGCCCGCTGCACCTCCTGGCTGCTCTGCTCCAGGTCGGAGAACGCCACCATGATCGACGATCCAATGCCCCGCGCCAAATCCTCCTCCCGCAGCGCCGATTGCTGCCGCACCGCCTCCCGCTGCGCGAGCAGGCCCTTGGCGGACCGGTTCCCAAACGGATACAGCAGCCGCAGCGTCCCGATCGCATTCGGCCCGTCCACCGCCCGTGGGTCGATCGAGCTGTAAAACCTCTGCAAATGGTTCCCCTCCGCCAAACCCGCGTATCCCACCTCCATCGTTAAGTCCAATTGCGGCTTGAGATCCCGCCTCGCCGCCCTCTCCAAAATCGCCGCCGCCTCCTGCCCTTTCCTCGCCGCCTGGTAATCCGCCCGTCGGATCAAGCTCCGGTCCACCAGCCCCTGCCCGGTGAACGCCGGCGCCACTTGATTCGTTTCCACCACCGGCCACTTCGCCTCCGGCAGCGGCGTTTGGCTGAGCTCCGCCGCCCCCAGCCCCAAGGCGAGCCCAAAATTTTGGCGCGCCTGGAAAAACCGCTGCTGCGCCGACTTCAACTCCGCCGTTTTTTGCGCGTAATCCGCCTCCGTCTGCCGCAGCTCCGCCGCCGGAATTTCCCCGGCGGTCACCAGTTGCCGCACCCGGTCCACCAGGTTGCTCGCCCGCTCCGCCGACGCCGCGAAGATCCGCAGGTTTCCCTCCGCCCCAAGGCACTCCCAATACGTCACCGCCGTGTTCAGCACCCGTTGCCCCGTCACA
>CAZSXX010000502.1:0-2160 GCA_964611245.1 uncultured Verrucomicrobiota bacterium | reverse complement strand
TCGATCACCCGCGCCGCCCTCTCCCCGGCCGCCGTCGAGGCCGCCCCAAAACGCTTCAGCAGCGGCACGTTCAGGATGAAATTCACGTTCGCCCGGTTCACCGCCGCGTCGTCCAGGTTGTTGTGGAACCGGTTCACCTCCACCCCGGTGCTCACGCTTGGCCCGGCCCTGAATTGCTTCGTCACCGCCACCCGCTGGTTCGAGAAATCGGACACGGTGTCCTGCAGGTTCGTCTTCCCCGCCAGGCTCAGCCGCTCCAATTCCGTCCGTGGAATGCGCGTCACCCCCTGCGAAACCGCCGTGTCGAGCGTGAAATCGAACTGCCCAGCCTCCCGCTGCACGGTCCCCTCGGAAAACTTCACCTGCTCCTCCTGGATCCGGATGTTTGGATCCCGCCGCAAGGTGGATTTAACCGCCTCCTCCAGCCCAATCCTCGGCCCAGCCGCCCCCTCCTGCGCCCCCGCGCCAGGGCCCGCCAGCGCGGCCCACAAGACGGCCCCCATGGCGAGCCTGCGCGTTCGCCACTTCAGTTCACCATTCATTGTGAGGCCGACAATCATCAACATTCGCTTTGCGCGCCATCCATCCGTCCGCCAAAATGTTGCCCCCACCCCTGCGGAGCGCTCTCCTCGCCCTTCTGTCAGGCCAGCCGCTTGAGCATCCGGTCAAACCGGGCGCCCGCCAGGAACACCGTGTCCAAAATGTTCGCGTCCAATTCGTCCGCGTTCTCCGCCTCGTCCTCCCGCCCATGCCTCGCGTGGGTCAGCCGCCTCAACCGGAACGACAGCAACATCCCCAGCGCCTTGTAAAACCGCGCCGCAAACGGCGCGTCCTGCCTCAGCCGCTCCAACAATTTCTGCCTCGGCACCGCCAGCACATCCGACTGCGTCGCCGCCTTCACCGTCGCGGACGGCGGGCGCGCCTCCAGCAACGACATTTCCCCCAGCATCTCCCCGCTCGCCGCCCGCGAAACTTCCCTCTGGTCGTCGATCCAGACCGAAAACTCGCCCGTCAAAACGATGTACAGCGCGCTGATCGGCGCACCTTTCTGGATCAGCACCTCCCCCGGCGCCAACGATTTCTTGGTCCCGGATGCGCTCAGCCAGTCGATGTCCTGGTCCGTCAATTCGCCGAAGATAAGCAAAACAGTTCGCATGGCAGTCGTTTATTCCAGTTGGCCTGCCCGCGCACGGCGCGGCTTCGCGCGGGTGGCTTCTCGGCTAGGGTGCATCCCCGGAGTCTGCATCAGGGTTTCTTCGGATACAATCCGAATTTGAGGCCCCTATTTTTTCCCGCCGCGCCACAATGCTTGAATTTTTTTTGACAGCGCGGCGTCGGGATTTGATGATATCCATCTTATGACTGATCCCCAAACCCCCAAAACCCCCGGGACTTCGCGCCGCGAATTCCTAAAAACATCCGGCCGTGCCGCCGCCGTCTCCGCGCTGGCGGGCGTGGCCTTGCCGCATGTCCATGCGCAGGGGAGCGACCAAATCCGGTTGGCCTTGATCGGCTGCGGGGGCCGCGGCGGCGGCGCCGCCAGCAACGCGATGTCCGTCAAACGCGGCTCCATCAAGCTCGCCGCCGTCGCCGATGTCTTCGAGGACAAGATGAAGAACTGCGTCGACGCCCTCAAGCGCCAGCAAGGCATCAAGGATGACGTCGAAGTCACCGACGACACCAAGTTCCTCGGGTTCGACGCCTACAAAAGGGCCATGGACGTCCTCAAGCCCGGCGACATCGCCATCTTCACCACCCCCCTTGCCTTCCGCTGGGTCAACTTCCAGTACGCCATCCAAAAAGGCCTCAACGTCTTCATGGAAAAGCCCGTCACCGCCGACGGCCCCACCTCCCGCCGCATGATCAGCCTCGGCGAGGAGGCCGCCAAAAAGAACCTGAAAGTCGGCGTCGGCCTCATGTCCCGCCACAGCCGCTCCCTCCAGCAGCTCCATGCCCGCATCCAGGACGGCGAAATCGGCGACATCATCCTCATGCGCGGCTACCGCATGCACGGCCCCGTTGGCTCCATGGCCTCCCTGCCAAAGCCGGCCGGGATCAGCGAGCTGATGTACCAGATCCAGCGCTTCCACAGCTTCATTTGGGCCAGCGGCGGATGTTACAGCGATTTCTACATCCACCATGTCGACCATCTGTGCTGGA
>CAZSXX010000501.1:0-2981 GCA_964611245.1 uncultured Verrucomicrobiota bacterium | reverse complement strand
GCGCACGGACGGCTGCGTCCTGAACGGGGCGGCTTACGGGGCCGGGTTCGCGTTTTGCGGGGTGGAGTCCATCGAGGAATTGGCTGGGCTCGAGTTGTTGTGCCGTTTCCTGGTGGATTGGGTTGCGGGCTGAGCGTCAGCGGGGGGCCCCGCCGGCGATGTCCACGCCAAGGACCCCGATGAAGGCTTTGTCGAACAGGGCCTTTTCATCCGCCGAGAGCAGACGCTGGACGCCGCCGGTGGCGCGGGCGTTCAGGGCTTGCTGGTCGGCCGCCCAAGCCTGGGCGTTGGCTGCGGGATTGCTGTAATCAAAACCCCGGTTGATGGCGGCGGTCGATGCGGCCGTCAGGATTTTCTGCAACTGCTGCATGCGGGGATCGTTGTTCCAGCCGAGGAGGGAGCCGATGAACGCGCTTTGAAAGTTGCTGAATTCCTCCGGCGACTTTTCGATCTCGGCGGTGCGGGCCATCATGCCATTGAGGAGGGCCTGCTCCGCTTCGGTCAGCGGCTCGCGGTTGAGGAACTTCCTGCGAATATGGCCCGCCTCCGCCCCTTTGACCATCGCCGGGCCATTCAGGACCGATTCAAGCCACTGGCCTGGGGTCGGCTTCCGCTGGCTTTCCAACTTCCGCTGTTCGGCGGCGGCGAGGGCGGCGGCGTTGTCGGCGGCGAGCCGCTTCTCCCACGCCTCCTTTTCCTTGCGCAGGGAGCTGACCTCCCCGCGCAGCTTCAGCAATTCGTCGCGCTCCTGTTTTTGGCGCTCCAACTCGGCTTCGGACGGACGGGCCGAATCGAGGGCGCGTTCCGCTTCGGCGGCGGCCTCCGCCATCTGGTGGGTCAGCGCTTCGTTGGAATCGCGCAGGCGGGCGAGGTCATTTCGGGTGGAGACCAGGACGGCGCCGAGGGAAATGGAGACCACGGCCAAGCCAGCGGCAAGGGCTTTTGTTTTCATGCGAAAATACTTTCGGAACATCCCCATTTTCGCGCCCGCGCCCGCCCTCCCGCAAGGAATTTCGCATGGGAGAAATCGCCGGAACGTTGACGGCGGGGGGCGAACCTCGCATGGTAACGGCTTGGCCGCTGAACCGGTATCCAATCGAATCGTCGTCGTCGCCCTCCTGCCCGCCTTGGTGTCCGGGGCGTGGCTGATTTCCAAAGCGGAATTTTATTGGAGCAAACGGCCGGAAATGCAGTTTGGGTGGGCGGTGCTGATGCTGTGCGGGTTCCTTTTTTGGGAGGCGTGGCCGCTCCGGCCGGGACCGCAATTCAAGGCGCGGTGGGCGCCCGTGCTGATGGGGGTGGCCGGGCTGATGGCCCTGTTCGTCGTCCAGCTTTACAACTCGGCCATGGGGATGAATCCCGCCGCGCTGTCCGGGATGGCGCTGGGCATCTACCTGATCATCTTTGGGAATTTCCTTTGGGTGTTCGGCTGGGCGGGGGTCCGCCATTTTTCGTTTCCAGCGCTGTTTTTCGTTCTCGCCCTCCCGATGCCCGGGTTCATTTACGGGCCGGTGGTCAGTTCCCTGCAAAGCCTGGTGGTCTCCATCGACGCCACGCTGCTGTCGCTGATGGGAATCCCGGCGCAACGGACCGGCAATCTGATCCAGCTTCCGACGGGGATCGTCGGCGTGAACGAAGCGTGCAGCGGGGTGAGGAGCGCGCAGTCCACGGTGATGGCGACGCTGTTCATCGGATCCCTGGTCCTGAAAAACCGCAGCTTGAAGGTCACGCTGCTGGTGGTGGGGGTGGGGCTGGCGGTGGTGGGAAATGTGGTCCGCTCGCTGTATCTGTGCTTGCGCGCGAACGCCGAGGGAATTCAAGCTGTCGATGAGGCGCACGACACCGCGGGCTGGTCGATCCTGTTGTTCACCACGGTGGGCGTCGCGCTTACGGCCTGGTGGTTCGCCAAGCTGGACCGGCGGATCGGCGAGGCGCGGGAGCGGGCGGCCGCGCGGGCCGCGGGCGCGGCCAACCGCCAGGCCGTTGACTCGCCCCGGCCTTTATTGGAATAAATCAAATGATGAAGCTTGAGGAAATGCGGCGCTCGACCGTGATGCGCGCGCTGCTTCTGACCCTCCTATACTCCGCGGCGCTGACGGCCAGTCTATGGCTGTCCTACATGTTCCGGTTCGACTTCGACAAAACGGAGATTCCGCCCCGCTCCGAGCCTTACGAGAAAAAAGTGGCGTTGATCCGGAATTATTTCCTTTGGATCATCCCGCTGAAGCTGGTTTTGCTGATGGCCTTCCGCCAGTTTGAGGGGCTGCTCAGCTATTTCAGCCTGCCAGACCTGCGGCGGCTTTTTTACGCCACGGTTTCGGCGACCATCATTTCGTACCTGGTTTGGATGCTGCCGGATCATCCTGCGCCGCCGCGCGGGGTGATCCTGATTGATTTTGTCCTTTCGTTCATGGCGTTGGCGGCGGTCCGCTTGGCGTTCCGGGTGGTCCGGGAGCGGTTCTTTTCAAGCGCGGCCAAGGCCCACCGGCACGCACGGCGGGTGGGCATTGTCGGAGCGGGGGATGTGGGCGCGTCGCTGGCCCGGGAGCTTTCGACGCGGCGGTCGCTGGGCCTGACGCCGGTCGCGTTTTTCGACGATGACCGATCCAAATGGCGCTCGCGCGTGCATGACATTCCTGTGGTGGGGCCGCCGGAGGCGTTGCTGGAGGCGAACCTAAATTTGCAACTGGAGGAGATCATCATCGCCATGCCCTCCGCGCCGGCGAAGCGGATCGGCGAAATCGTAAAAATCCTCCAGAAAACCCACTTGAAGTTCGAGACCGTGCCGTCGATCGACCAACTTGCGACGGGCCAGGTGAAGGTCAGCCAGCTCCGGAGCGTGGAAATCCAGGACCTGCTGGGCCGGCCGCCGGTGCAATTGGAGACTGAGAACATCCGGCAGATCATCGCCGGGCGTGTGGTGGCGGTGACGGGCGCAGGCGGGAGCATCGGGAGCGAGCTGTGCCGCCAAATCGCGTCGT
>CAZSXX010000500.1:0-3017 GCA_964611245.1 uncultured Verrucomicrobiota bacterium | reverse complement strand
CGCCGGATCATTGGCACAGCCTGCCGCTGGACAAAACGCTCGAGCGGTTGGGCGTCGACCTGGGGCAGGGACTGTCCCACGGCGAAGCGGCCCGCCGCCTGGCTGAGCATGGCCCGAATGCGCTTCCCGAGGCGGAGCGCCGCCCACTTTGGCGGGTCTTGGCGCGGCAGTTTGCCAGCCCGCTCATTTACATTTTGTTTGTCGCCGCTGTCATCGCCTTCGCCATGGGCCACCGGGGCGACGCGGTGGTGATCCTGATTGTGGTGATCGTCAACGCGGTCATTGGCACAGTGCAGGAGGGGCGCGCCGAGCGGTCGATGGAAGCGCTGCGGCGCCTCTCCGCGCTGAAGGTGCGCGTGCTGCGCGAGGGAAAAGAGGAAGTGATCGAGGCGCACGGCCTTGTTCCCGGCGACTTGGTGCAACTGTCGGCGGGGGATGCGGTGGGGGCGGACGCGCGGCTGGTGGAGTCCGCCGCGCTGGAGGCCGCGGAAGCCGCGCTGACGGGCGAGTCGCTTCCGGTGGGCAAACGGATCGATCCTCTGCCCGAGGACACACCCTTGGCCGACCGCCGGAACATGGCCTATTCCGGGACGCACATCGCCGCGGGACGGGGCAGGGCGGTGGTGGTGGCGACGGGCCTGGCGACGGAAGTGGGGAAAATCGCCAAACTCACCAGCGGCGCCGCGGACCCGGAAACTCCGCTGGAGCTGCGAATCCAGCAGTTTGGCCGGTATTTGGTGGGTGCCGCCCTGGTTCTTTTCGTCGTCGTCGTCGCCTTTGGGCTGCTGCGCGGCCTGCCGTTCGCGGAGATTCTCATGGTCGCCATCAGCCAGATGGTTTCCATGGTGCCGGAAGGGTTGCCGGTGGCGATGACCATCGCGCTGGCGGTCGGGATGCAGCGCATGGCCAAACGGGGCGCGATTGTCCGGCGGTTGGCCGCGGTTGAGACCCTGGGCTCGACCAGCGTGATTTGCAGCGACAAGACCGGGACGCTGACCAAGAACGAAATGACCGTGACGGCGCTTTGGCTGCCCGGGGGGCGGGAGATCGAGGTGACCGGAGCGGGCTACTCGCCCGAAGGGACGCTGCTCGAGGCGGGGCAGGAGGCATCCTGCGAGGGAGACATGGCGATCCGCTCCCTGCTCGAGGCCGTCGCGCTGTGCAATGACGCCCAGCTCGTCCGGCCGGACGACAGCGACCCACGCTGGCGGGCGCTGGGCGACCCCACGGAGGCGGCGTTGCTCACGCTGGCGATCAAGGGCTGCGTGGAGCTTGAGGCGCTCCGCCACGAGAAGCCGCGCCGGGCGGAGATTCCGTTTGACTCCGCCGCCAAAATGATGGCGACGCAGCACGGCCACGGCCCGCGTGGCCGCGTCTTCATCAAGGGCGCGCCCGAGGTGGCCCTGGACCTGTGCGCCACGGCCAGCCGGAATGGCGGGCGCGAGGCGGTGGACGACGCGTTCCGTCGCGCGGTGGAGGCGGCGTCCAGCACCATGGGCGCCCGCGCCCTGCGGTTGCTTGCGGTGGCCGAGGTGGACGATTGGGCGTTGGACGAGGCGGCCGGCTTCGCGCAGTTCAAGGGCCGGGCCACCTTCCTGGGCCTGATCGGGCAGATGGACCCGCCGCGCGGCGAGGTGAAAGCGGCGGTGGCCGAGTGCCGCGACGCCGGAATCCGCCCGGTCATGGTCACCGGCGACCACAAGATCACGGGGTTGGCCATCGCCCGCGCGCTTGGCATCGCGCGCGAGGGGGACATGGCCGTCGATGGACGGGAGCTGGAGCAGATGCCGGAGCAGGACTTGCGCGCGAACCTCGACCGCATCTCCGTCTTTGCCCGGGTGCACCCCGCGCAGAAGCTCCGCATCGTCGGAGCGTTGCAGGCGCAGAGGAAAGTCGTCGCGATGACCGGGGACGGAGTGAACGACGCGCCCGCGTTGGCGAGCGCCGATGTGGGTGTAGCCATGGGCATCACGGGCACGGAGGTGGCAAAGGGGGCGGCCAAGATCATCATCACGGACGACAATTTCGCCACCATTGTCAACGCGGTGGAGGAAGGCCGGCTGGTCTATCGCAACCTCAAGAAAGTGATCCTCTACCTCTTCGCCACGTCGATGGCGGAGGTGCTGGTCCTTTTGAGCGCGCTCTTTTTTGGCTATCCGTTGCCCCTGGCGGCGGTGCAGATCCTTTGGATCAACATCGTCACCGAGGGGACGGTGACGGTGAACCTGATCATGGAGCCGCCGGAGGGCGACGAAATGAAGCGGCCTCCCATCGAGCAAGGCGAGCCGCTGTTGAACCGGACGATGCTCAAGCGTGTCGCGCTCATGACGCCCGCGATGGCGGTGTCCGCGTTCGGGTATTATGCCTGGCGAACTTCGACCGGAGCTCCCCTGGAATTGGTGCGGAGCGAAACGTTCACGGTGCTGGCGGTGTGCCAATGGTTCAACGTGCTGAATTGCCGGAGCGAACTCAAGTCAGCCCTGAACCTCGGCATCCTCAAGAACTACTGGCTGCTGGGAGGCCTTGCCTTGGGCAACGCGCTGCACTTTCTCGTGATCTACACCGAGCCGATGAACCGCATTTTCCACACTGTGCCCATCCCGATGGCGAACTTTTTCCTGATCGGCGCGGTCGCCAGCCTCGTGCTGTGGGTGGAGGAGATTCGGAAATGCTTCGCGCGCCGCCGGGCCCGCGCGGAGGGGTTGATCCGCTGAGGCGCTTTCGTTCAAAGCCAGCGCGGTCTGGGCGCCGCATCATTCTTTGGCGAACCGGACCGCTCCCCAGTTGCGCTTCGTGTTCGCCGTCAACTTGACCCGGAGGGGTTCAATCACCGGGCGCCGTGACGGCCGCCATTTCGGGTTAGCCTTCTCGGGCGCGCCCTCACGCCGCGAGAGGCGGCGGCGACCGCAGGATGGCTGATGATCTCCGCGGCGCGGCGCGAGCCGTGCCGGTCAATTGCGCCCCGCTCCAAAACATGCGTGAACTCGCCCAAGCGCTCAGGATAGGGAAGGGACGAT
>CAZSXX010000499.1:0-3034 GCA_964611245.1 uncultured Verrucomicrobiota bacterium | reverse complement strand
CCCGCTTGTGCGTTGAGGACCGGGTTGTTTTTGGTGCGGCGGCAAAGGATCTGGATGACCCGTTCGATTTCGTTTTTCCGGCCGATGACCGGATCCATCTCGCCTTTGCGGGCGATCTCGGTAAGGTCGCGGCCGAAGGCCTTCAAGGCTGGGGTCTTGACCTCGCCTTTTTTCTCGCCGGGCGCGGGCTTTTGCTCGCCGGGGGCTTCATTGGTGGGAGCTTCCTCGCCCGAGGCAAAGTTCGGGTCGAGCTCCTTCAAAATCTCTTGGCGGGTCTGCTCGATGTCCACGTCCATGTTTTTAAGGACACGGGCGGCGACGCCGTCGCCTTCGCGCAGCAGGCCCAAAAGGATGTGCTCAGTCCCGACATAGGTGTGGTTGAGCGCCTTGGCTTCCTTGGCGGCGAGCGAAAGGACCTTCTTGACGCGCGGCGTGTAAGGAATGTTGCCGATCATTTTCTGGTCGGGGCCGGTGCCGACCAATTTTTCGACCTCCATCCGCACGGTTTCGAGGTCCAAGCCGATTTTCTGAAGAACATTGACGGCAACGCCTTGGCCCAGCTTGATCAAGCCGAGAAGCAGGTGCTCAGTCCCCACGAAATTATGATTGAAGCGGTCCGCTTCCTTCCGCGCCAAAGCGAGGACTTGCTGGGCACGCGGGGTGAAATTGTTCATTGCTTCTTCGCTCATAAAACTGTGTCAATTTGCTACTGCTCGGAGGGTTTGTCCAGTTTGGACAAATCTGTCCCAACGTTGGTGGTGGTTGGGCGGCTGACGGTGCGCAATCTTTCGCGCAACATGTCCGCCCGCAGGAGGTCGCGCTCCTCGGCGGACAGTTTCTCCGAGTACCGTTTTTGCAGGTGGGCAGGCTGGGTGACAATAAACAACTCGTCCACGAGGGCTTTCTCCGTCCCGGGAAAAAGGCCCATGTCAACGCCGAGGCGCATGAGGGACAGGAGGTTCATCGTCTCCTTGGACGAAATGCTGTGTGCGTTGGCCAAAATTCCGTAAGCGCGGCCGATGTGGTTGAAGAGGACCTTTTGTTTTTCCTCCAGCAGGGTGCCGCGGGCGTTTTCTTCGTGCTCGATCAATTGAGCGAGGACTTTGGTCAACCGCTCGACGATCTCGATTTCCGATTCGCCCAGGGTCATTTGATTGGAAACCTGAAAGACATTTCCGAGGGCTTCGGTGCCTTCGCCGTAGAGGCCGCGGACGGCCAGGCCGAGCTTGTTGACGGCCTGGACAATTTTGTTGATTTGCTCGGTTAGCACCAACGCGGGGAGGTGGAGCATCGCGCTGACGCGGATGCCGGTGCCGAGATTGGTGGGGCAGGCAGTGAGGTAGCCGAGATCGCGGGAATAGGCATACTCCAGCTTGCGTTCGAGGGCGGTGTCGATGGCGTCAATGGCCTGGTAGGCCTCCTTGATTTGCAGGCCGGGGCGAAGCGACTGCATGCGCATGTGATCCTCCTCGTTGATCATCACGCAGAGGGATTCGTCCTTGTTAAGGACCAGCCCGCTGCCGGCGTTTTTGGCGGCGTGCTCGCGGCTGATGAGATGGCGCTCGACGAGGATTTGTTTGTCCAGCGCGGTCAGGTTGTCCATCGCCTCGGAAAAGGCGGCGGACATTTGGGGCAACGATTGCACGGCGGGGCGGATGGTCTCCAGCGCCTTGACGCGGTCGGGCTTTTTGGCGAAGCCGGGGAAGGGGAGGGTGCGCAGGTTGCGGGCGAGCCGGACCCGGCTGGACATCACGATCCGGTCGTGGGGCCCGGTCCGTTGGCTGGCCACGGTCGGCGAGCTGATAAAATCGTCTATGTTCACAGTTTTCACGCGGTCTCGGTGAGCTTGGCTTTGGCCTGCTTGATCTGGTCGCGCACTTGGGCGGCGAGCTCGAAGTTTTCCTCGGTCACGGCCTTGTCGAGGGATTTCTGCAGTTGTTTCAGCAGGTGGGCGACTTCCAGTTCGCTTTGCAGGGAATGCGGGCGTTTGCCGACGTGCCGCGTCCCTTTGTGCATCGTCTTGAGGAGGCCCTCCAAGCCTTCGCTAAACACATTATAGCACTCCGAGCAGCCGAGGCGACCGGCTTTTTTGAAATCGGCCTGGGTGAAGCCGCAATTGGGGCATTTGACATCGCCCCCGCCGGTGGAGGCCTCCATTTCCTGCGAGGCGCCCAGGCCGAGGAGCAGGTCGGCGAGGGAAAAGCCGGTGGGGTCATCGACCCCCTTGGCCTTGGAGCATCCCTCGCACAAATCGACCTTTTTGGTCTTTCCTTCCACCATTTGAGTGAGGTGGACGGTGGCCACGTTTTGTTTGCAAATGTCGCAGAGCATTTTGACAGGTTCTATATCGGCTTGTGAGGCGGCCAAGTCAAGGAAACGCGCGATATTGCGGGCAGCAGGACTCGCCAGCCGGGGTGAATGAAGGGCGGAAAACCGGCGCTCGCGGGGCGACTTGGGCGCCGGAGGATCAAGCCGCCGATCACCACTCAATGATTATTGTGGGACAGACTGGATAACGGCCACATTCCGCGCCGTAGATGGTGAGTCCGTTCTGGGCGATGGAGGTCTCCGGAACCGCGCAGCGAAGTTGAAGCTGGCCATTGGTCCGGTCCCGAATGGCTTGGAGGAGGGCGCCTTCCGCGGTGGCGTGGACCAGATAGCCGTAGGCGCCTTTCCCGCCGCGCAGGTAGCTCAGGGCGCCACGAGAATCGTGCGGGTGGTTCTTGACGATTGATTCGTGGAGGCGGACGCCGTTCACGGACAAGGCAAAACAGGAAGGGAGATTGTCGTCGTCCGTTTGGGGGGTGTCGATGCGGCGGGAGGAAACCTCGCACAGGACGCGAATGCGGCAGGCTTGGCGGATGTCGGCGTCCAGCAAGGGGACATCCCATTCGAAACAGCCAAATCCGTATCCCCAACAACAGTCCAGGCGCCTTTCCTCGTCCCGGTCCCCCGTGTAGCCAGACCATTGCGAACGCGCCCAGTCCGCGGGAACCGCGCGCAGAACGAGGGCCCGGGGAATCGCTTCGCGCGC
>CAZSXX010000498.1:0-3043 GCA_964611245.1 uncultured Verrucomicrobiota bacterium | reverse complement strand
AGGTTGACGGCGTTGCGGACGGCGCCGGTGTTGAGGTAATCGGGGATGGCCTCGGCGACCTCGATGCCGACGTGTTCCTGGGCCGCCTCGGTGCTGGCGCCGAGGTGGGGGGTCATGATGACTTGGGGGAGATCGCGGAGGGGGAAGTCCTTGGGGAGGGGCTCGACCTCAAAGACATCAAGGGCGGCGGCGCCGACCTGGCCGGATTGGAGGGCGGCGAGGAGGTCGGGCTCGTTGATGAGGGGGCCGCGGGCGCAGTTGACGATGCGGATGCCCTTTTTCATTTTGGCGAAGGCGGCGGCGTTGAGGATGCCGCGGGTTTCGTCGGTGAGGGACATGTGGAGGGTGAGGAAGTCGGATTGGGCGAAGACTTCGTCGAGGGAGCCGAGCTTGACGCCGAGGGATTCGGCGCGGGTGGGGTTGAGATAGGGGTCGTAGGCGACGACGCGCATGTTGAAGGCGATGGCGCGGCGGGCGACCTCGCCGCCGATGCGGCCCATGCCCATGATTCCGAGGGTTTTGCCATTGAGCTCGGCGCCCTGGAAGGCCTTGCGGTTCCACTCGCCGGCTTTCATGGACATGTTGGCCTGGGGGATTTTGCGGGCCATGGACATCATCATGGAGAAGGCGAGTTCGGCGGTGGAGATGGTGTTGCCGCCGGGGGTGTTCATGACGACGATGCCGCGTTCGGTGGCGGCGTCCACGTCGACGTTGTCCACGCCGACGCCGGCGCGGCCGACGACGCGGAGTTTGGGCGCGGCGGCGATGACCTTGCGGGTCACCTTGGTCTCGGAGCGGACGACCATGGCTTCGACATCGGCGACGAGGGGGAGGAGATCGGCTTCAGGGAGGCGTTTGTCGAGGACGACGACATTGAGGCCGGATTGCTGCTGGAACAGGGCGATGCCTTTGGGGGAGATGGGGTCGCAGATCAATACTTTCATAAACAGGCCGGGCATCATGCGGGTAAAAGGGGGGAATTCAAGCGTGGATTGAACGCCGGGAAAGGGAAGGAAATGGGGAGGGGAAGGCGAATTGAGGCGCCGTTTTATGTTCTCAATGGGGGGCAAAAAGTTTATGCTGTGTGGCAATGACCCCAAATATCACATTCGTGTTTCTGCGTTTTGTCATGGGCGTTTTTTTGATGTTGGGGGCGTGTCCGGTGGAGGCGCAGCAGAAGTATTACACCAGCCTGACGACGTTGAGCAACCTGGCGACCGACGTGCAGCGGATGTTGAAGCCGGGGTTGCGGACCAGAGTGGCGAAGGCGCCGTTGCGCCTGGAGCAATCGGCGGACCCGACGGTGAGGCTGCTGGGGCCGAAGGTGGGGCAGACGCCGCGGTTGATCGGGGTGTCGGCGGGGATGTTGGACACGTTGATCGCGGTGTCGCACGCGGAGGCGATCGACACGAAAAAGAGGAGATATTTCCGGCGGTTTGTGGAGAGCCAGGAGGCGAAGGAGGCGGTGGCGCGGCCCAGGGAGCTGCCCGATTGGGGGAAAAGCGACTATTGGAGCGAGGAGGTCATGAACGAGCAGATCAGCAATTTCAACTCGATGGCGGGAATCCTGGTTTCGATCACGATGGCGCAGCAGTATTTGGGGCTCCATGAGAAGTACGCCCGGCCGTTGGCGTCGGGGAAGGGGCCGCTGAACGAGTTGATCACGGAGGCGGAGTTCGAAAAGGTGTTCCTGCAGGGAATCCGCAACGCGCTGGAAGTGGGGATTGGGACGGAGGGGCTGCAGACGCTGTTTTACGAGCTGGACCGGCTGGACGTGCGGCCGGAGTGGGCCTCGTATTTTTTGCCGGAGTCCGCGGATTGCCGGAAGCTGCGGAAGGAGATGAGGAAAATGGAGGACGATTTTTTCTCGGGACGGATTTAGCCCGGCGTCCCGAAACGAGGGCAGGTGGCGGGGCCCACGGGGCCGAAGCCGATTCTTTTTTAATTTTCATCTAATTTTTTCCGCTTATTGTGCCGATGCAATGGGCGTGAGGATCATTTCGCTTCAACACGTCCTTGCTGGCGCCCTGCTCATCGGTGGCGGGGCGTCCGGCGAGCCGCAGCAGCAATACACCACCGACTGGGGGACGATCAGCGGGCTGGCGGCGGACATCCAGGACGCGCTGAAGCCGGGGGTGAAGGAGAAGGTGGCGGCCGCGCCGTTGCAGTTGGAGAAATCGCCGACGCCCGCAGTGAAGCTGGCGGGGGCGGGGAGGGAGCCCCGGACGATCGCGTTGACGACGGGGATGGTGGAGGCGCTGGTGGCGGTGTCGCACGCGGAGGCGATCGGCGCGCGGGAGAAGAATTACCTGAAGCAGTATGTGGAGAGCATGGCCGCGAATGGGGAGGGGGCGGCCGGGCCGCTGCCCAATGTGGAGAAAAGCCAGTATTGGACCGATGACGTGATGAACGAGCAGGTGACCAAGTTCAACTCCCTGGCCGGAATCTTGGTGTCGATCACCATGGCGCAACAGTATTTGGGGCTGCACGAGAAATTCGCGAAGGAGGCGGCGGCGGCGAATGGGATGCTGAACAAGGCGCTGCCCGCGGCGGATTTCGAGAGGTCCTTTTCGCAGGGAATCCGGAACGCGCTGGAGGTGGGGATCGCCACGGACGGGCTCATGTCGCTGCTGGAGGCGGTGGAGAAGATGAAGGTGCGGCCGGCATGGGTGGCGTACTTCGTGCCGGACTCGGTGGATCTGGCCAAGCTGCGCAGGGCGATGAAAAAGGCGGAGGCGGATTTCTTCGCCGGAAAGACCTAGGGCGAAGGCGGGGGCAAAAGAGGCTTGCGCGGGGGGCGGGCGGTTGCGAATTAAGGGCGATGAGCGCGCAGATTGTGGTCCTGGACGGGCACACCTTGAACCCGGGCGATTTGTCGTGGGAGGCGTTGCGCGCGCTGGGGGAAACCGAGATTCATGAGAGGAGCGGGCCGGGGGAGGTGGCGGCACGGCTGGCGGGGGCCCGGGTGGCGCTGACGAACAAGGTCCCGCTGGGGCGGGAATTGCTTGCGGGGCTGCCGGAGCTGAAATGCGTCGCGGTGACG
>CAZSXX010000497.1:0-3047 GCA_964611245.1 uncultured Verrucomicrobiota bacterium | reverse complement strand
GCCGGTTGCGGAGGCCTCCGGCCCCGCACGGAATGGGACATCCGCGAACAGGCAGTTCGAAGACCCTGCCCCATGCAGTTTGAAAATGAGAACTGCTGGGATGCACCGTGTCGGTCTTTTTTTTTCCAAGAAAAGTGCTTTACAATTAGTTCCAAGTTCCGTATCTCCCTATATAGAACAAGGAAGGATTGGCTTATCTAGCGCGTATCGGCATTTCCCATGTGACAAGTCAAAACAACCGGCAAAACGGCTTTCTCAGCCGTGACGGCCGAGTTGGAAGGGAAGCGATGGTTTGGCGGGGTTTTGAGCGCTTGATGGGCCATTAAAGAATCTGAATCGACATCCGTCGTCTCCGGAGTGTCCCTCGCTTTGAGGATGTACGGAGCCCGAGCCGATGGGGCGTAGTTTGATGTAGGAAAAGGAGGTTTCCGAATGAGTCAAGAGCTGCGAGTCAGGGGAGAGCTGTGTACATGGGCGGCGGTGATCGCCATCGGAGTGATGGCGCTCTTGCCCGGCGCGGATTCCCCAGCCCTGGCGGGCTCGGCGCATCGCTGCGATCCCACAGGCCCGCAAATCAGGATTCAATCCGCCACCGCCACCGCCACACGGCGGAAGGTGGGCTTCCAATGCGCCGCCGGGTGCGCCGCCAAATATTATCTCAGCAAGAACGAGGAGCGATTCTACGAGCAAGAATTCAACTGGAGCTGCGCGGTCGATATCAGCACGGTTATCCATCGAAAGCAGACGTATCGATACAATCGAATCACGACCTTGGATCCAGATTGGACGGCGGCCGGAGCTCCTGTGGCCGACGGCTGCCAGCCCTACGAACCCCGGCCATCAACCGGAGCGACGGGGAGCTACACTCATATAGAACGGGGCAATTTGCCGGGCGCGGCCGATATTATCAAAAGCGACGACCTCTACTCGCCTGCTGGATGGAAAGACCGGCTGAACGGAAACGAGCCGGTGGAAGATCCTTGGATCAAGCATGCACAGGACTGGGGCTGGGCCCACTGGGCGCACGGGCCGGCCGACCCCTGTGGTGGCGGCGTCTATCTTGGCCCCGCTGGCACGACAACCCCGTGCCCCTCGGGATCGGGATCCAGCACGACGTCTCAGGTGGGCCGCGATCACATCGTCTGGGCCCCCGAATCCGAATACACCACCGCGATGCTCCAATCCAAAGTGGACGGGCTGGCGGCGGCGCGGCTGGGCGGTTTCAGCGATCAAGATCCCGTGTCGTCAAACTGGCTCAACGCCGCGGGGGATTGCGCCCGGGCGGACCGTTCGAAGTATCGATTCGTCGTCACGGGCACGATCCCCGGAGACTATTACATGATTGAATGGACCGAGGTCCGCCGGTCGGCCGACGGCGCCACCTCAGCCGTGGAACGGCGGGCGTCGATGAAAGCCCCGGATGCCGTCACGTGGCATTTTCCTTCCGAATCAGGCGTGGCGCTGGCGGCTCCGTCGTGGCCTGAAGCCTGCCCCGGCGGCGGCGGGGAAAGTTCTGTGTGGCTCACGGAAGTCAACATCGCGCCCGCCAGCTACAAAGCCAGCGCCACGCTGGCTGATTCGCGCGCTCTGCCCGGCACGGGGCGTGTCGTCGCCGCCACTCCCGGGCAGAGCGAAGGGTGCTCGGGATGCGCGGGATCGGCCACCGCGGGATCGGACTATCCCGGCGTGTCGTTTTCGATCAGCCTTGGCGGGGGCGCATCGGATGGGCCGGGAGCGCAATTGTATCTGTCTGAATACACTCCGGATGCCGGGCTGGCGACGCCGGGGAAGTTGCGATTCTCGGGAGTGCCGGACGCCGCGGCGGGGGTCGGAGTGAGCACCAACGCGGCCACCGGCTGGATCACCGGCGCCTTCACCCGCCAAGCCCGCGCCACGGTGCTTCTCCTGCCCGCCCCTAGACGCGGGTATGCGATCCAAATCCACGACTCAAGCGGGGCCGTTCTTTTGAGCACCTGGACGATCGAGGATCCTGGCGGCGGCGGCGGCCAGAGCCGGTTGAAGATCCTTCAAGACGGCCCCAACGGAGCCTCGCGCGTTTGGGAGTTCCAGCACACGCCGGTTTCGGGGGGCTGGGAGCTGACCACCGACGGCGGCTATTCCAAGCAGATCCTGAGTCAAGGCGGGGGCGTTCAGACGCGCCTCCAAGAGATCCGGATCCAGGACCCCTCAGGCCCCGGCGTTCTTTATCGATCCGCGCGCGTCTACCGGCGGTTCACTTGGGGCGAAGCTCTGGAATCCGAAACCTTGGGCCAGGGCGCTTCCGCCCGAACCACCACCTATGCGTATCTGGAAAGCGGGGCGGCGCCTCTGCCATATCCAGCGAGCGCCGCCAAGCCGCCCCTGCAAAGCGTGTCGCGCTGGGACGGGAGCTGGGAGTTGATCACGGGCTACGATGCCCGCGGAAGGCCGGCGGGTGTGTTGAGTGGACTGGACATTGGCCTGACGGCTTCCCCGGCCGCCTCTTCGTGTCAGGGCGAGGATTATTCTTACGCTTCACAGGATCCCGCCGATGACGGCTCTGTGGAACCAGACACCCCCCGGGTTGTGATCCAGAAGCTCAGGGGCATTTCGGTTGCCAAGACGATTCGGGTCCTCACCCCGGCGCAGCGCCGCGAAATACAATGCGCCAGTCCCGTGGGATCGATCCAGGACACCAACAACTTGGTCACGATCACCACTTACCACACTGACGGCCCTTCCCGCGGAAGGGTCCGCAGTGTTGAGCGCCCGGACAGAACGATGAGCTTCCACGCCCAGGACACGCTGCCGGATGGGAGCACGGTCGAGACGGTGCAAGACGGAGAGCCCAACACCGCCAGAACCGTCATCAGCAATGGGGTCAAAACCGTCACGACCCATGGCAGGCAAGGACAGATTCAATCGGTGATCACCCATCACCTGGCCAACCAAATTCAAGGCGCGATGCTCTCCAGCGAGGTCTACAGCCTGTTTGACAGCCAGTCGCGCCCCACCAAAGTCACGCGTTTGGACGGCACGTTCGAAACGGCCGCGTATGCGTGCTGCGG
>CAZSXX010000496.1:0-3057 GCA_964611245.1 uncultured Verrucomicrobiota bacterium | reverse complement strand
TGATTTTCACCATGCCGGTCACCCCACCCGGCGATTATTTCTTCGTTCTCCGCAGCGACCCGGAGCAGCGAGTCGCCGAATCGCGGCGCAACAATAACCTGCGCGCCACCCCGGTCCTTATCGCCGCCCCGGACCTCCGCCCCATTAATGTGACTGTCACGAAGGGAGCCCCGGGCAGCCAGCAGATCGAAGTCAATTGGACCGTTTCCAACCTCGGCGATGGCATTGCCCTGCCAAGCTGGACCGACGCCCTTTATTTGAGTGACGACGAGCAATGGGACATCACTGACCTGCCCCTGCCCACGCTGTCCCGATCGCTCATCTTGTCCAACTCCCTTTCGTACACCGTCAGTTCGGTGATGACTTTGCCCTCTGTGGCGGCCCGGACCTATTCGGTGATCGTCAGGGGGGATGTCGGAAACACCGTCTTTGAATCCAACGAGGACAACAATGAAGCCTCTGTCCGCATGAGCCTGAGCAACCCAGACCTCGTCCCCTTGGAAATTCGAGGGCCCACCGCAGGCACTGCCAACGGAGTGATCGAGTTGTCCGCGCGTCTGGAGAATCGCGCCGGCGACGCCCGCCCCAGTTGGATCGACAGGATTTATTTGTCGGCCGATCCATTCATTGACGCCCGCGACACGCTCCTGGCGGAGCAAACGCGCTCCCAAGGCCTCGCCACGGGCGCCAGTTATGCCTGGGCGCAGCGCGTCACCATTCCCAACCTCCCCAATGGCGAATATTTCCTTGTCCTCGGCACCGACCTCGGCGGCGCCCTGCTCGAGGCCAACGAGGCGAACAACCAGTTGGCCCGGGCGTTCCGCATCGCTCCCACCGCCTCCACCACCACGCCGTTGCGAAGCCTGGACGGAGCGCGGTTCGGCGCGCTCTCGGCGCCGGCTTTCTCGCCGGATGGCGTTCGGCTGGCGGTCGCCGCCGGCGCTCAGGCTTTGCTTTACGACATGCAGAGTGGCGATTTGCGGCGCCGCTTCGTCGGCCACACCGCCACCATCGATTCGTTGCAGTTTTCGCCGTTGGGCGACCAGTTGCTCTCCGGTTCACGCGACGGCTCCGCGCGGTTGTTTGACGCGGACACCCGCAAGCAAGTCATCAGCTTCGCGGCCACGCCTGGGCAACCGGATCCGGCCACCCTCGCCGCCGACGGCACGCGCGTCCTCACCGGCAGCGGGCTGAATTTGCCGCGTTTTTGGGACGCGGTTTCTGGCGTGGAAAAAACCAACTTCCTCGGCCACTCCGGACTTGTGCTTGCCGTGGCCCTCAATCCAGACGCCAGCCGAGCGCTGACCGGTTCGGAGGATCGCACCGCCCTGTTCTGGGACACGGCCACCTCGCAAATATTGCAGACTTTTCGCCTGAATGCGGCCGTGACCGCGGTCGCCATCTCGGTCGATGGGCGCCGGGCCTTGACGGGAGGAGCCGACGGTTCGATTTACCTGTGGAACTTGGAGAACGGCGTTTTGGAAATGGCCTTTGTCCAATCCGGCGCCGCGCATTCGGTCGGCTTTTCCAGGGACGGAACCAAAATGGTGAGCGCCAGCTCTTCTCCCAGTGCGGCGCGCATTTGGGACGTTGAGACGGGGGCACTGCTCCGGACAATCACGCAACCGCAGGGAGAAAGTCCGATCCTGGGCGCGGCCCTTTCTCCCGACGCGACCGCCGTCGCCACGACCCATCAAGATGGGTTTGTCCGCCTTTGGAATTCAGATTTGGCCGCCCTGCTCTTGCACGGTTTTGAATCCAGGGCCATCGGCGTGGCCGCGAACGCGGACTTGCGCCCGCACAGCCTCCGGTACTATGAAATCGACGTCGAGCCGGGCCGCAACGTGGTCGTGACCGTCAATTCCGGCGCGGCCCCGGGCAAGGGCAAGCCCGCGGCCCTCCGCGCCAGTGTGGAAAAGGCCATCAGCGCCGACGCCAAGTTCGGCAACCTGCCAGCCCGCGGAACAGCCCTCGCCGCGCGCTTGAAGAGCGGCGCGCCCCTCGCCGCCGATTCGAAATTCCCCGTCGCGGGCGGCGGATTCCCCGCCATCCGGGTCGCCGCCAGCATGGGACGAATCCCTTCGGCCTACGACGCGGAAGCCTTTGTCGACGCCGGACTCGAAACCTTGCACGCGCAGTTGGCTGTCCCGGGAAGGGCCGCTTCCAAGCTCTATGTCCTCATCTTTTCGCCCTACCTTTCGGATGGTTCCTTGGCCGTCAAGATTTCCACCACCTACTCCGACTTCCATCTCAGTGAAGTCAGTTTGCGCGAGGCGGGCAACACCGGCCTTTTCACCCCGCGCCTGCGCGGCATCGGCTTCAGCCCCGACACTGTGGCGCGCTTGATCGGCCAAAATGGCCGCGCCATCGACGCCCCGCTGACTGAATTGAATGGCACAATTGCGGCCTTTCCTTCATTCGACCTGCGCGGCGCGCCCCCCGGCCTCTACGATTTGCAACTTGAGAAACCGGGCGCCATCCCCACCCGATTGCCCGGCGTGGTGCGCGTGAATCCCGGCGTCGGCCCGCGCCTCGAAGCGCGCCTCATCGCCCCCAACGCCGTTCGCCCCTCTCGGGATTACAACCTGACCCTCGAATATGCCAACACCTGCGACGCCGACATGGTCGCCCCGCTCTTCATCATCAAGGCCTCCGAAGCCGCCTTTTACCCCATCGCGCACGGCTTTGTCCAAACCGTGCCCAACACCGCCCCCACACTGGCCGAAATGCAAATCCTCGGCATCAGCTTCGATGGCCCAGCCCATCTCCTGCCGCCCGGCGCGCGCTACCAGATTCCTTTCCGCTTCCGCGCCCCCGCCGCCAGCGCCGAACTGCGCCTCACCCTCGACACCCTCCGCGCTGACGGCACGGTCATCGATTGGGCCACCATCGAGCCAAGCATTCGCCCGCCCGAAATGGCCGGCGACCTCTGGAACGCCGTCTGGTCCAACTTCAAAGCCCAAGCGGGAACCACCTGGGCCAATTACCTGCGCGCACTCGCAAACCAGGCCCAATGGCTCGCGCAATCCGGCCCGATCACGCCGGAAGTGCCGACCA
>CAZSXX010000495.1:0-3060 GCA_964611245.1 uncultured Verrucomicrobiota bacterium | reverse complement strand
TCCCCAAGTCGCCCTTCGCGCGACGCCCGACGAGGTCGAAATCGAAATCCGCGCCCAGATCGCCCGCGCCGAACGGTTCGGAATGCCCATCACCCATCTCGATTCCCACATGGGCACGCTGTTCGCCCGCCCCGATTATTTCGCCCGCTACATGAAGGTCGGCATCGAGAAACAAATTCCCATCCTCGCCGTCGGCGGCCACATGACGCACGTCTCCAAGAACGAACCCGAGGCCGCCAAAAGCCTCCGCCCGCTCGTCCCCCAAATTTGGAACGCGGGCCTGCCGGTCATCGACGACCTCCACACCGGTTGGTCCGGCTTGGACACGCCCGCCAAGCTTCATGCCATGCTGAATGAGTTGAAACCCGGGGTCACTGAAATCCTTTTTCACGCCTCGGTTCCCACCGAGGAGTTTCCCCTCATCACCAACTCATCCGCCAACCGCAAGGCCGACCTCGATGCCCTCACCAGCCCCGAGACAAAGGCGATCCTCCAGCGCCGTGGCATCATCCTGACCACTTGGCGCGAACTGATGCAACGCCGCCGCGCCGCCGCCCCCATTGACGAGAAAGCCTGGCAGTGACCTTGGCGCGTTTTTTCATCCTGGCCTGGATTTTTTGCCTTCCCCTGGGCGCGGCCGACGATTGCCAGTCCGCCCTCGCGCGGATGCCCGTCCGCACCAATTCCTTCAATGCCCATCTCACCGTCCCGGTCGAGTTGATCTTCGACAGTTTCAAGCCCACCGAGACCCTCCGGTCCGTCGTCCTGATGCCCGGCGCCGCCGACCAGCTTTATTTCTTCAATTCCGGCCGCCTCTTTCTCCCCGAAAAGCCGTCCCTGCTGGACGTCCTGCGCGCGCTCACCAACCACGCCCAACTCCGCTACACCTGCGTCCCCCCCTTTCTGTTGGTTCACACCAAACTCGACAACCTGGCTGACCCGGTGATTTTTGCCCCGGGGGCGGACACCCAGCGTCTCAAAAGTGTGAAGTTTGACGGCGCGTCCCGCTACTTGGACCGACCGTACGACCGCGTCCTCCCCGACTTGGAGCCAAAACTTGGCCTGCAGTTTTTGCCCGACCAAACTTCGACCAAGTCCTGGCATTTTTACCGGGTCTCCCTCATCGGCTACGATCTTTCCGCCCCTGAGTTGTTGCGCGCCATGGCTTACTCCATGCGGACGACCGTCCAGCTTGACCCAAAAAACGCCCTCTTTGCGGACCGCCCTTTCCTTGATCGTTAGCGATCCCAGATCCAGCCCCGAGCCCGCTCCGGCAAGTTTTGCCCACTTAACCTCAGGCCTTCCGAGGCCGATATTGTCTTGGACAGGCATCGGCACGGCGCCTGCTTGAATGAAAAGAAAAAACGTCCGCTATGAATATCCTGATACTAATCACCGCGCTTTGGGGAGGTTTCTTTCTGTTGGCTTTGGCCCTGGCCTGCGCCAATAGCCGTGTGGTTCCGAACTCGGAGACCACCCAGATCGATTTTCGCGTCAATCCCCTCCTTTTCTCCGGCCGCGATGAAGATTTGCAGCCCCTCCGCGAAATCATCGCTTCCAAGCTCAATTCTCCCACCCAGCGCCGGGCGGAGCGCATCGCCGGCGTCGCCAAGGAGACCATTTTCGTGGTCGATGACGATCCCGACATCCTCGAACTCCTCAAACACGTCCTCGACCTTGAAGGGTTCGATGTCCGTTCGTTCACCAATCCGGAAGTCGCTCTCGAGGCCTTTCGTTGCGCCGAGCGCCCGCCCGAAATGGTCGTCACCGATTTTTGCATGGAGCCCATGAACGGCTTGGAGCTGATTTCCCGTTGCCGCGAAACCCAGCCCCATCTCAAAACCATCGTCATCAGCGGCATGGTCGACGAGAACTCCCTGGCCAAGATGCCGGAGAAAAGCGACCGTTTCATCCACAAGCCATTCAAAATTTCGAGCCTCGTTCAGACTCTCAACGAAACGCTGGCCGAAGCGAGAAACTAGCCGTCGGCTGATTCCCGCTTCCGTCAGGGAAATCGGACATCTCTCCCCCTCACTGGTCCATTCCGGGCAATTCTCTCCCCTGAATTCGCCCCGGTCTGAACCTTGACCTTGGACCCTCCCGGAAATAGGGTTCCCGCTTCGATGTCACAACTGGAGCGGTTCCCATTCTGGCCAAGGCGGCGCCTGGGCGGTGTGTTTTTTGCGCTGGTCCTTTGCGCCACTGCCCCCGGCTGCAAAAAGCAATCCCCCAAAGGCCCGCCCCAAATGCCCCCTCCCCGGGTGGTGGCCATTCCCGCCACCGCCCAGCCAGTTTCCGAGACGCTCTCGTTGGTCGGCAGTGTCGCGGCGAACGAAAGCGTCGAGATCCGGGGGGAGGCCGACGGCGTCGTCCAGGAGATCAACTTCGCCGAGGGCCAGCGGGTCAAGAAAGGCGACCTCCTCATCCGCCTGGATGAGTCCAAATTCGCCGCCGCCGTCGCGGAGGGAGAGGCCAATTTCAAGCTGAGTGAATCAACGTTCAACCGCGGCAAACAGCTATTCCAGGATCAGCTGATTTCCCAGCAGGAGTTCGATCAGGCCCGTTCCTCCTTTGAATCGCAACGCGCCAGCCTTGACCTGAACAAACGGCTGCTTCGCGACGCCCGCATCCTTGCCCCGTTCAGCGGCTCGGTCGGCGCCCGCCACGTCAGCCCCGGCCAGGTCATCACCAAAAACACCCCCTTGGTCTGGCTCGTCGATGCCGACCCGGTCAAAGTGGAGTTCCACGTGCCCGAGAAGTTCCTCAGCCAAGTCAAAATCGGCCAGGAACTCGCGATCGGCCTCGCGGCGTACCCCAGCCGCGTTTTCAAGGGGAACGTCTTTTTCATTTCGCCCGTGGTTGACCTCACCAACCGCACCGCCTTGATCAAAGCCCAGGTTCCCAATCCGACCGGCGAACTCAAGCCCGGCATGTTCGCCAACCTTGAACTGACCACCACCATCCGCGAGAACGCCGTTGTCATCCCGGAAGCGGCCATCGCGCAAACCTTGGAAAACAACCGCGCCATGGTCTTCGTCGTCGACGCCGCCACCAACGCCA
>CAZSXX010000494.1:0-3061 GCA_964611245.1 uncultured Verrucomicrobiota bacterium | reverse complement strand
TGGCCGCCTCGAGGATCACCTCCGTCTCGTCCAGATTGGTCCGGATCGCTTGGATGGGCGAACGAATGACCAATTCCACGCCGACGGCCGCCGCCAGGTGGAAGATTCGCGCGGACCGCCGCGCCAAGTCATCCAACCCCGGACATTCGGAAACCTTGGCCTGGATCAACTCGACTCGCCCGCTCTCCAGCGCTGCGTTCAGGTTGCTGGCCTGCCCCGTGGACAGGTCATCGATTACGGTCACTTCATGCCCGTCAGCCACCAACCGGTCCACCAGGTGCGACCCAATGAATCCGGCCCCGCCCGTGACCAAAAATCGGCTGCTCATTCCCGCGAGGTGGTCAAGGTTGGAGTGTCCACGCCCAGCGCCTCAGCCACCGCGTCCGCCAGTTTCTGCCGAAACTCGGCCGTTCCAATCAATCGCGCCTCCTCGGGACTCGACAGGTAACCGCCTTCCAGCAGCACGGCCGGACGCCCCTGCTCGCGCAGCACCGTCATGAACCGGGCCCGGCGAATCCCGCGGTCCCTCCGCCCCGTCTTCCGAAGGATCGCTTGGTGCATGTCGTGCGCCAAAAGCAGATTCTCCACGTCGAACCGGTTGTTTCCAAGCGGGACGTCAATCTCATCCGCGTATCCCCGCGTCAAATGGGAGCTCATCCCCTGCGGCGTCACGCAGTACGTCTCGATTCCCGCCTCCTCTCCGCTGGAGTATGAATTGAAATGCAGGCTGATGAACAAATCCGCCTTCTTCATCGCGGCGAACGCGACCCTCTGCGTCAGCCCCATGTCCCGGTCGGTTTCGCGCGTGAGGAACACTTTCCACTGGCTCCCAGCCAGCGCTCTTTCCACCCGTTTCGCCCAATCCAACGTCAACTCTTTCTCCACGAGCTTTCCGTCTTGGGAGCGCGCGCCTTCATTCACGCCGCCATGCCCCGGATCGATCACGACCACGCCCCCGGCCTTCCGGTCTGGCGCGCCCGTGGACGACAGCAGTGGCTTCACCAGCTTGGCCAGGTCCAACGCGTGGATCATCGCCTGCCCATTGGTGAATTGGGGAGGGAATCCCGCCCCGATCAGCAGCCCATTCCACCTCACATTCCGCCGCCCCGCTTCAAAAACCAATGTTCCCCGCCCGCTGCGGAGCTCGAGGTTTGTCTGCGTCGCGCTCGGCTTGATCACGGGGGCTTCAAGCCCATTCCGCCCGCACCAACCCGCCAGGGCAATCCACCCTGTTTCCGGGATCACAGGAACCGCGCGCACCGGGGGGGCCACGTCCGGAATCTGCGGCTTTTCCTCGCTCGGTTCCGGTTGGGCCAGCGGTGTCACTTTCCGCTGGGGGGTGGCGCAGGCAGCCAATAAGAACGCCAACGAAAGGCAAATTAAGAATCGGGCGGAGGGCGGCACGCGCGAATCTTGCGCGGCGCGGCGCCGAATTTCAACTGCCGACTTGGCTCCCGCGATCTTCCTCCCAAAAAATCCGGAAGGCTATTTGAATGGAATGTAAAACACCCGGAAATGCTTCCCATCCCCGCCCGACTTGAACTGAAACAGGCCGAAAAGGAATGAGACTTTCCGTTCCCCGCCGGATTGCTCGTTCCGATACAAATTCCACAGCAACGACTTGCTCGAATCCCCGTTTTTGCCGTTTTTCTCCGCCCGCCAAACGGACCAAACCGGCGAGTAAACCCGCTCGATTGTCTGGTTTCCGGGAATCATCGGCTCCAGCGGCGCAAAAATCTGCAGGCGCTCATTTCCATCGTGGTCACGCCGATGGGTGAAGAGCGGCCAGAGCGCCTTTCGGCGGTGGGCGGAGCCCTTCACCGTGTTTTTCTCGCTCAGGTCGGAATACAGGAACAACAAAATCCGCGTCCGCTCCCGGTCGAGCGGCTCCGCCAAAACCCGGTTGCGTTTGTAAATCGGCCAGGCCACGAAACTGCTCTCGAGGGTGGCGTTCCGCGCGAACCCAAAAAACGGCCAGACCCGGTTCGCCGCTTTTCCCTCCCCGCGCGCGAACGTCACCAGCGGCCAAGGCGCCCCCCATTCGCGGTAGTTTTGCTCCCGGTTGACGATGCGGGTGAACCCCAACGGGAAGCCGTACGCCACCGTCTCCCGCGCCGGTGATTTCAATTCGGCGTAAATCGGCAGAAAAATCCGCTGCGTCTCCGCGTTGGTGCTTCCAATCCCAAGGTCATTCCAAAAGAAAAAGGGCCAGGCCGCGAAAAACTTGTCGTGCCCGGGAATGGTCTCGAGTTCCTCGAAGCTGTTCGTCCGCACCGTCACGTCCTTGTGCTCCATCCCCACCACCGGCCAAAACTGCCAGCCTTCCAACCCCGGCCCCCGCCTCACATGGAAAAACGGCAGCAAATAATTGTCCGTCACGGTCTGCCTCTTCACCGTCTGGACGTAGAGCGGGAACATGATGAACCGGACCCGGTCCCTCAGCAGTCGGTTCTCCAGCCGCCCATAAAACGGCATCACAGCGGTGTAATTGTCCTTGGGATCATCCGCGCGCTGGTGAAAGTAAAACGGGAAGAGCGTGAACCGCCGTTTGCTCTCCTGTTTTTGGTTGTTGCCCCCGGATATTGAGAACACTTGAAAGATCTGGAACCGATATTCCGTTCCATACCGGTCCAGCGTCACCACCGGATAAAGGAGGTCGAACGTCGTGTTCTCCACCCCCGGATTCCGGCGAAAATTCATGATGGGGGAAAAGGTCCACCCCGACTCCGTCTCGGTTTTCTCCACGCTGATCAGCGGCCCCAGCGCTTCGGTTCGGTGACCACTGGTCAAAGTGAGGGGAAACGAATCGTAAATCGGCCCCAGATCAATCGCGCCCGCTCGCTCCGCCGTTCCCCACAGGAAAATGGCCGCAATCAAGAAGAATCGCTGTAACACAGATTTCACGATATCGATATAGTTTCTTCGATTTATCCCCTATTATCCAATTTTTTCCGCATTTCGGGACAAATCGCTTTGACTTTTCGTTCCACCCACCCTATCTTCGCTTGTAATTGAGGTTTTTACCTCGGTTCCTCCCGACCCAGTGTCGATAGTGCATTGT
>CAZSXX010000493.1:0-3066 GCA_964611245.1 uncultured Verrucomicrobiota bacterium | reverse complement strand
CGACGGGTGGACGGAGTTTGACGTGGCGATCGCCACGCCGGAGGCGATGGTGGAAGTGCGGAAATTGGGCAAAGTGCTCGGGCCACGGGGTTTGATGCCGAACCCGAAAACCGGGACGGTGACCGAGGACACGGCGCGCGCGGTGCGTGAAGTGAAGGCGGGCCGGGTGGAGTTCAAGGTGGACAAGGCGGGGAACGTGCATGTGGCGGTGGGCAAGTCGAATTTCCCGGCGCAACAGATCATTGAGAACGCGCGGGCGGTCATTGAAACGGTGGCGAAGGCGCGACCGGCGGTGGTGAAGGGGATCTTCCTGCAGAGTTGCACATTGTCGGCGACCATGAGCCCGCCGATCCGGATTGATGTGCGTGAGTTCATCACCTCGTAACATTTAAGAGAAAGAAATTTCCATGCGCACAGAGAAGAAATTTATCGGCAACGAATATGTGACGCGGCTGAACAAGTCGCCGTTTTTCATCGTGGTTGATTACCGGGCGGTGACGGTCAAGCATTTCAACGAGCTGCGGAAGCGGCTGCGTGGGGCTGGGGCCGAGATTCACGTGGTGAAGAACTCGATTTTCCGGATCGCGGCCAAGGAGGCCAAGGTGGCGGACATGGCGGGCGGGACCCTGGCGGGGCAGTTGGCGGTGGTGACGGGGCAGAAGGACATTTCAGCGACCGCGAAGGTGCTGAAGAATTTCCAGGCGGAGTTTGAGAAGCCGAAGATTCAGTTTGGCTACCTGGACAACGCGCGGCTGGAGATGAAGGATTTGCAGGCACTGGCGGATTTGCCGTCGTTGGATGTGCTGCGGGGCAGGCTGTTGGGGATGTTGCAGGCGCCGGCGAGCACGCTGGTCCGGCTGCTGAACACCCCGGCGAGCTCGCTGGCCCGGGTGCTGCAGGCGCGGGTGGACAAAGAAAATCAGCCGGCGGCTTGATTTTCGGCGCGGGGCCGGACTCCGGAACCAGGACGATCCTGGTTTGGAGGGCTGGCCCGATTCAATTTCCCGCGTGGCAATGACGCCGGGCGGGGGAACAAGCAACAGAAAAGTAAATCGTCGGCTGGCCGGCTGGCTGGCTGAAATGGGACGCGGCTGTGGACCACGACGAGACGAAAGGAAATATGGCGGACATTAACACGATTGTTGAACAACTGAGCGGATTGACGGTCTTAGAGACGGCTGAACTGGTGAAGGCGCTTGAGTCCAAGTGGGGCGTGAGCGCGGCGGCGCCGGTCGCGGCGGCCGGCGGCGGCGGTGGCGGTGGGGCGGCAGCGGCCGCTCCGGTGGAAGCCAAGACGGCTTTCGACGTCATCCTGGTGAGCGTGCCGGCGGACAAGAAGATCGCGGCGATCAAAGCGGTGCGCGAAGTGAAGGCCGGATTGGGCCTGACCGAAGCCAAAGCGTTGGTGGAGAGCGCTCCGAAGCCGGTTCTGGAAGGCGCCAACAAGGCGGATTCCGACGCGGCGAAGAAGAAGCTCGAAGACGCCGGCGCGAAGGTCGAGATCAAGTAAGTTTGAGTTGTTGAAGGGGATGGGCGGGCTGTTTCCCGTCCGTCCCCGAAAAGTAGTTTGACAGGACACTTTGAATTGATTATCGTAGGCGTCTTTATCGGCAGAAAATAGCAGAAACAACGAGACCGGATGATTCCTTGTGTGAATAAGGGGCGCCGGTGTCGTGTCTTTTATTGATGCGTTATCGATGATCAAGGAAAACGGTAGGAATTGAGCCAGCCTTTAACCCGAAAATAAAATGCCATCCCGAGCATCTGAAAGAATCAACTTTGGCAAGATCAAGGAGATCATTGCCCCCCCGAATCTCATCGAGATTCAGGTCAATTCGTACCGTGAATTTTTGCAGTCGGAGATCGCTCCGTCGCGGCGCAAGAATCTCGGGCTGCAGGCGGTCTTCACCGAGGTGTTCCCGATCGAGAGCTATGACGGGAAGTCGGTGCTGGATTACCACAGCTACGAGATTGGGGAGCCGAAGCAGGATTGGCTGGAATGCCTGCGACGTTCCTGCTGAAGGAGGAGAAGGGGACGAAGGAGGAGAAGGTGTTCATGGGCGAATTGCCGCTGATGACGCCGCAGGGGACGTTTGTGATCAACGGGGCGGAGCGGGTGATTGTGAGCCAGTTGCACCGGTCGCCGGGTTTGGCGTTCGAGGCGACGCAGCATCCGAACGGCAAGACGTTGCATTCCTTCCGGATCATCCCGGACCGGGGCTCCTGGTATGAGGCGCAGTTCGACACGAGCGACCTGCTGTATGTGTATTTGGACCGGAAGAAGCGGCGGCGGAAGTTTTTGACGACGACGTTTTTCCGCGCGCTGGGTTACGGGACGGACGCGGACATCCTGAAGCTGTTCTACGACATCGAGGACCTGAGCATCAAGCAGGCGGAAGATCTGGAGAACATCCAGAACAAGGTGCTGATCGAAGACTCGATTGACCCGGACAAGGGGATTGTGGTGGCGCGGGCGTTTGAGCCGCTGTCGAAGGCGGTGGTGAAGCAGATCGCGGAGTTGGGGACGACGAAGATCCGGGTCGTGGACACGACGGCGGACGACGGGATCATCATCAAGTGCCTGAAGAAGGATCCGACCAAGAACGAAGAGGAGGCGCTGAAGGACATTTACCGCCGGCTGCGGCCGGGCGATCCGCCCACGGCGGCGAACGCGCGCGCGCTGATCAAGCGGCTGTTTTTCGATCCGAAGCGGTATGATTTGGGCCGGGTGGGCCGTTACAAGATCATCCAGAAGCTGGGGCTGAAGCAGGCGGATGATTCGCGCATCCTGACCAAGGAAGACTTGGTCGCGGCGACGAAGTATTTGCTGCGCCTGAAAAAGGGCGAGGGGACGCTGGATGACATTGACCATCTTGGGTCGCGGCGCATCCGGACGGTGGGCGAATTGCTGGCGAACCAGTGCCGGGTGGGCCTGGCGCGGACGGAGCGGTTGGTGAAGGAGCGCATGACGCTGTTTGACCAGGGGATCGACGCCATGACGCCGCAGAAGCTGATCAACCCGAAGGCGTTGTCCGCCGTGGTGCGGGACTTTTTCGGGCGGAGCCA
>CAZSXX010000492.1:0-3068 GCA_964611245.1 uncultured Verrucomicrobiota bacterium | reverse complement strand
GGGGTCCATCATCCCCCCGGGAATCTCCAACTCAACCGTGTCCGAGCCATGCCGGTACTGCTCCACCATCACAATCTGCCCCCCCGCCGTCACCGGGATCACATTGACCCAGTTCACCGCCTCGATGATGTAAAAATCATGCGCCTCCCCGGTCCGCGGCGAAACCTTGGTGTCGCTTCGGACGTCGAAAATGCGGTGGTGGCCGAGTTTCCTCGACGCGATTTTTTTCCAGGGTTCGACGCTCAAGCGGCCTTTTTCTGCGATGCCCGGCCGGGCCCCTCAGGCCCCCTGCTGCGCCGGGATCATCCCGCTCTTCCGCGCGAAATCGAACAGGCCGCCCGCGTCGATCACCGGTTTGGCCTCGCCCAGCGGGGTCAGCGGATAGGTCTTTCCCGTGGCGTGCGCCCGCACGGTGGAGGCGTCCAGGTCAACCGTCACCACATCGCCCGTCTTCAAAATGTCGCACAGCCGGTCCGCGCAATCGACCGGGTACAATTCCCCCGTCGCCACGCAATTCCGGAAAAAAATCCGCGCGAAGCTCTCCGCCAGGACCACCCTGCAATCGGCCGCCCCCATCGCGATGGGCGCGTGCTCGCGCGAGCTCCCGCAGCCAAAATTTCGGCCCGCCACCACGATGGGATACTTCGTGTCCATCTCCCCCTCCGGCACGAAACGCTCGGGATACTGGGCGTCCGGCAGGCCGCAGAGCGCGTAGCTGCCCAGTTTCTCATATTCCTCCGGGATCGTCGGAATGAGGTTCAAGTATTGGGCCGGAATGATCTGGTCCGTGTCGATGTTGTCCTTCACCACATAAACCGGCCCGGTAAAAACAGCTTCCATAAGAGGTCAATCATGCCGCCAACTCCCCCCGATTGACAATTGCAATCCATGGCGGGCGCCGTCCAACCGCTCAGGGCGCGGCCCTTTTCTTGCCCTTCAAAAACGAGATGTGGACTGTGCCCTTGTCCTTGATGTAATAGTCGCCGCGGGCCTCGAATATGTATTTGTCCCGGAGCTTGGCTTCTGTCGACTCATTGACTTGGATGTTGCCGGGCGAGCCCAAGGCGGCCATTTCCCAAGCGGTCGCCACTGTCTCTCCCCAAAGGTCGTAGGTGAACTTGGATTTGCCGATGACCCCGGCCACCACCGGCCCGGTGTTGACCCCGACGCGGAGGACGAATGATTCGCCGTTCGGGGCGGTCATTTTGACAATTTCCCGCTGCATCGCCAAGGCAAGGTCAGCCACCGCTTCCGCATGGTCGGGACGCGGCTCCGGCGCGCCCCCCGCGGCCATGTAGGCGTTGCCGACGGTCTTGATCTTCTCAAGGCCCATCCGGTCCACCAGCGCGTCAAAACACGAGACGATCTCGTTCAGTTTTTTCACCACCTCCGTCGCGGGCAGGCCTTGGGTCAGCCTCGAAAAATCATGCAGGTCAGCGAACAATATCGTCACCTCCGGAAGGCGGTCCGCGATCACCGATTCGCTTTTCCCCAATCGTTCGGCGATCGAGCCGGGCAGGATGTTCAGGAGCAGGTTCGACTGGCCTTCGAGGGCCGAGGCCAATTCCTTCTCCGCCGCCTTCCGCTCGGTGATGTCATATCCGATGCCCAGAAAGCCGGTGACGGCGCCCGCCTCGTCCCGGATCGCCGTCACGGACAGCGACACCGGAAAGCGCGAACCATCCTTGCGGATGTAGGTCCATTCGTTCTCGTCCGGCTGCCCGCGCCGCGCTTTCGCCACAAAGACCTCAAATCCCGGCTCCACCCGTTCCCCAAGCTCATCCGACAACACAACGGCCCGCGCCCGCACTTCCTCCGCGTCATGGAAAATCCCCGGAGTCTCTTTGCCAATCAGATCCTCCGCGCCATGCCCCAGCATTCGTTCCGCCGTGTGGTTGAAGGACTGGATGACCCCCTCCGCGTCGGTGGAAATGATCGTGTGGTTGGCGCTGTCCAAGATGGCCTTTTGCAGGGTCGTCGTCGCCAGGAGCTCCTTCTGCAGGTGGCCCACCTCCGCCAGGTTCAGCTCGCGCTCCGCGATCGCCGCAAGGTCGCGCAATAGCTTGCGGTCCTCCCCGTCGAACTCGCGCGGCCCGTGGTCAATCAAGCAAAGCGTCCCCATCTTGCGCCCGCGCGGGCCCTTCAGCACATGCCCGGCGTAGAACAGCACATGCGGCGGACCCGTGACAATGGGATTGTCGCAAAAGCGGGGATCCTTCCGCGCGTCGGGAATCACCATGATTCCGCCCTCCAGAATGGCATGCCCGCAAAACGAGACCTCCCGGCCCGTCTCCGACACGCCCAACCCTTGGCATGACTTGAACCATTGCCGGTTCACATCCACCAACGAAACCAACGCGATTGGAACCCGGAACATGCGCGTGGCGAGCCTGGTGATCCGGTCGAACCGCTCCTCCGGCGGCGTGTCCAGAACGCCCAACTCTCGCAGCGCGGAAATCCGGTCCGCTTCGTCCGGGGGGGTGGGAGGAGCTGTCATGGATCAGTGTTTGCGTCGGAAAGTGACCTCGATTTCCTCTTGCAACCTGGCGGCGCGCCGTCCGGCGGCCTCGTCCCCGGAGGCGGCGGCCAAGGCGGAGGAGAGTTCCGCGGCTTGGACAGCCTGCGCTTCCGCCCCCTGGGCCAGCGCGCTTCGCGCCGCCCTGAAAAACCGCTCCGAGGCGGGTCCGGGCCGGCCCGCCTCGCGCCACGCCTCCCCAGCTCGGATGAGCGCCGCGGGCAGCTCCCAAGGTTGCCGCGCCTTCCGTCGGAACTCGGCCTCCCGGTCGTGCGCCCCCGCGGCCGCCTCCGGATTCCCCTCCAGCCGGAGGATCTCGCCGGATAGTCTCTCGGCCCCGGCGGCAAGCGTGGGATCAGCCAGCAATTCCCCGTGCCCACGCGCCTTCTCCAGTTCCAACCGCGCCTCCGGAACATCCTTGTTCCGGCAGGCGACCTCGCCGCGGAGCAACGCCACCTCCGCCCGATGGATGGGGGCGGGAAACGCGGCCGGGTGGATCAGCGCTTGTTCGGCCAACTCCAGCGTCAGGCCGGGTTGCCCCTGCCAGGCCGCC
>CAZSXX010000491.1:0-3072 GCA_964611245.1 uncultured Verrucomicrobiota bacterium | reverse complement strand
TGAGAATTCTGTCGACGGGCGAGTCCGGAAACAAACCCGCGCTGCTGTGCAAGGTTCGAACAACTTCGATGCAAACCGATTCCACGAAAGAATCCAGGGCGCCCGGCAAACGGGTTTCGGAGGTTTTCGATTCCGGAGAGGCAAAGCTGGCGCCGCCGTCGATCGGGGCCGGCGTGCCATCGGCCTCGGGCGCGGCGGGCGGGCCTTGGCCGGCCTCTTTGATCGTCGCTCCCCTGCTGAACAGCAAGGTGTCCCCGTTGATGACATCGATATGCGCCTCGCCGGCCCCAAGCGAAACGAAGGCGACTGTTTCTCCAGGCAACATCGTCCCGGAGGCTTCCAGGCAACGCGCGTTCGCATAGGCTCGCAACCCCAGCCCCGACAGTTGAACGCCGGCGGCCTCGGCAACGGTTTCTGAAAAACTCACAACCGCCTTTTGAACCGCGGCCACCAGCACTTCCATCTTGGAACTGGCAGGCGAGTCAAGGCCCTCGGTCATCGCCGCGCCGTTCGACGGAGCCGCCAGTGGGCTCGCCACGAAGGCCCTGTCCCTGATCTTGAAATCAATCACGGCTTCCTCGGATCGAAACGGAAGATCCTTGTTGATTTGAAAATGGATCACCGAAGCCAGCTCTCGAATATCATCGATCACGGGGACGCTCATGGGCCTCAGGATGAGTTTAGTTCTGGGAACCCCCATCACCACCACCCCGGGTTTTAGGCGCAGAGATCGCAAGGCATTTCCGATCGCCGCTCCCAACGCGGATGGATCCGTCAGATCGGCCTCCGGGGGCGCCTCCAGCGGCACGGATTCCAGCCGGGTGATGTCCACGCGGTCTCCTTTCGCGGCCGCTTGGGCAATCCAAACAGTGCGGCCATCGGTGTCTATAGCCGTCACCGTCCTCGGAGACCGTGATCGAAAGCGAGGTCGAGCCACGCCGAGCCTCGAAAGGCGGCGTGTCACCGATGGAAGCGAAATCTCGCGCTTTTCAGGCATTGCGACCCTCCAGTCTAGGAGTTCCCGGGCGCGGGCGCGAGTGAATCATTCCAAGGGACAACGGCACGACGGCGGCGGAAGCATCCACGCGGCGTCCGGGAACCGCGCCAGAGTTGCGGGGCCCGGGAGCGTTCAGACGGCCTGCGGGAGTCAGCTTGGCTTGGCCCATAGGAGATGTGGATGGCGCGGATTTTTGGGTATCTATCGGAAACGGCAGTCCGAGACGCGTGATATCACGCAATCTGGTGATGGCCGGCTTGTTTCCAGCGACATCGATGCCCACGTCCAGAACTCGGTAGCGGCCAGAAGGCACTCCGTATCCGACCACTTTGAAACTAAATTGAAAAGACCTCGCCGTCAGTCGCGGGGCAATTTCTTTGAACTTGGCGGCGTCCACCAATCCTTCCTGGTAAAGCCAGGCAATAGATCTTTGCTGCTCGAGAGCCAGGCTCCGGCGGCTCGAAATGATTGATTCCGCAAGGAGTTCGTCGATGCCACCGACGGATTGGAGCACTGGCATTGGAGCGGTGTTCACATTGATGAGGCCGGTGAGGCGGGTCGATGTGTCCGCGCTGAAACGATCCAGCACCATCGCCAGCTCCATCTTGCCGACTCCTGATTGCACCTCGATTTCGGCGCCACCGTCGAGTTTGAACTTGCCTTTGGCTTCCAGCAATTCCGCCGGATGGGAAAGCCGCAGGCGATGCTGCCTCAGAACCGCCAAGTAATTTGTCAAGGCAGAGGGCAGGTCATCCGGCAAGACACCCGCCGGCTCGTTGATGTTGAGGCGGGGGAATCCCTGGCTATTCACGTTGGGCTCGTACGTGGAGACGGTCAGGAATGGGACCAATCCCATATCCAGCCGACCGTCCTTGTTGTCCGGCGGAAACTGTTCTTCGCCGTCGTCCTCGTTCGGGTCCAGTCGAAAATTGAGGTTCGCGTCCTCTCCATAAAGCAGGGTCGGGTTGAATCCCCGCACCAGCAGCAATTCATCCAATGTTTCCAATGGTCCATTGCGGATCAAATACGGCTGCGGCAGGGCATCATAGTACTCCTGCTCCGCTCCTTCGGACCGAGGTGTGTTGTCCGAGTCGATAAAGTCGAGAGCGGCATCGATGAGCAGCGGGGCCATTCGAGGGAGCTTTCCCAACATCGACGCGTCGGCGAGGTTCAAATTCACTTTCCCCGCCTCGTCGGCAAGCCCAAAGCGAGGATCGCCGCGAAGCTCGTCCGAGGAAGGCGCGAACACAGAAAAATACCAGGCGTCGGCGCCGTCATGATATATCAGGCGTTCGCGAAACAGGGATGGATTATCCCACACGTCCGAGGCTTCCGACCCATGGACCGAGGCTTGGGCGGCCCGAAGCGCTTCTTGAATCCCACTCATGGCCGCCGCCCACGCTTGATCTCCTCCAGTGCTGGCGCTGGTGGCCGTTTGTTCGGCATTCACGCGGAACAAAAGGCTCATGGCGACCATGGAGGCCAACACCACCACCACGAGTATGGCCACCAAGACAAATCCGCGGGGACGCAACGCAGCCGTTCCCATTCTGGCGCGGGAGCTCCGCGACTTCGAGAACCTCATAGAATCTCATCCTTCAACACTGGCGCGGCCCTGCCAGCGGGAATATGGATGACACGCCGAAATGTCTCTCGATCAGCGATGGGCTCGCCAGGCGCGTCAACGCCGACCGCGTCGAATCCCAGATTCACCTCGACTCCGAGAGGCAGTTCAAGAGCGTTCCAATCGTCCAGCCACTGAACGCCGTCCCAGTAGCGAAAGCGCGCAAACTTCACCATGTCCGCGAATGGTTCCGATGAAGGGGCGTTCGTTGATCCGGTGTCCGCAAGGGTGGTCGCCGGCACTGGGCTGGTGGAAGGGGAAGGCCGGATCGGAAAAGCCATTTCGCTTCTCTCCAGTCCCGTGGCAATCATGTTCGTTCCTTCCACAGTTATAGCCAAATAATAAAGCACCACTTTTAGATCGGTCACTGGCGCCTCGCGACGCCCCGATGCCACAGGCATCCAGGCCGTTGATTCCACTACGTTCTCGGTCGTGAACTGCATGGAATTTC
>CAZSXX010000490.1:0-3089 GCA_964611245.1 uncultured Verrucomicrobiota bacterium | reverse complement strand
GGGGGCGTGGGGGGGGGGGGGGGCGCTTTCGAGGGGCTCCGCGATTTCGCAAAGGACGTTTGGTGGGACGTTGGTGACGCGGGAATAGCGGCCGGAAGGCCACCGCACTTCGATATCGACGGGGCGGGGGGCGGCGAAGGATCGGCGGGGCTGGTCGCCGGAGAGGTAGCGCCCGCCGGCGATCATTTCCTGGCTTTGGGGGACGGGGCCGCGGTTGACCTGGATGCGGGCGCCGATGCCATGGCGGTTGGCGCCGCGACCGGAAAGCTGGACGGCGAGGCGCGGCGCGGGGGAGTCGTTGCGCAAGATCGTGGCCGCGCTGTTCAGGTTGTTGATGACGACATCCATGTCGCCATCGTTGTCGAGGTCGGCGAGGCACATGCCGTTGGAGACATCGGTGGCGTTGAATCCCCAAGCTTGGCTGGCGTCCTCGAAGGTCAGGTCGCCGCGATTCCGGAAGGCGAGGTTGGGCGTGTCCAATTTTCGGAACATGCGGCGGAGTTCCATCCGTTCCTGATAGGTCAGTTGCCTTGAGCCGCGGATCTGTTTTATTTTTTCGGTCGCGTCGTAATCACGGCCATCGGCTTCGTTTCCATTCGTGACGAGGAGGTCCTCGTAGCCGTCGAGGTCGACATCCAGAAAGATGGCGCCCCAGGCCCATTCGGCGGCGGCGACCCCCGCGAAATGCGCGATTTCGGCGAAGGTGCCGTCGCCGCGATTGAGTTGGAGGGTGTTCATCATGTACTGCTGGCGCTGGCCGTCGCGGTCGAAGGCGTTGCTGCGGTCGGGGACGGTGGTCATGCGGCGCTGGTGATCGCGGCTGAGCATGTCGAGGACGAAAATGTCGTCGAAGCCATCCCGGTTGATGTCGGCCACGTCGGCGCCCATGGAGAAAAGCGAAGTGTGGGCCATGGCGCGGAGGGGGAGTTCGCGAAAGACGCCTTTGCCCTGGTTGATCCAGGTGCGGTCCGGGGAATCGAAATCGTTGCAGACGTAGAGGTCGGGGAGGCCGTCGCCGTTCAGGTCGTGGAAAATGGCCGACAAACCCCAATCGAAGGGCGGGGACTTGAGAGGTTGGCCGTGTTCGTCGAGAAAGGCGCCCCCGGTGAATGAGACTGGCTTGAACACTCCGCCCTCGTTCAGGAAAAGGACGTCCGCCTCGCCGGCTTCCATGATGCGGCCGAATTCGTTGATGTAAAAACGGTCGGCGAATTCGGGGTCCGTGACGGGGCGGCCATTGACGGTTGAGATGACGCGCTGGTTGTTGATGGTCCTGAAATTGAAACGAACGTCGCCCATGTCCATCAGGGCGGAGGTGCGGTAGTTGACGAGGTAGAGGTCGAGCGTGCCGTTGCCGTCGATGTCGGCGAGGGCGAGGGAAGCGCCGCCTTTGCCGGGGTTGAGGGGACTGCCTGGGGCTGGGCGAAAATTCCCCTTCCCGTCGTTGAGAAGGAGGTGGGTGCCACCGGCGATGGAGTTGACGATGAGATCAACGTCCGCGTCGCCGTCGAGGTCAGCGAAGGCGGCGCCGGTGCAGGCGAGATGGGGGAGGGAGGCGCCAGCGGCGTTGGGGATTTCCTCGAATTTCAGGTTTCCGAGGGATCGATACAGGCGGTTCGGGGAATCGAGGCCGCAGAGAAAAAGGTCGGTCTGGCCGTCGCCGTCGATGTCGCCGGCCGCGACTCCCGAGCCGTTGAGGAAAATGGAGTTTGTGAGGGATCGTGACCGGGCGAGTGCGTTGGTGAAGAGGATGCCGGTCGAGGCGGGATCGAGGGTGGAGAATCCGGCCTTGGCGGGGGGAAGCTGTGGTAGGGGCTTGATGCGGGCACCGGGGATTTCAGACCAACCGTCCGCAGCGGCCGAGGAGAGGGAGAACAACGCGACCCAAAAAATCCAAAGAGGAAGCTGCTTGATCACGGCGGTGTGGCGGAGTTGATGGGGAGAGATTCAGCAAGTTGGAGGGAGTCGGCAAGAAACTTTCGGCGCGCGAGATTTTTTGGGAAAGTGCGATTGACACCCGGAGGGACATTGCGTAGGTTCGCGCTCCCCCATAGCGGGGGTGTAGCTCAATTGGTTAGAGCGCTGCCCTGTCACGGCAGAGGTTACGGGTTCGAGCCCCGCCACTCCCGCCATTTTCCACCCGCTAACCCAGCGCATCGCTGATTTTCCGAGGCGCGGTGTGTTTCAATCGGCAAAAAAAACGGCGACTGGTCTTTTAACCAGCCGCCGGTGGCGTTGAAGATTGAAGGCTGCCGTGATTGATCAGGCGGCGCTGGTGGCGGTCGCGAGATCCTGGCGGCGTTGGGACATGGTTTTAAAGAATTCGTAGCCTTCGCGCAGGCGGCGGACGCAGACGTCCTTGTCCTCGAGCATCGTTTTGATGATGCGGAGGATGGGCTTGGGACGGAGGTAATAGCGGCGGTAGAATTGTTCGACGGCTTCGAAGATCGCCTCCTTGGAGAGGCCGGGGTATTCGAGGGTTGATTGCTGGAGTCCGTCGTCGTGGATGATGTCGGTTTTGTCTTTTTTGGCGAACCAGCCGTTTTGGCGGGCCATTTCGTAGAGCTCGGTGCCGGGATAGGGGGCGGCGAGCGAGACTTGGATGCTGAAAACGTCGAGGTCCATGGCGTAGCGGATGGTTTCCTCGATGGTTTCCTTGGTCTCGACCGGAAGGCCGAGGATGAAGGTGCCGTGGATGATGACGCCGAGCTCCTTGCAGGCTTTGGTGAACTTTTTGGCTTCCTCGACGGTGATGCCTTTTTTGATGCGGTTGAGGATTTCCTGGTTGCCGGATTCGTAGCCGACGAGGAAGAGGCGGAGGCCGCAATCTTTCATGAGCTTGATGGTCTCGTAATTGACGTTGGCGCGGCTGTTGCAGGACCAGGTCATGCCGAGGGGCTTGAGCTTTTGGGCAATCTCGCGGGCGCGGGGCAGGTTGGCCGTGAAGGTGTCGTCGTCAAAAAAGAACTCTTCGACTTGGGGGAAGAGTTTCTTGGCGTGGGCCATTTCGGCGGCGACGTTGTCGGCGGAGCGGACGCGGTATTTGTGGCCGCCGATGGTTTGGGGCCAGAGGCAGAAGGTGCATTGGG
>CAZSXX010000489.1:0-3091 GCA_964611245.1 uncultured Verrucomicrobiota bacterium | reverse complement strand
CACGGCCTGGGGCTGGAATCAATATGGGCAAAACACGGTTCCGGCGGCGGCGACCAATGTGGTGGCGATCGCGGAGGGAAACGGCCATGACCTCGCGTTGCGGGCCGATGGGACCGTGGTGGCTTGGGGATTCGCCAATGACGGGCGGACGGCCGTCCCGGCGGAGCTCAACGGAGTCGTCGCCGTGGCGGCTGGGGGCGGGCACTCGGTGGCGCTGAAAAGCGATGGCGCCGTCGTGGCCTGGGGATGGAACCCGGACCGGCAGACGACGGTGCCCGACGGACTGTCCAATGTTGTGGCAATCGCGGCGGGATACCATCACACCGTGGCGCTGAAAGGGGATGGAACGGTGGTGGGTTGGGGGAGGAATTCCTACGGGGAGTCCACCGCGCCGACAGGTTTGGCCGGGGTTGCGGCGATCGCGGCGGGAGGAGCGGTCGAAACAGGCGGGCACACGTTGGCCTTGAAAACAAACGGCGTGGTCGTGGCGTGGGGGGACAACAGCCGGGGCAAGGCCACCGTCCCCGCGGGGTTGAGCAATGTGGTGGGGATCGCGGCGGGTTTCTACCACAGCATTGCCGTCAAAAGCGATGGGAGCGTGGTGGTCTGGGGGGCCAACGATTTGGAGCAGGGAACCGTTCCGCAGGGACTGACGAACGCTTCGATGGTGGCGGCGGGGAGTTATCATTCCATTGCGCTCCAACTCAATGAGGCGCGCCAGTTCAGGCGGGCGGTGGCCACGCCGCAGATTGTGAATGGGTTTTTGGTGGGCGTGAATCTGGTGGATGGGGGCGAAGGATATCCGGCCCCGCCCGTTGTCGTTGTTTCCGGTGGGGCCGGCGCGGGGGCGATCGTGACGGCCAACGTGTCCAACGGCGCGGTGGTCGGATTCACGGTCGCGAACGCGGGCGCTGGATATGACAACCAGACGGAAATTCAAATCGCTTCGCCGCCATTCACGCCAAGGCTGTCACTCCAGCTCAGCCGGGTGAAGGTGAGCCTGCAAGTGGTGCTGGGGCAGCGGTACCAAATTGAATCGTCGTCCGACTTGGCCGCGTGGACGCCGGCCGGGCCGCCGTTCGTGGCGCAACGCGAGAGCTTGGAGCAGGAATTCCAGGTCGCCGAAACGGGCCAGTATTTCCGGATCCGCGAAGTTCCTTAGGCAAGAGGCGGGGGCGGCGCCGGTCAAAAACCGGCGGGCATGCGGGGGCGGGCGGGGGGCAGGCCGGCTTCGCCGCCGCGGGCTGGGTTCAGCCAAGGGGTCCAACGCCAGTACCATTGGGAGGGTTTTTTCCCTTCGGCATGGCCGTCGATGAAGGCGATCTGGCTGCGGCCGTTGTGCCGGATGCTCGGGCCGCCCCAGTTGGCGTCCTCGGACGTGACAAACCCCGCGCCAAATCCGCCGACATCCTCCAGAAGCCAGACTTCAGTCTTTTCCGTGGAGGCTTGGTTGACGCAGAGGGCGGGATCGATGGTGTCCCTGGCGCGGGTGCCGGAATCGGCGAGGTAAACCGTGGTGGAGGGGCGGGCGACGGCGCTGTCGGTGACGGGGGCCATGCGCCAGCCGCCGGAGGGGAATTCGCAGCCACCGATCTGGAAGTTGGCGCCGTAGCCGGAGACCATTTTGGAGGGGTCGTAAACGTAGGTGTATTTGACCGTGGCCTTGCGCTGCTTGGCCGGGCAGAGGAAGGCGTTGGTGTTGGGGACATATGGCCGGATGAAGGAAAACCAGCCGGTGCCGGCGCCGCCGGAGGAGGTCACGTCCATGAAGGAAAGGGGATATTTCTGGCCGTTGTCACTGGCGTACAAATTGGCGCCGAGGACAAGCTGGCGGGCGTTGCTCAGGCAGTTGGCGGCGATGGTGCGGGCCTTGGCCTTGCTCAGCGCGGGGAGGAGGAGCGAGGCGAGGATCGCGATGATGGCGATGACGACGAGCAGCTCGATGAGCGTGAACGCGCGGGCGGCGGCGCCTCTGAAAGACCGGGGGATCAAGGTGTTCATGGAGCGCAACTGGGTTGGATGGCCCGCTATTTTTTGGAGGGCGGGACTGGTTTGGTGGAGGATTTCTTCGGTTTCGCGGACGGAGCGGCGGGCTTGGCGTCCGAGGCGGGCTTGCCTAGGGCCTGGACTTTTTGGGAAAGGGCTTTGAGCTCGTCGCGCATCTCGCGGTTCTCTTTTTTCAGGTCGAGGACCTCGGTGCGGAGGGCTTGGGATTCGTTGGCGGGCGGGCGGGCGGCGCGAATCGAGTTGATGGCGGATTCGGCGGGGTTGCGGGTGGGGGTTTCACGCGCGGCGGTGGCGAAGGATTCCAGGGCGGGAATGGCTTTCTCGTCGCGCAGTGAGCCGAGGCCGCGGATGGCGGCGATTTGCAGGCGCTGGCGGCCCTCGTTGAGGCGGGTTTGCAGGAATTCGCGGACAATGGGGCGCTGGGCGTCGTCATCGCGGGCAAGGGCGGCGAGGGTGTCGAAGGCGTTGGCGAGGACCCCGGTGGGGAATTCATCCCACCGTTTCTGGACGGCGTCGAGGAGGGGCGGGACGGCGGCGGGATCGCGGCGCGCGCGCAAGGCGGTGATGGCGCGGTCGGCGAGCCGCTGGCGGAAGGAGTTGGACGTGAGGAATGAAATGAGGCGCTGGGTGTCGGCGCCGGCGGGCGAACCGCCCAAAGCAAGGATGGACTCACCCTGGATGTCCGGGTTCTTTTCGTGGGCGAGCACATGGCCATGCACGGCGAAGGCCTTTTCGTGGTAGAAGGAGCCAATGGCGTCGATGACCCGGATGCGGACGCGGGCGTCGGGCTGGTTGGTGGAGGCCAGCAGCGCATCCAAGGCCGCCGGGGTGTGAAGCGAACGAAGGGCGCTGGCGGCTTCCTGGCGGACGCCGTAGAAAGAGTCCTTGTTCAGGAGGTCGCGCAGGCGCTTGATGTTTTCGTCCGAGGAATCGGCGCGGATGGAGTCCACGGCGAGCAGGCGCCCGACGACGTCCTGCTGATCCTCAAGCTGGGCGAGGACCATGGCCTTGGGGGGCTGGAAGGTGGTTTTGGCCAGGAGAATGAATTCGGGGTCGAGGCGGACGGAGGACGGGGCTTTTTCGA
>CAZSXX010000488.1:0-3099 GCA_964611245.1 uncultured Verrucomicrobiota bacterium | reverse complement strand
GGCCTTGAAGTAAGGGCGATATTTTTCCATGCTCTCGGCGTCCTGGCTTTTGGCGAGTTCGACTTTCTCCGTGAGGGAGTCCATGACGGCCTTGCTGACGGCGACTTGGGATTCGAGTCCGGAAAGGATGCCGTCGATGCGGGCCTCGATCTGGGAATCCAACTCGGCCAGGAGGGCGACCATGCGGATGACTTGGGGATGCTCGTCGGAGAGGTCTTTCTGGGCGACGACCAACTCCTGACGGGCGGTGGCGTGCTTGTCGAGCAAGCGTTCCAAGGCTTCGTCGCGGGCGGTGGTGGGGAGAGTTTCGCGAAGCTCGGCGCGGGATTTGGCTTTGAGGCCTTCGAAGCGCTGTTTCCATTGGACGTAATCCTGGAGGGCCCGGATGCGGTCGCGCTCGATGGCGCGGACGGATTCAGGCTCGACGAGCATGGAGTAATTGCCATCGCCGACATCGGAGATTTTCAGGGCCTTGCGGAGCTCGTCCACGCCGCGCTCGCGTTCGGCGACATCGGCGGATTTCTCCTCATATTGCGCTTTGAGGGCCTTGATGCCGCGCATGCTGGCGTCGGATTTGGAGCTGAGGCGGAGCTCCTTGTAAACTTTGACGATTTCGTTGGCGATGTCCGCGGCCTCCTGCTTGTCCTCGCTGTAGGCGCGGACTTCGATCAAGCTGGTGTTGCGGGCCTGTTGGACATCGACTTGGCGGCGCAGCAGGTGGTAGGTTTCGGTGGTCTTAAGTTTGCCCTCGGTGTGGTAGCGTTTGGTCCAGACGTCGTTGAGCTTGAGGTTTTCAATGACGCGGTTGAGGACCCATTGGGACTTGATCTTCTCGAATTCGGTTTGGAGGAAGTAGGGGTCGTACTGGGCCGACTGCATGGTCGGCATGAGGGGGGAAATGTCGCTGACGTCCTTGGAGACCTCGATGCGGGACATCGACATGTAGGACTCTGGGAGAATGAAGGTGACGGCGGTGGTGGTGATGACGACGAGGAGAAACACCGCCAGGATGACCGTCTTACGGATCCGGATGATCCGCCAATAGTCCAAGAAATGAAGCTTGTTATCGGTGGACTGGGCGGGGGCTTGAAAAGGGGTTTGATTCGGCGTGTTCGAGGCTTCCATTGCAAAAAAAAGAGGCTAGATCATAGAATCCAGCCTCTCAAGTGAATTGTCAATCGGTTCTTTAACGGCTCAATAGCTCAGGCGAGTGCCAACAAAGACGCGGTTACGGGAAAAACCACGAACAGGGAGGTCGGACTCGAGGCGGTCGTAGGTGTAGCCGACTTCGGCGGCGACATGGGGGTTGAATTGGTAGGTCAAGGTGAGGCCAGCGAAGATCAGGTCGTCGGCGGCATCCGCTGCGCCCGGGGTGGATTCGCCGTAGCTGGAATGTTGGTATTGGGCCATGGCGATCGCGCTGATTTTGGCGGTGATGGCGTGATTGATGTTGAGGTAAACGGTGGTGGCTTCAGCATCGGCCGCAGGGAGGCCACCGGCCAAGGTGCGGACGTCGGTCGGGACGCGCTGGTGGCGAACGCCAGCCTGAAGGGAGCTGCCCTGGGCATAACCCCAGCGGGCGCTGGCTTCCGCGTAGGGTCCAACACCATCATCAAAGAGCGGGCTCTTGTAGGAGGTGAGCTGGACACCGGCTTTGGCGGAGAGGTCAAGGCTGCGGTTCACGTTCTGGCGGACACCCAAGCTGATGAAATGGGAGTCGCTGTCGCGGACGGCGCCGTTGTAAAGGGTTGGGCCGAGGATAAACAGGGGATCGCCGCTGGTGAAGTCGGTGATGCCATATTGGTATCCGAGCGTGGCGGTGGTCTTGGGGAGAACCTGATAGTTGCCATCGAGGAAGAAAAGGTGCTCCATGCGGTCAAGCACGGCGGAACGGCTGCCCAACCCAATCGGGTTGCCGGCGTTGGTGACGTCCTGGGCTTCCTGCTCGTAATCAAAAATGGTGTTGTTGTAACCCAAGAGGACGCCGAAGTTTTCGAAGACGTTGGCGTTCAGTTGGACTCCGCCGGTGTTGCGGACGTTGTTGCCTTCGGCGCGGGCCGGGAGGGTGGTGTTGACCGTTGGGTCAAGAACGGAGGGTTCCTGGGCGACGACAAAGGAGTCTTTGACATCGAGGGAGAAGCGCTCGTTGAAGGCGTGGGAAAGCTTGAGGTTGGCCTGGTGGCTCTGGTCATCACGCGGACGGGGACGGTCGATGTAGTATCTCATCGAATAGAGATAGCTGGCGCCGAACGTGGTTTGGTCGCGCTTGAGGTTGTAGGAAGCGGAAGGAGAGGCTTCGAAGCCGAAAGTGTCGAGGCGCGGCAAGGCGGCGGTGCCGGGATAGGTGTAGATGTTGTCGTCGTAAAAACCGCGCAGCGAGGCGCCGATGGCCCACGGCTTCTGGGCGCCTTGCGCAAATGCCGGAGCCAAGCTCGCCACGCCCAACGCCGCCATTCCTGCAGTCTTAAATAATCTCTTCATACGTGTTCTCTTCCTATGTCGATAGTTTCCGCCCAAACCTTTTGTGCTTGAAAAGTGTCGTTGTTTTACGGGGCGTCCAAAGGGATGTCAAACAGCTTTTTTTATTTTTTCGGCTGTTTAATTCTTCGGAACCCACGGCGTCCCGGATAGTTCGCGATAATGGACCGTTTCGTCAAGCCCCGGCTCCATCAGGCTTTCCCCCATCTTCCCCGGGGGAGGTTTTTCGGGGAGAAAAATCACCAGCGGCGGCGGTCGGACAAAATGAGGAAATCGGGGAGGAATCCGCGCGGGGAGTATTTGAGCGGGAAGCCGGGAGGGACATTGGTGCGGACCATGCCGTCGAGGGCGAAGCGGCTCCAGGCGGCCTCGCCGCCCTTGAGCATTTCGGAGACGAATTTGACGTCGAGGGTGAGGGGGCTCAAGTAGAGCATCTTCACGGGGCGCTGGTGGTCGTGGATGGCGAAGAAATCGCTGGGGGTTGTGCCACCGGAATCGAGGGTGGTCCAGAGGCAGGTGCGCTCGCCGTACCAGGAGACGGCCCAGGGCATGTCGCTCATCATCATTTCATCCTCGCGCAGCCAACCGGAGAATTCGCGGATGTAGGGAGGAAAGTAGGGG
>CAZSXX010000487.1:0-3114 GCA_964611245.1 uncultured Verrucomicrobiota bacterium | reverse complement strand
CCCCCCGCGCCCCTCGTCACGGACATGAGCGGCCTCCTCGCCCACATCCACGTGGACGAGCCCTTCGACGATTTCGCCCGCCAGCCTCTCATGCCCCGCCGCCTCAGCCAACTCGGCCCCGGCGTCGCTTGGGTTGACCTGGACAACAACGGCTTCGACAGCCTGGTCATCGGCTCGGGCCGTGGCGCCCAGCTCGCCGCCTTCCAAAACACGGCGGGCGCGTTCAAGGCCCTCTCCGGTCCCGCCTGGAATGCCCCGGTCACCCGCGATCAACTCGCCCTCCTCGCCCTCCGCGACGCCAATAAAACCGCCATTCTCGTCGCGAGTGCCAACTATGAAGACGCCCTGGCCGCCGGTTCGTCTGTCCGCGCCTATTCCCTCAACTCCGCCCCCACCGACCTGATCCAAGCGACCCAAGGAAGCCCCGGACCCATCGCCGCCACTGACATCGACGGCGACGGCATCCTCGACCTCTTCGTGGGTGGCCGGTGCCTTCCCGGGCAGTACCCCGCCTCCGCCCCGTCCCAAACATTTCGCGGGCGCCCGGGGGGCTTCGAGCCAATGGACTCCATTCTCTCCACCCACGTGCTTGGCCTCGTTGCCGCCGCCCTCTTTTCCGATCTGAACAACGACGGCGCCCCGGATCTGGTCGTCGCGTGCGAATGGGGCGGCCTCCGAGCCTTCCTCAACGAAAATGGACGCCTGCGCGAACGCTCCGAATCCCTCGGCCTCACCCCTTTCCATGGCTGGTGGACCAGTCTCGCCACCGGCGACTTCAACAACGACGGCCGCATCGACCTCGTCGCCGGCAACTGGGGCCGCAACTCCCGCTACGCCGCCAGCCCCCAATCGCCCCAGCGCCTCTTCGCGGCCGACTTGGACAACGACGGCCTGCCGGAATTGATCGAGGCCCACGACGATCCGATCCAGGGGAAAACCGTTCCGTGGCTCAACCTCGACGCACTCTCCCGCTCCATCCCCAACCTCCGTGAACGTTTTCCAACCCACGCCGCCTTCGCCCAAGCGGGCGTGCAGGACCTCCTCGGCCCCCAATTCGCCGCCGCCCAGAATTTCCATGCCTCCCGCCTCGACACCACGCTTTTCCTCAACCAAGGCGGCCATTTCGAAGCCCGCCCGCTCCCTGCCGAAGCCCAACTCACCCCCGTCTCCGGCGTCTGCGCCGCCGATTTCGACGGCGACGGGAATGACGACCTTTTCCTCAGCCAAAACTTCTTTTGCTCCCAGGCCGAAGTGGCGCGCGGCGACGGCGGCTTGGGATTGGTCCTGCTCGGCGACGGCTCCGGCAACTTCCGCCCCCTCTCCTCCGCCGCCAGCGGCATCCGCATTCCCGGCGAACAGCGCGGATGCGCCCTCTCCGACTACGACGGGGACGGCCGCGTCGACCTCGCCGTCGGCGTCAACCGCGGCGCCACCCGCCTCTTCCACAACTCCTCCGCCGCTCCCGGCCTCCGCGTGCGCGTCGCGGATCCCTCCGTCGGCGCGCGCGTCCGCATCGGCGACGGCCCCGTCCGTGAAATCCAGGCAGGCAACGGCAGCTCCTCCCAAAATGGCTCCACCTTGGTCTTCGCCAACCATGCCGGAAAACTGGAGGCCACTCTTCCCGGCGGAAAAAAGGTCGTCGGCGACATTCCCGTTGGCGCTCGCGAAATTCTGGTCGCACCCGGCGGCCTCAAATTGCTCCGTTGACCCGAAATTCCTTTAATTCCCAAGTCCCGCTTGGTAACTTTTCCCGACACCATGACACCGAAACGCCGAGCCATCGCGTCATTGCTCTGTCTGGGCGCCGTCATTTCCGTGTCGGCCAACGGGCCGCCGGCTTGGACATCCGCGGACGGCCATCGCTTCGCCCCTCTCACCGTTCCTCAAGGCGGCCAGCCTGGTTTCACCTCCCTGGACCCTCTCGCCGCCGGTGTCGCCTTCACCAACCAAGTCGCCCTCCCGCGCATGCTCGAGAACCACAACCTCCTCAACGGATGTGGCGTCGCGGCCGGTGACTACGATGGCGACGGCCGGGTCGATCTTTATTTCTGCAGCGTCGGCGGGCGCAACGGGCTTTTCAGGAACCTCGGCAACTGGCGCTTTGAGGACACCACCGACCAGGCCGGCGTCGCCTGCTTGAACCAAGCCTCCACCGGCGCCGCGTTCGTCGACCTCAATGGCGATGGCCTCCTCGACCTCTCCGTAACCTCCTGCGGAGGGCCCAACGCCGCGTTCATCAACCTCGGCCAAGGCCGCTTCACCAATGTCACCGAGCAACTCGGCTTGCTCTCAAAGGCGGGCTCCACCTCCCAAGCCTTCGCAGACGTCAACGCCGACGGCGCCCTCGACCTCTTCATCGCCAACTACGGCGAAAACACCATCCGCTCCGGCCTTTCCTTCTCCACCCGCCAAGTCAATGGCCGCGACGTCGTCACCGGCCGCTACGCCAACCGCCTCAAAATCATCCAAGGCAAACTCGTCGAACTGGGCGAACCCCCCTTCTTCGGCCTCAATGATGGCCGCGGCAAGTTCACTCCAATCCCGTTCACCGGCGGTTCATTCGTCGATTTCTCCGGCTCGCCCCTCAAAATCGCCCCATGGGATCTCGGCCTTTCCGTCGCCTTTCGCGACCTCAATGGCGACCTCCTCCCCGATATTTACGTCTGCAACGACTTCTCCACCCCGGATCGCATCTGGATCAACAAAGGCGGCGCCCGCTTCCAACCCCTCCCGCTCGAGTCCCTCCCCCTCACCAGCCACTTCTCCATGGCCGTGGACTTCGCCGACATCAACCGCGATGGCCTCCTCGATTTCTTCGTCGCGGACATGAAGCGCCGCAGCCACCGCGAAACCATGCGCGCCGCTCCGGCCGACCCGATCATCCCCGCCGAAGAGGAGTGGGACCCCCGCCTCCAGCGCCGCCAAAACATCCTCGCCCTCAATCGCGGCGATGGAACCTACGCCGAAATCGCGGAGCTCGCCGGCGTCGCCGCCACCGATTGGACCTGGTCCTCGATCTTCCTCGACGTCGACCTCGACGGCTACGAGGACCTCCTCATCGGCAACGGCCACGCCTTCGACACGGAGGACCAGGACACCATGACCCGCCTCGCC
>CAZSXX010000486.1:0-3124 GCA_964611245.1 uncultured Verrucomicrobiota bacterium | reverse complement strand
GAGGCGCAGGCGGATGGGTCGGTCCTGGTGAAGGGGAAGAAGCCGGACAAGGAAACGTTCAAGCTGAGGATCAACTCGGCGCCGAACCCGGTTTCGGCGATTCGAATCGACGCGCTGCCGCATGACAGTTTGCCGGCGAAGGGACCGGGCCGGTCGGGGAATGGGAATTTTGTTTTGACGGAGGTGGTGGCGCGGGTCGAGAAGGCGAATGGCGACCGGGTGACCGTTCCGTTCGCGGCGGCGCGGGCGAGCTTCGAGCAGACGCAGGGCGGGGAGGCGAACCCATACAAGGGATGGCCGGCGGCCGCGGTCATTGATGGGAACGCGAAGGGGGAGACGGCGGGATGGGCGATCTTGCCGGAGGTCGGCAAGGCGCACCAACTGGCGCTGGAGCTGTCCGACCCGGTGAAGCTGGGCGCGGGCGACGCGTTGCTGGTGGAAATGCAGTTCAACTATGGAGGGGTCCATTCGATGGGGCGTTTCCGGATTTCGGGGACGAGCAGCTATGATGTGGCGCGGAAGCCGATGGTTCCGCTGCCGCAGCAGGAAGTGATCGACCTGGTGATGAAAGGGGACCGGAGCGAGGCGGAGGAGACGAAGCTGTTCGGCATATACAAAGGGGGCGCGGAGGCGCTGGCGCCGTTGCGGAGCGAGTTGGCGGAGGCGCGCAAGGCGAAGGATGAGTTCGAGAAGGGGATTCCGCGGTGCCTGGTTTCGGTGAAGGCGGAGAAGCCGAGGACGGTGCGGATTTTGCCGCGCGGGAATTTCCTGATTGAGACCGGGGACATTGTGGAGGCGGGATTGCCGGGGTACCTGAAAAAGACCGAGGGGGAAAAGCTGTCGCGGCTGGATTTGGCGAATTGGCTGGTTTCGCGGGAGAACCCGCTGACGGCGCGGGTGTTCGTGAACCGGCTGTGGAAGCAGTTTTTTGGCGTGGGTCTGTCGAAGGTTCTCGATGACCTTGGGTCGCAGGGGGAGCCGCCAGTGAACCCGGAGCTGCTGGATTGGCTTGCGAGCGAGTTCATGGATTCGGGGTGGGACATGAAGCACATGGTGAAGCTGATCGTCACGAGCCAGACGTACCGGCAGGAGTCGATTCCGACGAAGGAGCTGCGGGAGCGGGATCCGGACAACCGGGAGGTGGCGTCGCAGAGCCGGTGGCGGGTGGACGCGGAATTGGTGCGGGACAACGCGCTGGCGATCTCGGGGTTGTTGGTGAAGAAAATTGGGGGGCCGAGCGTGAAGCCGTACCAGCCGGAGGGGTATTGGGAGAATTTGAATTTCCCGGTGCGCTCGTATGACGCGAGCAAGGGGGAGGACCAATACCGGAGGGGGTTGTACACGTGGTGGCAGCGGTCGTATCCGCACCCGAGCATGCTGGCGTTCGACGCGCCGAGCCGGGAGGAGTGCACGGCGGAGCGGAACCGGTCGATGATCCCGCAGCAGGCGCTGGCGCTGCTGAACGATCCAACGTATGTGGAGGCGTCGCGGGCGTTCGCGGCCCGGATATTGAAGGAGTGCAGCGGGGATCTGGACGCGAGAATCCGGTGGGCGTGGCGGGAGGCGCTGTGCCGGCAGCCGAGCGCGGAGGAGCTGTCGACGCTGCGGACGTTGCTGCAAAAGCAGTTGGAGGAGTATGGGAAGAATCCGGCAGCGGCGAAGGAGTTGCTGGGAGTGGGGCTGGCGCCGAAGCCGGCGGATTTGAATGAGGCTGAACTGGCCGCGTGGACGAACGCCGCGCGGGCGATCCTGAATTTGTACGAAACTGTGACCCGCTCATAACATGGACATCGCGACTGAAATCAAATTGCACCTGGCTCAGCAGCAGACGCGGCGGGCGTTCCTGGGCCGGACGGCGCATGGGGTGGGCAAAGCGGCGCTGGCGTCACTGTTGAGCCCGGCGCTTTTCTCGGCGTTCGCGGCGGACAAGGCCAAGGGGCGGGGCGTGGTGGAACCGCTGCATTACCCGGCGAAGGCGAAGCGGGTGATCTGGCTGACGATGGCGGGGGGGCCGTCGCACTTGGAGACGTTCGACCACAAGCCAAAGCTGGCGGAGCTGCACGGGCAGCCGTTTCCGGAGTCGATCACGAAGGGGAAACAGATCGCGCAGTTGCAGGGGCAGAAGCTGGTGTGTTTCGCGCCGCAGTTGAAGTTCGCGAAATTTGGGAAGAACCAGACGGAGATCTGCGAGCTGTTCCCGCACATTGGATCGGTGCTGGACGAGATTTGCCTGGTCCGGTCGATGACGACGGAGGCGATCAACCACGATCCGGCGCACATGTTCATGAACACGGGGTCGCAGATCGCGGGGCGGCCGAGCATGGGGTCGTGGGCGGTGTATGGGCTGGGGACGGAGTCGGCGGATTTGCCGGGATTTGTGGTGCTGACGTCGCTGGGAAGGGGCGGGCAGAACCAGCCGATCGCGGCGCGGCAATGGGCGTCCGGTTTCCTGCCGAGCAAATACCAAGGGGTCCACCTGCGCGGGAAGGGCGACCCGGTGTTGTACTTGGGGAACCCGCCGGGGGTTTCGCGGGAGCAGCAGCAGGATGTGATCAACGCGGTGAACGGGATCAACGGGAAATTTGACGCGATTGTGGACGATCCGGAGATTGGGACGCGGATCGCGCAGTATGAAATGGCGTTCAAAATGCAGGCGAGCGTGCCGGAGTTGATGACGATCAGCCAGGAGCCGGCGAAGGTGCTGGAACTGTACGGCTGCCAGCCGGGGGATGGGTCGTTCGCGTCGAATTGCCTTTTGGCGCGTAGGCTGGCGGAGCGGGGGGTGCGGTTCATCCAGCTTTACCACAAGGATTGGGACCACCATGGCGGGGTGAAGGAAGGGGTGACGCTGAAGGCGAAGGAGATTGACCGTGCGTGCATGGCGTTGATCACGGACCTGAAGGAGCGGGGGATGCTGGAGGAGACGCTGATTGTGTGGGCGGGCGAGTTTGGGCGGACGCCAATGAGCCAAGGCGGGGACGGGCGGGACCACCACAACGCGGGGTTCACCATTTGGATGGCGGGGGGCGGGACCAAGAGGGGCTTGGTTTATGGCGCGACCGATGAGTTTGGATACAGCGCGGTGGAGAACCCGATTGACGTGCACGACCTGCACGCGACGATG
>CAZSXX010000485.1:0-3125 GCA_964611245.1 uncultured Verrucomicrobiota bacterium | reverse complement strand
GCGGTGACGGCGACGGGTTACAACATTGTGGACGTGGCGGCGGCGCGGGAGCGGGGGATCGTGGTGTGCAATGTGCCGGCGTATGGGACGGATTCGGTGGCGCAGACGGTGTTCGCTCTGTTGCTGGAGCTGACGCACCGGGTGGGGCACCACAGCGGCACGGTGCGGGCGGGGCGCTGGTCGAAATGCCCGGATTTCAGCTATTGGGACGGGCCGCTGATCGAGCTGGCGGGGCTGACGCTGGGGATCATTGGGTATGGGCGGATCGCGAAAAAGGCGGCGCTGATCGGGGAGGCGTTTGGGATGAGGATTTTGGTGGGGCGGCACCGCGCGGGCATGGACGTTCCGTTCCCGAGCGCGGAGATTGACGAGGTGTTCCGGCGGAGCGACGTGCTGACGCTGCATTGCCCGCTGACCCCGGCGACGAAGGGGATCGTGAACGCGGAGCGGCTGGGGATGATGAAGCGGAGCGCGTTTTTGATCAACACCAGCCGGGGGCCGCTGGTGGACGAGGCGGCTCTGGCGGAGGCGCTGGACGGGGGGCGGATCGCGGGGGCGGGGCTGGATGTGCTGGGGGTGGAGCCGCCGCCGGCGGACCATCCGCTGTTCCGGGCGAAGAATTGCGTGATCACCCCGCATTACGCGTGGGCGACGCGGGCGGCGCGGCAGCGCCTGATGGATGTGTCGGTGGGGAATGTGGCGGCGTTCCTGGCGGGGAGCCCGCGGCATGTCGTGGGCTGAACCGGGGCGGGGCGGGGCGTTTGCTGTGCCGCCAAACGCACACTTTCCACGGAGGCGCGGGCCGGTAGGCTTTGGATGATCCAGCGGTCCGCGGCGCGCCATGCAACGCGGATGTTGACGGAAAAATTGCGAGCCGATACCTTCCAATAACAGCCCGGAGATTGCTTATGAAGACGCGCGACGATTTGACAGGACGAGAGAACAGCCCAGACGGGTTGACGAAACCGAGGCGGTCGGGATTCACCTTGATTGAATTGCTGGTGGTGATCGCGATCATCGCCATCTTGGCGAGCTTGCTGATTCCGGCGCTGGCGCGGGCGAAAGACAAGGCGCAGAACACGATCGACCTGAACAACGTCAAACAGATTTTGACCGCCGTGAGCATGTACACGCTGGACAACGATGATTACATGCCGCATTCGACTTGGGGCGGCGCGGGGAGCGGGCCGTCGGGTTGGGCTTACAGCACGGTGCAGATCCCGGGGCATGCCTCGCCCGGGGTTGCATTTGGAACGTCTTCCTCCGATGCGATGGCGCGGCAGCAGCTTTCCAACCAAATCCCCTATTTTAAGGCGGGGCAACTGGCGAAGTATTTGGCGGACAACCAAAAGGTGCTCGAATGCCCGAAGGACTTCGTGATGCGGGCCAAGGGAGAATTCCGGAGTAGGTACTTGGCGCGAAATGTGAAGCTGACGGCGTACACATTCACGGGCGCAATTTCGGGATTTCCTTCGCCCCCGCGTAAACAGGCGCCAACGCGGCCAAATCAACCCCAAAATTCGGGAGTGTATCGAATTTCGGCTTTTCATCCGACGGACTTTTTGCTGTGGGAGACGGACGAGTATGCGTCGTTCAATTTTAATGATGCGGGCCAAAACCAGGAGAATCCGAGCGAGGGCGTTTCGCAGCGGCACACGACCAATCCCCAGGCGCGGAACGACACCGCTTTGACTCGGGATTACGGCGGCGGAGCGATGCTGGGAACCTTTGGCCTGTCGGCGAGCTTCACCAAGTACCGGAATTTCCAAAAACTGCGAGATGAGTTTGCCCGAAACGGCCGCGAGAATGATCTGATGTGCGGACCTGGCTATTATTAAATCGGGGAATACCATGAAATTGTTGATCATAGCAATGGCTTCGGTAATCGGGTTGGCAGTTGGCTGCTCGAAAAAAGGGGGGGTGGGGCCCGAGGCCGCCGCAGGCGGCGCAGCGGACGGCAATGCGCCGACGGTGGCGGACGGAGACAACCCAATGTTGGCGGCTGGCCTTGATGAATTGAACCAAAAGGTGAAGCAGCAGGAGTATGAGGCGGCCGTTGGTTCGTTGGTCGGGATGGCGCACATGCCCAAGAGCGACAAGCAGCAGGCACTTTTTAATGCGCGAATGCGGGAGACGCAGGATGCGCTGCTGCGGAAGGCGCAAAACGGTGACCAAGCGGCGCAACAGAGCGTGCAGATGCTCGGCCGAATGGTGACGGGCCGCTGACCCCAGGCTTGGCTGCATTTGAACAGGAGGCGCCGTTGATTGTCGGCGGGCTCCTGTTTTTCGTTGAATCGGTGAGGGCGCGGTGCGGGCGGGAATCGTTGGAATGAGAGGCCTAAAAGCCATTTTTTCAAACGCGTCTGTGGCGCTGTGGCTGGCGCTGGCGGGGGCGTGCTCCAATTCGGAGGCGCCGGAAGAAATCCTGACGGTGAAGGAGTCGACGCTGGCGGCGGCGAGGGCGGAAATCCAGCATTCGTTGGAGCAAAAATTGTACACCAACGCGGTTAAGACCACGGCCTCCCTGGCGCGGTTGCAAGGGTTGTCGCCGGAGCAATTGGTGCTGCTGAAGAACGCGGTCCTGAATGTGAAGGTGCAACTGGCGGAGGCGGCTGAAGCCGGGGACACCAACGCCGCGGAGGCGATCCAGTTTTTTGAGCGGAGTTCGGTGCTTGGGCGGTGAGCGTCCGGGGCTGCGGGTGGGCGGTTCTCATCGAGGCATTTTCCAGATTCATTTTTTGGGGCGGTTGGGTTGCCGCTTGACCGGCGGGGTTGTGGAGGATTGAGTCAGGGATGGAATTGAAGCGAACGGCGCTCTACGAAGCGCACAAGAGGCTGGGGGCCCGGTTGGTGGAGTTTGGCGGGTGGGAGATGCCGGTGCAATACACGTCGATCACGGACGAGCATTTGGCGGTGCGGAAGGCGGCGGGGATTTTTGACATTTCGCACATGGGGGAGGCGCTGGTGCGGGGGCCCGGGGCGGCGGAGTTTTTGAACGGGGCGCTGACGAATGACATCCGGAAGCTGGCGGTCGGGGGCGGGCAATACACGCTGATGTGCAATGAGCGGGGCGGGGTGGTGGATGATTTGTACGCGTACCGGATCGGGGCGGAGGAATACCTGCT
>CAZSXX010000484.1:0-3126 GCA_964611245.1 uncultured Verrucomicrobiota bacterium | reverse complement strand
TCGACTCTGCCAATTTCCACACGGCGGACCCCTACGCGGATTTTGCCAAATGCGCGCCCTTCGCGGTGAATGTCCAGATCAAAACGGAGGTCCGGCCAAAGGGCGCGAAGGCGGCCCGCTCAGACTTGGGCCGCTACCTTCAAATCCTGCGCGAGCACAACTATCAGGGCTATGTCGCCCTTGAATTTGAGGAGAAAGCCGATCCTTTCAAAACGATCCCGGGCGTGCTGAAGGAGTTGCACAAACTCATTCACGCATGAACCCTCCGTTCGCAACCGCATGGCTCCGCGCGGGCATCATTCAGCTCGCAATTGTGGCTCTCATCCTGACGGCCAGCCCCTCAATCGCCCTGCCGGAGCGGGGCCGCTCCATGGTCATCAGCGCCGGCGGAATCGTCGCCTCCGAGCACCCGCTGGCCTCCCAGGCTGCGGCTCAAATCCTCGCCCAAGGCGGCAATGCCGTGGACGCCGCGATTGCCGCCAACGCCTGCATGACCGTCCTTTCGCCGATGCAATGCGGCGTGGGCGGCGACTTGTATGCGCTCGTCTATGAGGCCAAGACGGGGGAGATTCACGGGCTGAACGCCAGCGGCTGGTCCGCGGCCGCGCTGGACGCCAAACACCTTCTGGATCGCGGCTACAAGAAAATGCCGACCACCGGGGACGTCCACACCGTGACCGTCCCCGGGGCTGTCTCAGGCTGGGATTTGCTGCAAAAAAAATTCTCCCGCAAGAAGCTTTCCGACCTTCTCGCGCCCGCCATTCATTTCGCCGAAAACGGCGCCCCCGTTCCCGAGGTCATTTCGAGTTATTGGAAGTCGGATAAAAGACTTCTTGAACGGGAACCCTCGACCGCAGCCGCGTTCCTTCCCGGTGGGCAACCGCCCGGAGTAGGGACTCTGTTCCGCAATCCCGACATGGCGTGGTCGCTTCGCCAGATCGCACGCAACGGCGCCAACGCGTTTTACCGGGGCCCAATTTCCCAACGGATGGTCGATTATCTCCGCGCCAAAGGAAGCCTCCTTACCGCCGCTGACTTTGGCGATTTCCAAGCCGAATGGGTGGTGCCCATTTTCACGACCTATCGGGGTTGGACAGTCTACGAAATCCCTCCGAACGGCCAGGGCATCGCCGCCTTGTCGATGCTCAACATCATGGAACGCTTTCCGCTTGGGGAATGGGGCCACAACTCGCCAAATGCGCTGCACACAATGATCGAAGCCAAGAAACTCGCCTACGCGGACATGCTGAAATACGTCGGCGACCAAAGGTTTGGGCCCGCGCCCGCCTCGGCGATGCTGTCCAAAACCCACGCGGGGAACCGCGCCGCCCAGATCGACGCGGCCAAGGCAAATTGCCAAGTCGCGGGCAGCCCGAATTTCAACCCGGGCCCGGACACGACCTACCTGTGCACGGTCGATTCCGAAGGCAACATGGTGTCGCTCATCCAGAGCATTTACTTTTCGTTCGGCTCAGGTCTTGTGGCGCCGGGCACCGGATTCGCGCTGCACAACCGGGGCGGGCTCTTCACGCTGGAGCCAAACCACCCGAACACCCTTGCCGGCCGCAAGCGCCCGGTGCACACAATCATTCCCGCCTTCATGGAAAAGGGGGACCAAAAAATCGCGTTTGGCATCATGGGCGGATGGAACCAGTCCCAGGCCCACGCGCAGTTCGTCGCCAACCTCGTTGATCACGGCATGAACATCCAGACAGCCTTGGAAGTCCCTCGCTTCACAAAATCGACCTTTGAAGGATGCGATATCCAGGTGGAAGGTCGGATCCCTGCTGCGGTTATCGAGGATCTCAAAAGCCGGGGGCATGAGGTCAAAACTCTGGAGCCCTTCCACAGCAACATGGGCTGTGGACAGGCCGTCATGCGTGACTTCGCCGCCCAAGTGAATTACGGCGCGTCGGACCCCCGCAAAGACGGCGCCGCCATCCCGAAGCCGCTGCCGTCCTCACCGTCCTCCCGCCGCGCCCGTCCACTCTAATACAAGCTTCACGAACACAAGGCTTCCGGCGAAGGAAACCGCCATCAACGCCATCCGGATCATGATCCATTTGGGCTCCCACCGCATCCAGACCCGCGAGGGCAGAAAAACGACCGCCAACCCCAGAAAAGCCAGGCTCATCATTGCCTCGCCAACAAGGTCATTGCCCCGCGCCCGCACAGGCCCGCTTGGGGTTTGAAGGATGACCGATTTCCACTCGCCAAAAATCGGCGTCAACTGGAGGTCCAACTGCGAGCCAGGCTCGCACTTCTCGTAAACGGCTTTTGAAACCGCCTCCCGATAGAGCCGCCTTCCCTTGGCTTCCAACCGCAGTCCCTCAACTTTGGCGGTGACTACCGCGGAGTCCGTGGTCGGCGCGCCGAGGAATACATCCCAGATGCCAAGCACGCCAACGAAGACGGTCATTCCCGCAAGGACTCGAAAAAACAGAATCAACATGGGGCGGCGGTTTCTGTCAGGTTGAGGGCGAAAATCCCTTGGGCGCCTACTTCGTCAATCCGGGCGTTGTTTCGAGAGCGCGCCGGATCTTCCCCGCGATGCTGTCCAGTTCCGCCCGTGGCGGTCGGGGCAGCTCGGCGTCGGGGCGGATGCCCGGGTCATCTTTATAGCGTGGGATGACATGCAGGTGCGCATGCATGACACTCTGCACCATTTCGCCGTTGTTCATGCGCAACTGAATGGCGTCGCATTTGATGTCCGTCTTGCGGATTGCGGCGGAGATCCGCTGCGCGAGCGCCATCATCTCCGTGGCGGTGTCGCTCGGGAGATCAAACAGGTTTTCGGAGTGCTTGACCGGCACAATCAACGTGTGGCCGGGATTGCCCGGGGCAATCGTCATGAACGCCATCAATTTCGCGTCGCGGTAGACAAACGATCCAGGGCTTCGTTCGGCGGCGATTTCGCAGAATACGCACGGTTTCTTCGCCGCCGCCGCGCCCGCGAACTGCGCCGCCAGCCAAAGGAGTGCGAAGATCTTCATGATTCGATGGGCAAGGTTCGCCATAAAATTCCGGTTCAGTAAACGGCGCCACCCCCGGGGGGTCAATGGCGGGAATCGTGGGGGCGCGCTCCCTCGGCTACGGAGTGCGGAGGCGTTCGATTTGGAAACTCGG
>CAZSXX010000483.1:0-3131 GCA_964611245.1 uncultured Verrucomicrobiota bacterium | reverse complement strand
AATTGGCCCTCGTTGGCGCGCCCGAACCCGCCCGGAACAATTTGCCTCGGGCGGGCGCTTTGCGCATCGGGGAAACTACTAGCAATCTCTAATGCCAACACTTTGATTCCTTCCGGCCCCTAATTTTTACATCCATTTCCCGGTTGCGTCTCCGTCCATTATTACGGAGTCTCCCGCCCACGGTTGTCGCGGAAAACCAACCGAAATGAAAAACCGCCATGGACCAAATTCTTGCCCACCTCCAGGCGCGCGTGCGCGCGTTCATCGGTTCGAGCCTCTCCATGGACCCACAGGATCACGAGTTCTCCGCCCTCGCCCTCGCCCTGTTCGCCGCCCAACTGCAATCCAACCCCGCCTTCCGCCGCCTCTGCGCCGCCCGCGGCGTGGGTCCTGTCCACGACTGGCGCGCCATCCCCGCGGTTCCCACCGTGGCCTTCAAGGAGCTCGACATGACCTCCCTCGCCCCAGCGGAACGCGCGCGCACCTTTCTCTCCAGCGGCACCACCGGCCAGCGCCCCAGCCGCCATCATCACTCCCTCCTGACACTTGGCCTTTATGAGGAATCTCTCTGGCGGTGGTTTGACCGCCAATTCCAGTCGTTCCCCCAGGGCCAGTCCTGGCTGTTCCTCACCCCACCTTCCCAGGACGCTCCCCATTCTTCCCTCGCCCACATGTTCCACACCATCGCCGCGCGTCAACCCATCCCGCGCGTCTCATTCGTGGGCGGGCTCGACTCCCTCGGCGCCTGGCGGCTCGATTTTGATTTGGCGCTCGCCGCCCTCCGTTCCGCGCAGTCCCTCCAACGGCCCATCGCCCTCCTTGGCACCGCCTTTCTGTTCGTCGAATTGCTTGACGCCCTCCAGGGTGCCGACGCCCCCCTGACCCTCCCGCAAGGCTCATGGATCATTGAAACCGGCGGCTACAAGGGCCGGACCCGCGAAATTCCCAAGGAGGAATTCCATCGGCAAATCACCGCCGCGTTGGGCATCCCGCGCACTTCGATCTTCGGCGAATACGGAATGGGCGAACTGAGCTCTCAAGCCTACGACCGCGCCGACGGCGTGTTCCACTTCCCACCGTGGGCGCGCGTCCAGGTCATTTCCCCCGCCACCGGCCAGGAGGCGCCCGACGGGGAGCCCGGCTTGATTCGCGTCACGGACTTGGCCAACATCGGGTCGGTGATCAAAGTGCAGACCGAAGATTTCGGCGTGGCGGCGGCTGGCGGCTTCCGCCTCCTGGGCCGCGCCCCCGCATCCGAAGCGCGGGGCTGTTCCCTGCTCAGCGCCTAAAATGCCCGCCGCAACCCACCCTGTCCGCACCCTCTGGCTTTGTGGCGGACTTCACGTTTTCACCCACCTCTACCAGGTGGCCCTGCTCCCGCTCTATTTCCTCATCCAGTCGGACCTCCAGCTCGGCGGCGTCGAGAAAGCCACCCTTCTCGTCACGGCCATGATGGCCGCCTATTATCTCCCCAGCTACCACGTCGGCATCCTCGCTGACCGCTGGAGCCGCAAAAAGCTCCTGGCCCTGGGCCTCGCCCTGAACGCCCTCGGTTACATCCTCCTCTCCCAAGCCCGCACCTATCCCTTCGCGCTGTTCTCTGTCGCCCTGGCGGGCCTTGGCGGCTGCGCCTACCATCCCGCCGCCACCGCCTTGGTCGCCTCCCTGTTCCCCGCCAAAACCGGCCGCGCCCTTGGCCTGCTGGGCATCGGCGCCAGCGTCGGCTTTTTCGCAGGTCCCCTTTACGCGGGTTGGCGCGCCGCCACGGCTGGTTGGCGCGCCCCAGTCTTGGAACTCGGCCTCCTTGGCATCCTCGGCGCCATCGCCTTCGCCTGGCTCGCGGACGACGATCCCCATGCCCATTCCCCCGCCGACCCCGCCCGCGAGAGCATGTTCGCCTCCACCCGCCTTTGGCTCATCTTCACCGCCGCCGCCTTCGCCTTCAGCCTGCGCGACTTCACCGGCAGCAGCATGGGCAGCCTCGGCTCCCTCTTCCTCCAGCAGGCCCAGGGCTTTTCCCTCCAGCAAACCGGCGCCGCCGTCAGCGCCATTTTCCTCGCCTCCGCCATCAGCAACCCCCTGTTCGGCCAACTCAGCGACCGCGCGCGCCTCCGCTGGGCCACCGCGGTCCTCCTCATCGCCGCCCTCCTTGTCGCCGTTTTCCCCGCCGTCCCCGCCCGCTGGAGCGTCCTCCTCCTCGTCCTCTACGGCTTCTTTTTCATGGCCAGTTATCCCATCGTCGAAACCGCCGTCATGGAATCCGTCCACCGCTCCGTGCGCGGCCGCGCCTTCGGATTTTTCATCACCATCGGCGGCGTCGTCGGCAACCTCGCCCATTGGTTCATGGGCCTTTGGGTCGAGAAACTCGGGCCTCGTGCTTCCATCCCCTCCGCGTATTATCCCATCTATGGATCGCTCGCCCTCCTGGTTGTCCTTTCCCTCCTTGGCCTCCCCCTGATGCACCGCCTCCGCCAGGCCGAAAACCGATGACCACCCCCAACTACTTTCTCGCCGACCTCCCCCCGGATTCGCTCACCCCCGAAACCGTCTCGGAGGCCTGCATCGCCATCAAGCGCAACCGCGCCCAATTCCTCCTCCAGCGCAACACCGCCAGCCTCATCCGCACCATCGTCGCGGTCGCCCAGGACTGGCTCGAGGATGCCTCCCCGTTCCGCCAACGCGCCCTTGCCGAAGCCCCCGCCGAAACCGGCTTTTCCCGGGCCACCATCGCCCGTGGCCTCGATGAATTCTTCTCCCAGCTCACCAAAAAGAACCTCGAGGACCTGATCGTCCAGGACCTCGGCCACCTCTCCCGCCTCGATGAAATGTCCAGCTCCGAGGCCGAACACGGCGGCGAGCGCGCCGCCCGCGCCCTCGGCTCCGAACTCCTCGTCCACATTGCGGGCGGCGCCCTTCCCAACCCAACCCTGCTGGGCATGGTCCTCGGCCTCCTGGCCCGCTCCGCGCAGTTCGTGAAATGCCCCAGCCGCGGCGCCCTTCTCCCCCGCCTCTTCGCCCATTCCATCTACGCCCTCGACCGCAAGCTCGGCGCCTGCATTGAGCTCGCCGCATGGCCCGGCGGCTCCGCCGCCCACGAGTACGCCCTTTTATCCCAAGCCACCTGCCATACC
>CAZSXX010000482.1:0-3151 GCA_964611245.1 uncultured Verrucomicrobiota bacterium | reverse complement strand
ATCAACTGGATGCGCGCCCGCGAAGCCATGATCGAGTCCGACCTCTTCGGCGACGACATCAAAAAGCTCTTCCCCATCATCAAGACGGACGGCTCGGATTCCGCCATGTTCGACAACTGCCTGGAACTCCTCGTCCTGGCCGGCCGCTCCCTCCCGCACGCCGTCATGATGATGATCCCCGAGCCTTGGGCCAACCACGAGTCCATGGCCGAGGACCGCAAGGCCTTCTACGAATATCACTCCTGCCTCATGGAGCCGTGGGACGGCCCCGCCTCGATCGCCTTCACCGACGGCGTCGTCATCGGCGCCAGCCTCGACCGCAATGGCCTCCGCCCCTCCCGCTATTACGTCACCAAGGACGACCTCGTCATCATGGCCTCCGAAGTCGGCGTCCTCGACATCCCCCCCGACCGCGTCCTCGAAAAGGGCCGCCTCCAGCCCGGCCGCATGTTCCTCGTGGACACCGCCCAGGGCCGCATCATCGCCGACGAGGAAATCAAGCAGGCCATCATCTCCGAAAAGCCTTACCAGCAATGGATCGACCAACACATGATCGAGCTCGCGAATGTCCCCGAGGTCCACGACCTCCCGGAGCCGAGCCACGACACCGTCCTGCGCCGCCAGCAGGCTTTCGGCTACACCTTTGAGGACCTCCGCCTTCTGATGGTCCCCATGGCCAAGATCGGCGTCGAGGCCATCGGCTCCATGGGCACCGACACCCCGCTGGCCGTCCTGTCCGACAAGCCGCAGCCCCTTTTCAACTATTTCAAGCAGCTCTTTGCCCAGGTCACAAACCCGCCCATCGACTGCATCCGCGAGGAAATCGTCACCTCCGCCGAGACCACCATCGGCTCCGAGCGCAACCTCATCCAACCCGAGCCGGAAAGCTGCCGCCTCATCGAGCTCAAGTCCCCCATCCTCACCAACGAGGAGCTCGCCAAACTGCGCCACATCGACCAGCCCGGCTTCAAGTCCCGCGACCTGCCCATCCTGTTCAAGGCCGCCGACGGCGCCCCGGGCCTCGAAAAGGCCATGCAGGACCTCTTCCTCAAAGCCACCCAGGCCATCAAGGACGGCGTCAACATCCTCATTCTCACCGACCGCGGCATCGACGCCGAAAACGCCCCGATTCCATCCCTGTTGGCCGTCGCCGGCCTGCACCATCACCTCATCCGCGAGGGCACCCGCACCCGGGTCGGCCTCATCCTCGAATCCGGCGAACCCCGCGAAGTCCACCACTTCTCCCTCCTCATCGGCTACGGCGCCGGCGCCATCAATCCCTATGTCGCCTTCGAGACCCTCGACGACATGATCCGCCAGGGCCTCCTCAAGGACATCAAGCACAAGGAAGCCTGCAAAAACTACGCCAAAGCCGCCGTCAAAGGCGTCGTCAAGGTCATCGCCAAGATGGGCATCTCCACCATCCAAAGCTACCGTGGCGCCCAAATCTTCGAGTGCATCGGCCTCCAGCAATCGGTCATCGACCGCTATTTCACCTGGACCCCCTCCCGCGTCGAAGGCGTCGGCATGGACGTCATCGCCCGCGAAGTGCTCATCCGCCACAACGACGCCTTCCCCGCCCGTCAGGTCAACGGCCACACCTTGGACGTCGGCGGCCAGTATCAATGGCGCGCCGAGGGCGAGTACCACCTCTTCAACCCCCAGACGATCCACAAGCTGCAGAACGCCGTCCGCACCGGCAGCTACAAGGCGTTCCAGGAATACTCCGCCCTCGTCAACACCCAGATCAAGCAGTTCGCCACCCTCCGTGGCCTGCTCGACCTCAAGCCCGCCGCCGCCCCCGTGCCCATTGACGAAGTCGAGTCCGTCGAGGCCATCCTCAAGCGCTTCAAGACCGGCGCGATGTCCTACGGCTCCATCAGCAAGGAGGCCCACGAATCCCTCGCCATCGCCATGAACCGCATCGGCGGCAAGAGCAACACCGGCGAAGGCGGCGAAGATCCCGAGCGCTTTTCCTGGACCAACGAACTCGGCGACTCCAAGAACTCCGCCATCAAACAGGTCGCGTCCGGCCGCTTCGGCGTCACCAGCAACTACCTCGTCAACGCCCGCGAACTGCAAATCAAGATGGCCCAGGGCGCCAAGCCCGGCGAAGGCGGCCAGCTCCCCGGCGGCAAGGTCTATCCCTGGATCGCCAAGGTCCGCCACTCCACCCCGGGCGTCGGCCTCATCTCGCCGCCGCCCCACCACGACATCTATTCCATCGAGGATCTCGCGGAACTCATCCACGACCTCAAGAACGCCAACGAAAACGCCCGCATCAGCGTCAAGCTCGTCGCCGAAGTCGGCGTCGGCACCATCGCCGCCGGCGTCGCCAAAGCCCACGCCGACGTCGTCCTCATCAGCGGTCACGACGGCGGCACCGGCGCCTCCCCGCAAACCAGCATCATGCACGCCGGTCTGCCCTGGGAACTCGGCCTCGCCGAAACCCACCAAACCCTCGTCCTCAACGACCTCCGCAGCCGCATCGCCGTCGAAACCGACGGCCAGCTCAAAACCGGGCGCGATGTCGTCGTCGCCGCCCTGCTCGGCGCCGAGGAGTTCGGCTTCGCCACCGGCCCGCTGGTGGCGATGGGCTGCATCATGATGCGCGTCTGCCAGCTCAACACCTTCCCCGTCGGCGTCGCCACCCAGGATCCCCAGCTCCGCCAGCATTTCATGGGCAAACCCGAACACGTCGTCAACTTCATGCGGTTCATCGCCACCGAAACCCGCGAGTTGATGGCGCAACTCGGCTTCCGCACCCTCGCCGAAATGGTCGGCCATACCGAAGCCCTCGAACCCAAACAAGCCCTCGACCACTGGAAAGCCCGCGGCGTCGATCTCTCCAGCCTCCTCTACCAACCCGAGGCCCCGGCCAGCGTCGGACGCTACTGCCAAATCGCCCAGGACCACGGCCTCGACAAATCCCTCGATAAAACCGTCCTGCTCGAGGTCTGCAAACCCGCCATCGAACGCGGCGAAAAAGTGCGCGCCGAAATGCCCGTGCGCAACGTCAACCGCGTCGTCGGCACTATCGTCGGCAGCGAAATCACCCGGCGCCACGGCCCCGCCGGCCTCCCCGAAGACACCGTGCTCATCCGCTTCAACGGGTCGGCCGGACAAAGCTTCGGCGCTTTCATGCCCCCCG
>CAZSXX010000481.1:0-3153 GCA_964611245.1 uncultured Verrucomicrobiota bacterium | reverse complement strand
GCGGAAGCTGATTTTCGCCATTTTTGGCCAGGTGGCCGGGGGCTGAGTGGCCGTCGGTTCAATGTTTTTTGGCCCAAATTCCCGATTTCGTCCCGTCCATGAAAGTTTTTCATTCAAGTGGCAAGTTTGTTCTTGACGCTTTCGGCATAGGATTTGCAACATCAGCCAGTTAGAGACGACCCAAACCGTTTCGTAACATGAAGACCTCCGCATTTTCCATTTCTTGCGTTGGCGGCAAGAAGCATAACCCCCGTCGCGCCTTCACCCTAATCGAGCTCTTGGTGGTCATCGCCATCATTGCCGTCCTTGCCGGGATGCTCCTGCCCGCTCTTTCGAAGTCGAAATTGAAGGCTCAAGGCATCATGTGCATGAACAACCACAAGCAGTTGACCCTCGCTTGGAGGATGTACGCGGAGGACAACAACGACTTGATCGTCTACGCCAGCCACAGCGGCGTCGCCACCGATCCCAAGAATAAATACGCCTGGACCGGCACCGAAATGTCTTTCGGGCCTGACCCCAAAAACTGGGACATCAACGCCGATATCACCCAGCGCCCCCTCTGGCCCTACAACAAAAGCCCCGGCATTTACCGATGCCCGGCGGACCGCTCTTTCGTCGTGGTGAACAACGAGCGCAAGCCCCGCGTCCGCACCATGTCGATGAATTTCTTCCTCGGCGGCTTTGGCGGCGGCAACGGCAGCATCAGCATGGCCGCCCCCTACAACCTCTATTTCAGGCTCTCCGACTTCAACAACGAGCGGACCTCTCCGGGGCCCACCAAGACTTGGGTCTTTCTGGACCAGCGTGAGGACACCATCAATTGGGGCAATTTCATGACCCACATGGATGGTTTCGACCCCCGCAACCCGGCCCTTTACAAATTCACCATGGACATGCCCGGCGCCTACCACAATCGCGCCGCGGGCTTCTCCTTCGCGGACGGCCATTCCGAAATCAAAAAGTGGCTCGATCCCCGCACCACCCCGCCCCTCCAGCCCCAAAGCTTGATGCGGGACACTGATATTCCATCCGCTCGAAATGTGGATGTAGCTTGGCTGCAGGACCGGACCACTCGTCCCAAATCCTGGAAATAAAAGACGCACAAAACCGTGACCACTCCGTGGTCGCATCCATGAAATGCCCGACGTTGCATGCATGATCTGCCGCACCGTTCCTGCGCGTGGAGGAGGATTCCCATGCCTCCCTTCCCTCTGCCTTTTTATCCAAACCGACAACCAACCCAATCCCCTGATGTGACACCCTCTCTATGAACATGAAAAAACAAGCCCGTTCCTGTTTAGCCGCCCTCGGCCTGTTGGCGGCCGGCCTGCCTGCGCAGGCCGACTACTCCAACACCGTCGCCTCCCTAGGCCCCGTGGGCTATTGGCGGTTCTCCGACACCGCTCCGTCGCCGGCGTTGAACCAAGTGGTCAATGTCTCCACTATGGGCAGTGCCCTCAACGGCTTCATCGTCCTTGACGCGGCCAAAGGCGAACCCGGCGTCGTGGGCAACTCCGTCCGCTTCTTCAACCCTGATGTCGCCGCTGGCCATTCGGGCTCCAAGATCGATGTCCCGTACAACCGCGCCCTCAACAAGTCGGGCGCCTTCAGCGTCGAATGCTGGGTCAAGCCCGCCGCCTTGGGCACGGACGCGACCGGCATGGCCGTCTTCTCGTCCATGATGGGCGACTTTGCCGCCTCCAGCCGCACCGGTTATCTCCTTTACATGAACAGTGCTGGCCGGTTCCAGTTCCGCCTCGGAAACGCTGGGGGGTACGTCGGAACTGTCGACAACACCGCCAATCCACCGTTCGCTGGCGCTCCGGGCATGAATGCGGCGGTTGGAACTTGGCGGCATGTCGTCTGCGTGTTTGATGGAGCGAAAAGCTCCATCATTGTGGACGGCACCCTCGTTGCCACCCGCACGCTTACTACAACCGAAGCGAACAGCTTGCGCCAAAACTCCCAAATGCCCCTCCGCATCAGCGGCACCCCCTTCAACGGCAGTCTGAGCGATTCCCCTCTCATTTCCGCGGGCGGCGTGTCCGGCAACCGTGGGATCGACGGCTGGGTCGACGAATTCGCCTACTACGGCTACGCCCTCACCGTCGAACAGTGCGCGGCTCACTTCGCCGCCGCCACCACCAACAACGCGGGCTACAGCGCGCAAATCCTCGCCGACAACCCCATCGGTTACTGGCCCCTCAACGAAGCCCCGGCCACCGCCCCTGATCCCTCCACATTCCCCGTCGTCGTCAACAGCGGCTCCCTCGGCGCGGAGGCCAACGGCACCGTCGTCTGGGGTGGCCTCACCGCCCAGCCTGGCGCCCCTTATGATGGCTTCGGCGCCGAAAACAAGTCCGTCTTCCTGGACGGCGCCAATGGCTTCGTCAAGCTCGGCGCTCCCGCCGGCTTGGATATTGAAGGCAACATCACCATGATGGCTTGGATCAAGCCGACCGTGAAAAACTTTTACCGCGACATCATCGCGCGCGGCTGGGATCAAAACTACGCGGAAACGTTCCTTCGCATTTCCCGCGGCACCGACCTTACTGGCTCGGGATATGGAACGACAAATCACTACGAAGTGGGCGTCACAGATGGGAATTTCTACGACAACGTCCTGGTCCCGATGCCCGAAGGCGACGTCGGCAACTGGGTCTTCATCGCGGGCACCTACGACGGCGCCGCTTGGACCCTTTATCGCAACGGCCTTCCCATCGGTTCCCTTGAGTCTTCCCATGGCGCCATCGTCACCGGCGATCCTTGGACGATTGGCGCACAAAGCAACGCGGACACCGGCGGCTCTTTCGAGAGCCCGGGCGGCATCAGCAGTTACTTCGGAGGCAACATTGACGAGCCCGCCATCTTCAACACCGCCCTCACTGCGGAAGATATCGCCAACATTTACAACGCGGCCCAAGTCAAGCCTGTGATCACACGCTCCATCGGCACACCTGACGGCTTTGCCCACAGCACTTGGCCAACTCTTTTCAAGGGCGGTTCGGCCGCCCTCAGCGTCTGGGCGGAAGGCAGCGCACCATTGAGCTACTCGTGGACCAAAAACGGGACGTCTCTTGGGGTCACCGCCACCAACTTGGTCCTGACCGATCTTCAGGTTGGCGCCGCGGATTACGCCGTGATCGTCAC
>CAZSXX010000480.1:0-3160 GCA_964611245.1 uncultured Verrucomicrobiota bacterium | reverse complement strand
CCAACCGCCCCTCCCTCTCCGTCATTCTCCTCGTCCTGTCCCTCTTCCCCTCCGGACTCGACCCGAAAACACTGCGCGCTGCCGTGCCCCCTCCCTCCCTCGCCACCGACATCGTCCGCGTTGATGGCCGTTCCCTGCGCGACCAATCCGGGCCCTTCCTCGGCTTGGGCGCCTCCTACTTCCAAGCCCTCCGCCGCGCCAAGTTCGACCCCGCCCGCTTCCAAAGCGACCTCACCTTCCTCGCCTCCAACAAATTCAACTTCGTCCGCGTCCTCTCCATGGTCGGCTGGTTCAGCGCCTGGGACGGCCTCGAAATTGCCCCCGTCACCTTCCGGAATCGCGACGGCAAAACCATCCCCGCCTGGCCCGACTATTGGCGGCAACTCGAGGCCATGGTCGACGCCATCCACCAACACGGCCTCCGCTCCCAAATCACCATCTTCGCCGACGCGCAATTGATGCCAACAAAAGCCGCCCGCCTCGACCACATGGCCAAACTCCTCGCCAGCCTCCGCGGCCGCGAACACAAAATCATCCTCCTCGAAGTCGCCAACGAAGCCTGGCAAAACGGCTTTCCCGGCCCCGACGGCGTCGCCCAACTCCGCGAGTTCACCCAATTCCTCGCCGACCGCACCCAAATCCCCATTGCCATCACCTCCCACCACGAGGACGGCGACGCCGGCGCCATCGCCCTCTACCGCGGCAGCGCCGCCGACCTCGCCACCTGGCACTTCTCCCGCGACATCCGCACCCCCATCGGCGGCTGGCTCCCCGTCCTCGATCCCTGCCGCGCGCCCACCCTCCCCGGCCTGCCCCCCTTCAGCAGCAACGAACCCATCGGCCCCGGCGCCTCCGTCTCCTCCGAAAACGACCCCATCAAACTCGTCATGGCCGCCGCCGTCGCCTGGGCCGCCGGCCTCCCCATCTACGTCTTCCACTCCTCCGCCGGCGTCTTCGGCCGCGAACCCTTCCAAAAAATGCCCGGCATCGCCCATTACGCCGCCCTCCTCAAAATCCTCCCCGCCAACCTTCCCTCATGGACCCCCAACGACGGCCGGGAACCCTCCGCCCCCCTCACCACCTTCGCCGACACCCAGCCCGACAAATGGTGGCCCGAAACCACCCGCCCAACCACCGGCGCCGTCCGCAACACCGGCGCCACCCACCCCACCCGACCCGAATTCCTCGCCCTCCCCATCGGAATCCTCCCCGCCGGCGTCACCCTCCAAGCCCGGCGCCCCATGCGCCTCCGCGCCTTCCACCCCCTCACCGGCGCCGCCATCACCAACCTCGCCCTCCCCCGCGGCGCCAAACTCTGGCTGCCCCAAGGCCCCGGCGCCTACATCCTCCGCGGCGAACTCCCCGGCGCCTCCGAATAGCTCCAATGGGTGAGGTTGCATTCCCTCCTCGGGTGCCGATGCGGCTCGGATAGAGAATGAAAGGAACAAGAGGACAGTGGCCTGACGGGTGAACCCGGCGGCTGGTTCACTTCCCAAAACACCTATTTCGGCTCGGCCCCTGCGCCTGGCGGGCGGGCGGCGCCGTGCCAGCCGATTAGAAGCCAGCCAAGGAAGTTGATGATGAAAACCGAGGCCACCATAAGAATCATCGCCGTCCACATGCTCCACCAGCCGGCCGGCAAAAGCCGGGGCCCCGCGAAAAAAATCAAAGCGACGGCGGCGCCCGACCCGACGGAAAGCAGGGCGTAAATTGATGGATTGCGCCTGAGCTCAACCTGACAGTGGGAGCATTTCGATGTTCGACTCGGCAGCCCCGCCAGCTCCCGGAGATATCGCCCGTAAGGCATGACCTGTTCACCGCATTGGGGACAACGGCTAATTGGGTTCATAAATCGGAAGATAAGCTCGCCGGTTTCCACGGCAAGCAAATACCTCAAAACGGCCGCCGGGCCCCAATTTGACAGTCCCCGGCTTGCCCAGGCGCTGCCGTCCAAACCTCGGCGCACACCGCATCGACGCTGGCGCCCAAAACCTTCGGCGTCGAGCCCGCGCGGTCACCATTCAAGACTTCGAAAATTCGGGCCATCCCCACCGCATTTCGCAAAACAAACACCCGACAACCTCCGACCCAACCTCCGCACGCGCCTTGTGGCGGATTCAAGCTGGCATCCCGCCCTCGAAACCCGCTACATTTACGACGGCATGCTCGCCGTCCAAACGCGAAACTCGGCCAACACCCCGAGCGTCACCTACACGCGCGGCCCGGACCTCAGCGGCACGCTCCAGGGCGCGGGCGGCATCGGCGGCCTCTTGGCCCGCTCAGGCTCCCACCAAAGCGGAGGGACCTGGACCAACAACCTCTACTGCCACGCCAACGGCAACGGCAACATCACCCACCTGATCCAGACCAACCAAACAGCCGCCGCCACCTTCACAGACAGGCTCTCAATTAATCCCTGGTGATCGAATCGCTGAGTTTATCAACCCGGCAAACTTCTCCCTTTCTGAATCGCTCAGAGAGAGTGCAGGAACTTCATTTTGCAAAAAGTGAAGTAGCGTTCCAGTTCCGGAAGTTTCGTGGGCGGTAAAGAAAAGTAATGCCATCCAAAAATGATAGCGAGGGTGCCAGGAATGCACCTGCTTGACCTCGAAACGCCATCGCGCAAATTGGAGCGCGATGGCGAGAATGCGGGAATGGTCAATGAGTGGCGAAAAGGCACATGGGGGTCAAATCATCGCATTTAGCATTTGGCTTGCGAAGGCCGCGGCGGTCTTATCGTAAGCGTCACAGCAGGCGCCTCTCGTAGAATTCGTTGGCGGTCGTAGCATGTCTGCCATGACTGAATCAGGAGCCCTTCAGAGATTCTCAAAACCGATCGCAGGGGCCGCGTGCGCCACACGGCGCAGCGGCGGGAGCAACTGTTGGCCGAGTTCGAGAGAAGCGGGATGTCCGCGCCGCAATTTTGCGAAGTCACCGGGCTGAGCTATTCGACCTTGGCCACGTGGCGGCAAAGACGACGGCGCCCAAACGCCGCCCTGGCTCCAGCGGCCCCGGTCCCGGCGCAAACGGTGGAGTGGCTGGAGGCGGTGATCGGCCAGGCCCAGGACCCGGCTCCGGCGTCAAGTTCGGCGTTGGTCGTGCGCCTGCCTTCCGGCGCGGCGGCGTGCGCCGCCCGTGGTTCATTGGGCCTGCTGGTCCC
>CAZSXX010000479.1:0-3163 GCA_964611245.1 uncultured Verrucomicrobiota bacterium | reverse complement strand
CATATTTCAGACCGTGCTCGTCCCCGCTCTATCGCGCGCCCCACGGCGAGGGAGTGGGGCTCGCAGGGTCCACCTCGCCGGCGGAACGATCGACCCCCTTCACGCCGCGTCCTGATCGAGCAACATCTCCGACCGGAACACCGCGCGGTTTCTGTTCCGCGCCGCCGATTCCTCCAAGTCATGGATCGCGTTCCCCAATTCGTAGCCGCGAAAACGAATCAGGGCCGAGTAGAGCCACGCCGTTGGGTCCTGCGAATCAAGCTCCCGGGCGCGCTCCAACTCCGCCAGCGCCCGGCCGTCATCCTTCTCCTCCGAAAACGCTTTCGCCAAATAACTCCGGAGGACCGAACGATTGGGCTCCAGCGCCGCCGCCGCTTCCAAGTCAACCCGCCCGCCCTCCCGATCCCCCTCGTGGAACCGGACCAACCCGCGACCCAGCCACGCGTCGGCCACCGCCGAATCCAGCGCGAGGGCGCGATCGAAACTTTCCCGCGCCTCGGCGTGTCGGCCCCGAGCCGCATGCAGAAATCCAGAAAGCGTGTAGGCTGGCGCATAGTGGGGGCTCACCGCCATCGCTTTCTCCAATGATTTCGCGGCCAGATCGGCCCGCCCCATGGCAAACTCCAATTCCGCCAGGCGCGCGTGGGCGAATCCAAACCCGGGCGACTTCGCCACCGCGCGGCGGGCCGCCTCAAGCGCCACCCGCAGCCGCCCCTCCGCTTGCAGCCCGTAGGACAACGCCATCAACTCAGTTGTCAGCATATTGGAGCCGACATCGCCAGATCCGCCCGTTCCATCCCGAGATTGGACCGCACGGACCACCGTGCGCAGGGCTTCGGCCAGCCTTGCCTCCTGGCTCCCCGCCGTGATCCGCCGCAGCAGGCTTTCCATCTCCGGCACATTCCCCACCGAAAGTTGCAAGCCCGCCCTGAACAGCAGCTCCGCATCCGAAGGCGATGGGTCCTCCGGTGGCGCCTGTTCGAGGGCGCGCCACAGTTCCCCTGCTTGATAAAGTTTTAGCGCGCCACCCCACCGCTCCGGCAGCCGAATTTCGCCCGGGTCGAGCGGAGCCGGATAGTACAGGGACCATTGGATCGAACTCCGGTTTGTGCCGCCCAACCCGGCCAAGCGCGCCGGCGCCGCGCCGGCGCTGGCGGTCACCACGTCCCCCCGGCCCGCCATGATCGCTCCATGCCGGTTGGTGACCTCGACGCTTCCCTCAAGGAGGGTGATCTCCATGCCCGTCTCCGGCTGGACCGAAACCACGAACTCCGTCCCCCGGACAATGGCGGCCGCCTCCCCGCCCCGGACCTCCGTGTCCCCAGGACGGTCCCGATGGAAAAACGAAAGCACCCCTTGCAGCAGTTCGACAATCGACCGCGACCCAGACTCCACCCGCACCGTGGACAATTCGTCCAAGTTCACAATCGTGGCGTCCAGCAGCCGCAGGGTGGCGCGGCTGCCCTCCCCGGAGCGAAGCCGGTCCCCGCCGCGCAGCGTCAAATTCGTCTGCGCCGGATCCCACGCGGTGGACCCGGCGCGCGACAGCGACACCCGCCCCTTCAATCCCAGGATCACCGCGCCTTCGAGGGGCTGTCCCGAATCCGCCCCATTGGCGGGCGCCACCAGCGTGGCCACCATCAAAATGATTGGGACAAACCTCAAGGTCATGCGCATCAAGGCGATTGCGCTTTGGCACGGAAGAACCGCGTCGCGGCGGATTGAGCCTCCGTTTCGAAGACAAAAGGAACTTGGTTTGTGTGGACCGGATCCCACCGGGTGAAATTCTCCGTCGTCTCGATCACAATCGTCCCGCTGGCTGGCGCTCCGATGGAGAGCCGCAACTTCCGATCCCCCGTCAGCCCCACCTGAGAAAGGACCGGCTTCTCTGGGTCCGGCAGCCGCGCGTAGGTGATCGTGATCCCGCTCGCCGTCCCGCCCTGCACCGACAGCTCCCGCGGGGCAGGGGTCACATATGCCGCCGCCGCCGCGAACTCGACCGTGATGGTCGCGGTCGGGGAGGTGAACGTCGCGCCGCTGCTCCGGAACCCAACATCCCTCCCCGCGATCCGCCATCCCGCCCCCGCCGCGGTGGCCCCGGCCGGCTGCAGCGTCACCTACAACGTCCCCTCAAGGAACGACCCCAGGCCGCCCCCCCCGCCGATGCCGCCGATTCCACCGCCCAGAAAATTGAGCCCCAGCTCGGCCGAACTTTGCGCCCGGTTGATCAGGGAAGCCACCGTCGCGTCGATCACCCGCGCGATTGAATTCGTCCGGTTCCCCGAAACGCGGCTGCCAAGGTAAACCGCCGCCGGGTAGTAATTGAACTCCGCCCCCTGCGTGAGCCTAACCCAAATTGGCCCCCCGCTGTTCCCCGGATGGCTCAGGAATCCCGCCGTCAGGTACAGCGCGCCGCTTTCACGCGCGAACGTGTAATTGTCCGGCCGGACATCATGCATCTGGCCATCCCGGACCCCCGACAGCGGATAGCCCACGAGCTGCTTCAACTGTGAGCTGATCAGCCATTCGCTCTCCGAGCCGCTGGACAGCAGGTATCCGCTCTTCCCGTTCCGTGCCGCCGGCTCGTCGAAATAAAGCGCCGCCACATCCCACTCCTGCGATTCCGAACTCGAAACCCCCGGCGCCAGCCCCGCCCGCCGCTCCTCCGTCCGCTTCGCGAGATAGTTCGTGTGCACATAGAAGCTCGTTGGCGTCAGCGGCCTCGGCTCATACTCCCCCGCCGTCCGCTCGTGGAACCAAAGCACGGAGGCCGGGTCCACAAAATTCGTCGTAGTTTCGTCGAACAGCACATGGGCCGCGGTCAACACCACCCGGTCGCGCACCGCCGTGCCCGTCCCATATCCCGCCGGCGAGCGCAGTTGCCCCACCATCGGGTACGGCTGCCGGATCGGAATCGAAGATTGCCCCGCGCGCAGCGCCGAATAGGTCAGCGGCGCGGGCAGTTCCACGCCCACCGGCTGCGGCGGCGCCAAGAGATAGGTGATCGGCACGGCCACGCTCACGCCGCCCTGCACCAACACCTCGCGCGCCGAGGGAGTGATCCATCCACCCGCCGGACGGAACTCAACCACCCGCACCCCCGTCGCCAGGCCGGTTGCCAGTTCGCCATGCGGTCGCCAGCTTGTCTCCCCCGAAAGCCGCC
>CAZSXX010000478.1:0-3237 GCA_964611245.1 uncultured Verrucomicrobiota bacterium | reverse complement strand
CGGGATCTCCGCCGCCCGCAGTTTGTTCAACTTGACCCGGCCCTTGCGGTCCAGTTTCTCCCCGCCAAAAAGCTCCGCGAGCAGCCCAATGATCGCCTGCAGGCGGTTGGTTGGAATGGCCAGCAGCCGCCCATCCTCCAGCTCGATCGTCAGGGTGTCCACTTCCTCAAGGCGTTCCCGGCCCTCCTGCGTGAACGCCCACGGGTTGCGCGCCAGGTACGATTGGAGGATCGGCAAAAGGTTGATTTTTTTGCCGTCCACCATCACGCCCAACTCCACCCCAAACCAGTCATTGCCGGACTCCGTCGCGTCCGAGTACCACTCCGAGGGCTTGGCCACCCGGTGCCGGAAGGAGTCCTCCAGCGTCACCTTCCAGCCGAGCGCCCGCAGCACATCGACCCCGGAGGTGGCGAAATCGAACCAATCAATGGGCTCCAATCCCATCGTCAGCGCCCCCTGCCCCTCCTTGCCCGGACGCAGCCCGACAAACTCGCCCAATGGAATGAACCCGGATTCAATCAGCAATTCGAACGCCTTCCGCTCCCCCGCCACATCCCGCGGAATCTCGATCAGTTTGCCTCCTTCGACCTTGATGATGGCGCTTCCCCTCGAGTCATGCGGCAGCGAATGGTCCCCATATTCATAATGCAGCCTCGCGGCGTTGAACGTGTCGGAGACGCCATAAATGAAGCTCGACATCACGTTCTCCATTTCGAACACGGTCAGGTGCGGGACCAGCGGGATGCCTTCCAGCTTGACGACCTCCATTTTCTGGATCGGCGGAAGCGGCACGCCGGGCAGCCGCGAGCGCAGAGCCTGGTCCACCGTGGACGCCTGCTGGGCCGGGATCGGCGGCGCTTTCAGGAAGGCGCGCGCCACCCCGGCCGGCGCTCCCGCGTCCACCCGGCCGCACGTCCCTTCCAGCGCATTCACATACCAGAGCGGGTTCACCGGCAAGAGCTGGCAGCTCGCCTCCAAATTGAGCTTGGGGCATTGCCGTCCCTGCGCGTCCACTTCCCAGGTCAATTGCGCCGCCCGGGGGTCGCCCAACCGCAGGCCCACCCCCGGTTTCTTCCAGAAGCAGCGCCCCGTGCGCAGCAACTGCTCGAGCAATTTCCCGCCACGGTCGCCCTCCAGGTTCGAGTCCAGCCCGTACGGCGTCCCTTGGGTCAGCATCTGGGCCAGGCCTATATCCTCCGGCGTGAACTGCAATTGGTGGACTTCGTACCCCCGAATCTTCTGCGCCTGGCCGTTGAAAAATGTCAAAAGCTGCACTTTCAAGCGGGCCGAACTCATCGACAATATGAAGTAAAGCTGGCGGGCCTCCGGTTCGATTTCGCCCTTCGGCTCGGTCGCCTTCTCCAGTGAATCAAGCCATTTCGTCAGCGCCAAGTCGGTCTCCGCGATCAACGCGAGTTGCTGCGATCCCTCGAACCGCTCAAAGAAATAATGCACCACCGCCGCCCCGTGCTTGCAATTGATCTCCACCGGGCAGTTGCAGTCCGACGAGAATTCTTGCCGACCGTCCTCCGCCCGGCTCGGGGCCCGCACGATGACCTGATACGGCTTGGCCCGGGAGCCTTGGACCTCCGCCTCCAGAATCTGCAGTCCCCCGCGCTCCTCGTGGGTGAAGTTCGCGACCAACCCGCCGCGCATGTAGGCCAATCCTCGCTGGACGGAGGCGCGGTCGAAATTTCGGAGCCAACTGGCGGCTAAATCAGATCCATTGGAAGGCACCGCGTGTTTTTAGCCCAGGGCGCTCCAGAGTCAAACCCGGTTTGCGGCGCTATGTCTCCGTCACTCCAGGTAAATGAAATCGTTGAGGTTGAACAACGCCCGGCAAAACTCCTCCAGCGGCCATTTCGCAAGAAAACCCCTCGCGATCGCCACCTCCTCCCGGCCCGGGCGCCGGTTGAGGACCCGCCGATAGGCAGCCTCGATCCGCCCCTCCACCGGCAGCGCTTCAAGCGCTGTCGCCAGCCCCCGCGCCGCGCGGAGGACTTCGTCGGAATTGAGGAGGGTCAGCGATTGCGGGGCGGTGGCGCTCCGTTCCCGCGACGGACAACTGAGGTTGTTGTCAGGCAGGTCGAAGACCTCGAGGAACGGATAGCGCAAATTCCGCCGCGCGAAGATGTAAATGCTGCGCCGGTCGTGCTTCGCGGCGGGGGACGCCGCCGGCCATCCGGCCGCGCCCTCAAACAGTTCCTTGGGCAGCGGGGGAAAAACGCCGGGCCCTCCCATCTCCATCCGCAGGTTCCCGCCGATGGCCAACAGGCTGTCGCGGATCGGCTCCCCTTCCAGCCGGAGCCGGTTCATCCGCCAGAGCAACTTGTTCTCCGGATCGATTTCGGCCCCCGCCTGACTCGCGGCGCGGGAGGACTGCCGGTACGCCTGCGAGGTCAGCATCAATCGGTGCATCGCCTTGATGCTCCACCCGCGCGCCACAAATTCCGTGGCCAGCCAGTCGAGCAACTCGGGGTGGGTGGGCGGCTGCCCCTGCACGCCAAAGTTGCTGGGCGACCCCACCAGCCCGCGCCCAAAATGATGCTGCCATATTCGGTTCACAATCACTCGCGCCGTCAGCGGATTTCCCGGGGAGGCGATCCAATTCGCCAAGGCCGCCCGGGGACCGTCCACCGTGGACGGCGCCTCGGGGCCACGCCGCAACGCCACTGGAATAGCGGCGTCCACAAGTTCCCCCGGCTGCGAATAGTCCCCGCGCGCCAGCACACGCGCCTTGGCGGGAACGCCCTGCCCCGCCAGCGCCATGGTCATCGGCGGCGCCTCCGGCTTCGGGAGCTTTTTGATTTCGTCCTGGAGCTCCTTCCTCCGCTTCTTTTCCAAACTCCCAAGCTCCGCCGCCAAATCCTGTTCCGTGACGGCGGCCTTCTCCTCAGTCTCCAAAACCAGGTTCGCTTGCTCCGCGTTGCGCTCGGACGCGGGCGTCCGGTGGGCCTCCTGCGCCTCGGGCGACAGCGCGGCCACCTTCCGCGCGCGGATGGCGGCGCGCGGGCCCGCCTCAAGTTCCGCCAATTCGCGGACCGCTGGCTGCTCCTGATATATTCTCCGCGCCACGTCATGCGCGCGCCGCTCCATCCCATTCGGAATCGCTTGGGCCGGGACAAACTTCGCCGGCGTGAAGAACGCCTGCAGCCCGTAGTAATCCTTCTGCGACAGAGGCTCGAATTTGTGGTCGTGGCACCGCGCGCACCCAACAGTCAGCCCCAAAAACGCCAG
>CAZSXX010000477.1:0-3308 GCA_964611245.1 uncultured Verrucomicrobiota bacterium | reverse complement strand
AGGATCTTCCCAAGCCCGAATTCACGGGACTCCGGACGCTCAAGAATTTCCCCCTCGAAAAGATCGTCCCGTTCATCGACTGGTCGCCATTTTTCCACACGTGGGAACTGCGCGGGCGCTATCCGGCGCTTTTTGAGGATCCCACGACTGGGGCGAAGGCGCGCGAACTCTTCGACGACGCGCAAAAGCTGTTGAACCGCATTGTCAGCCAGCGGCTTCTCACCGCGCACGCCGTTTATGGCTTCTTCCCGGCGAACAGCGTCGGCGATGACATTGAGCTTTATTCGGACGGCGCCCGGACCCAGGTGTTGAAGCAGTTGCACACACTCCGGCAGCAGGTTGAGAAAAATTCCGGCGAAAACAACCATGCTTTGGCGGATTTCATCGCGCCGAAATCGACCGGGCTGGCCGACCACATCGGGCTGTTCGCCGTCACGGCGGGCCACGGGGTCCAGGAACTTTGCGCCACATTCGAAAAGGACCACGACGATTACAATTCGATCATGACCAAGGCGCTGGCCGACCGCCTTGCGGAGGCGTTCGCCGAATGCCTGCACAAGCAGGCCCGCGCGGAGTGGGGCTTTGGCAAGGACGAGAACTTCTCCAATGAGGATCTGATCCGGGAACGGTACCGCGGCATCCGTCCGGCGGCGGGCTATCCCGCCTGCCCAGATCACACGGAGAAGTTCCTGATTTGGGAATTGATCAAAGCCGACGAGAAGGCGGGGATCAAGCTCACGGAAAGCGCCGCCATGTGGCCGGCCAGCAGTGTCAGCGGGGTGTACTACGCGCATCCGGAGGCGAAATATTTCGCGGTCGGGAAAATCGCGAAGGACCAGGTGGAAGACTACGCGCGCCGGAAAGGGAAGCCGGTTGAATGGGTGGAAAAGTGGCTGTCGCCAAACCTGAATTACGAGCCCGCCGCAGTTCCAGCGGCGTCATCCGCGCCGCGCAGCGACGCGCCAAAGGCCGGAAAAGCGCCGGGGTGCGGGTGCGGAGAAAAGCATTGAACGCCTGGTTCCGGCGTTCCGTCCCTTATTGGAGGGCCCTGTAAAAACGCATGGCGTCGGCGGCTTCGACTTGGACCGACGCTGACTCCGACTGGTTTGTCACCCCGACAAACTGGATCTTATGCCATGTCTGGAGATCCGCGCTGCCTTGGAGCTGATAGTTCATTCCTTCGACACCGTCCACGTGCAGGTGGACCCCATTGTTCGCCTGGAGTGTTGAGGTGAGCTTGATGGGGACGGGAGCCGTGGCGGTCGTCCACGCAAGCTGGACCACACCCAGATAGGTGAAGTGATTGGCGTTGTTGTTCTCCGGACCGGGAGCCAGTGAAATGGCGATCTCCCGGGCGCCATCGGGTTGAAGGCCACGAATCACGGCGACATTGTCGATATTGTTGGCGGCATCCAGATCCACGCTGGCGGCCGCCGCGCCGTTGGCTGTGTATCGGGTCTGCCGGTTGTCATTAACACCGTTTCGGGAGGCGTAAAACGTGATGTCATAACTGGCGGAGGGATTGAGGTTCTGGAATTTGAAGGCCGGGAACACATTCACCAGGCTGTTGAACGCCTCCGTGTTGCCGAAGAGGGAATCTTGGGCGGCGCTGGATGGAAAAAGCGGGGAGGCGCCGGATCCGTTTTGGTTGGCGGCGTTGAACCGGGAAATCATTTGCAGTGTGATGGGGAGGGACGCGCCGTTGGTCCCCACCAGGCCGCCGAGAGCTCCAGTGTCCGTGGCTCCAACCTCGGGGGTCAAATTGTTCCAGGAAATCCGAGGGCCGGACGTCTGGGTTCCAGTCGGACTGCCGACGGCGCCGAAATCGAGGAGAAACGAGGGGCCGGCGGGGCTGACGGTCTCGATTTGCAGAACCCCGAGGTAGGTGAAATGGTTCGCATTATTATTGGCCGGTCCCGGCGACAACGCGACAGTGATGGATCCACTTTCATCGGGAGACATGCCATCCACCGCCGCAGTCTGGTCCACGTTGTTGGCGGGGTTCAGGTCCGCTGTGACGACCGTCGAACCGGTGACCGTGTAACGGGTTTGGCGGTTGTCGCTGACGCCGGTGCGGGAGGCAAAAAACGTGAACCGATAGGCCGCTCCGATTGCGAGGCCCGTGATCTTGAACCGGGGCGTGATGTTCGCGAGGCCGCTGAACGTCTCAGTGTTGCCGAACAGCGAGTCGCGGGTGGCGGTGGATGGAAAATGGGTTGAACTTGTGGTTCCATTTTCGTTGGCGCCGTTGAACCGGGAGAGCATCTGGAAGCCCACGGGGCCCGCGTTCCCAGACGTGGCGACCAGGCCGCCGAGGGCCCCGGAATTGCTGCCCCCAACGGCGGCGGACACGTTGTTCCATGACACGGCGGCGGAGGCGCCCGCGCCGGAAATGAGCTCGGCGGCGCCGAGATCGACCAAGAGCGAGCCGGACTCCGGCCGGGTGATCCGGATGGGATACTCCGCCGCGATTTGGTCAATGATCGGCCCGACCACATCGCGCCAAATGACATAGCCAAGATCCGTCATGTGCAACTGGTCGGACACGTACAGCTCGGGCCGGAAGGCGCCGGCAGGGGTGAGCATGGCGGTGGCCACGTCGGCAAAGTGGAGTTTCGAGTCCGTCTGCGCGTCGGCCCGGACGCGGTCGTTGACGGCCCTTTGCTTGGGCAAATCTCCCTGACGGCTCGGACTCGGCTTGATGGAGATGTAGACGACGTGGGTGTTGGGCAACTCCGCGCGGACACGCCCGACCAAATTCGTCCAGTCGTTGAAGACTTGGTCTTCCGTCCGCCCAGCGGAGATGTCGTTGTCGCCCTCATAATAGACGACAATGGGGGGGCGATATGGAGTGACGATGCGGTCAAAGAAAAACAGGGCATCGCTCGACTGGGAACCGCCGAACCCGCGGTTGAGGACGTTGAAGCGGGGAAAATCGGCGGCGAGCGAGCGCCAATTGACGATGCTGGAGGAACCAACGAAGACAATGGAATTGGGGGGCGGCGGGTTGGCGGCGTCCGCCGCCTCGAAGCCACGGATTGTGCTTTCGTACGGGTTGGTCTGGGCGTTGGCCCAACCCCCGCCGAGAAGGGAAATGAGGAGCAGGTGGATGATGGATTTCAAACGATTTCTGAACATGACTTTGAAGGGACGGAGGCCTTTGCCAGCGCAAGTCCGGATCGGACGGACTGCGCTCAATGGTTAATGACGATTATGGCTGCAGGACGGCCCGATAAAAATAGCGGTCCTCCTGTTGTGGAACATCCACCGATTGCGAGCTGCCGGTCAGCGTCACCATGGGAGAAACA
>CAZSXX010000476.1:0-3309 GCA_964611245.1 uncultured Verrucomicrobiota bacterium | reverse complement strand
CTGCAGATCGTGCCCCGTGTGGTTGGTGATCAACCCAACCTTGAGGCCCTTCAAACTCGAGAATTTTTCCCTCTTCAGGACATCTATCACATTGAGGACAACGCGTGAAACAACCGGACGGGCGCGTTCAGGAGTGCGCTCCAACGCGCCAGGCACATATAGAAAATTGAAATCCGGAATGGCCTCCGCCGCCAGCGTCCCAAGCAATGAACGCAACGGCAGCACATTGCCGGACTCAGTCGGATGGTTCCGGTTGGCCAGGAAGATCACGAAGGATTCCGAGAAAGGATCGATCCAAAGCGAGGTCCCAGTCCAGCCGGTGTGCCCAAACGAACCGACCGGAAAGTGTTTCCCACGGGGACCGGCATAACCGGAGTCGATGTCCCAGCCCAGCCCGCGGCGCACCACGTTGGTGGGGCTTTGCACGGACGTCATCAACGCGACCGTCTCGCGGTCAAAGACGCGTTTGCTCCCAAGCTTGCCCTCGCCCAGGAGCATTCGGCTGAAGCGTGCCAGGTCGGAGGCCGTCGTGAAAAGTCCCGCGTGTCCGGCCACTCCTCCCATCCGCCGCGCCGTGGGATCATGGACCACGCCTCGGATGTAGGAACCATCGGCATTCCGGGTCGTCGGGGCAATCAGCCTCATCGGGGCGTCCCCCGGCAAAAACCCCGTCCGCTTCATTCCAAGCGGCTTAAAAATCTCGCGTTCGGTGAACCGGTCCAAATTCTGGCCGCTGACACGCCGGACAATTTCGCCAAGCAATATGAAGTTCACGTCACTGTAGCGAAACGCGGCGCCCGGCTCGGTCGTCGGTTGCTCCGCGAGCGCCAACTGAATGCCCGCTTCATAACCCTCCCAAGGGGGGTTGGCAGGAATGCCGGGCCGGAGCCCCGAAGTGTGCGTCATCAAATTCCGGATGGTCACCCCCTGCTGGGTGGGCGAATTGAATTCCGGCAAATACTTCAGCGCAGGCGCGTCCAGCCCGATCGATCCCCGCTGGTGCAAAAGCATGATTGCGGAGGTGGTCGCAACCACCTTGGTGAGCGACGCCGCGTCAAAAATCGTCTCCTCGGTCATCGGTTCGGCGGGATCAACCGACCGCTGGCCAAACGCGCGGTGATAATTCTCATCTCGGTGTTCAATCCAAAGCACTCCCCCCGGAAGCCGGTTGCTGCTGATCGCCGACTGGATCGCGGCGTTCATCTCCACAATTTTCTGCGGATGAAACGCGGGAGTTTTCGCGGCGCATTCGGCGGGCCAACAGACCACCAGCATTGCCACCACCAGCGGGAAAATGGGCAATCCGGACCGATGAATCCCATTTTTATGGGGATGAAGCAGTGTTTTCATTCAATGGTGAGGACGACATAGTTCCTTTTGCCCTTGCGGAGCAAAAGGTATTTTCCAAAAAGAAAATCATTGGCGGTCACGGCGCGCAAAGGGTCCGTCTCCCGCAAATTGTTCAGGTAAATCCCCCCGCCCTCAATGTCCTTGCGGGCCTGCCCTTTCGAGGAGGACAACGCCGAAAGGGCGATCAATTCGGCGAGGGGCGCCCCGGCCCCCTCCAATTTCGCCTTCTCCACCGGCTTGGTGGGAACCTCGCCAACAATGTCCTGAAAAGTCGCCTCCGAAATTCCAGCGAGCTCTCCCCCAAAAAGGATGTCGCTGGCCCGCAGCGCTTCCGCGGTGGCTTGCGGTCCATGAATCAAGTCGGTGACGGATCGGGCCAAGGCCTTGTGCGCGGCCCGGGCCTCGGGCTGCTGCAGGTGCTGGCGCTCGAGTTCCTCAATCTCCTCGCGCGTGAGGAAGGTGAAAAACTTCAGCATCCGGACCACATCGCGGTCGTCCGTGCGAATCCAAAACTGGTAAAAGCGGTAAACACTGGTCCTCCGCGGATCAAGCCAGACCGCGCCGGCCACCGTCTTGCCGAACTTGCTGCCGTCCGCGTTCGTGATCAAGGGCAACGTGAGCCCGAAAACGTGCGCGCCAAGCTTCTTCCGGCAGAGGTCCATCCCGGCCGTGATGTTCCCCCATTGGTCGCTCCCGCCAATCTGCAACTCGCAGTTGAACTGGCGCCGCAACTCATAAAAATCGAAAGCCTGGAGCAGCATGTAGCTGAACTCCGTGTAGCTGATGCCAGTCTCCCGATCCTCCATGCGGGCGCGCACACTTTCCTTGGCCACCATCATGTTGACCGAAAAATGCTTCCCCACCTCGCGCAGGAAATCGAGGAAGCTCACCGGCGCGGTCCACGTTGCGTTGTCCACCAACCGGGCCGGATTCGCCGGGGCGCCAAAGTCGAGCAATTGCGCCAGTTGCTTTTTGACCGCCGCGATGTTCGCCGCAAGCGAGTCATGGGTGAGCAACTGCCGCTCGGCCGATTTGCCGCTCGGATCGCCAACCAATCCCGTGGCCCCTCCGGCGACGGCGATCGGATGGTGTCCAAACAACTGGAAGCGCCGCAGCGCCAGCAGCGGCACAAGGTTGCCGACATGCAGCGAATCCGCCGTCGGGTCGAATCCGCAATAAAGCGTGATTGGTTCGGCCAGGCGTTTCGGCAAGTTCTCCCCGTCGGTGCAATCCGCAATCAATCCCCGCCACTGCAATTCGTCGAACACGGTCATCCGGCGCATTCTCACGGCGTCCGCGCGAAATTCCAATTCCAAATCGAACCGGATCGGGTTCCGCAATGTTCTGGCATAAATATTGCGGTCGCGCTACGTTCAAAACACGCATGGAACTCTTTCAGCGAATTCTCCAAACTGCGGTCCAAGGCCACGCCTCGGATGTCCATATCAAGCCCGGCGGCCCCATCATTTTCCGCATCCATCAGGAACTCGTCGCCATCGAGGCGCCGGTCCCGACGAATGAATGGATGTCCAACATCATCGAAAATATCGTCCCCAAGCACTTCAAAAAACGGCTGGACGACGACCGGGAAGTGGATTTCTCCTATTTCGTGCCAGGGGTCGGACGCTTTCGGACCAACTGTTTCCAGCAGCGGGGCGAATGGTGCTTGGCCATGCGCTATGTCAAAGCGGAAATCCCTTCTTTCGAGAATCTGGGCCTGTTGCCGATCGTAAAAAGCATCGCCGAGGCTCCGCGTGGAATCGTCCTGGTGGCGGGCGCCACCGGCTCCGGCAAATCAACCACGCTGGCCGCCATGGTTCAGCATATCAACACGACCAGCAGTTATCATATAATTACACTGGAGGATCCGATTGAATTCGTGTTCGAGGACGACAAATCAACAATCGAACAGCGGGAAGTCGGACTCGACACCGTCTCCTTCAACCACGGCTTGAAGCA
>CAZSXX010000475.1:0-3315 GCA_964611245.1 uncultured Verrucomicrobiota bacterium | reverse complement strand
GTTGGCGAGGTCGATGGATTGGTGAATCCAGAGGGCCTCCAGAAGTCCTTGGTCGGTGGACTGGGCGGCGGTCCAACGGGCGAGCTCCCCCTGGATGGATTTGCGCCGTTCGGTCAGCACGCGGCGGGCTTGCTGGCGGACATAATTGTCCGGCGAAAGCAGGGCGTCGAAAGTTTCAGCGATCGATTTTTTCGACGCTTCGGGCCGGGGCAGGAGTGGCCGGCCCTTGGCCGTGACACGCCAAATGCGGCCATGCTCGTGATCGCGGCGGGGATCGCGGAAATCGACCTCGCCATGCTGGATGATCGGGTTGGACCAGTCGGCGATGTAGAGCGCGCCATCTGGGCCGACCTTCGCGTCGATGGGACGGAAGGTGACGTTGGTGGTGCGCATGACATCGGGAAGCTCCTTGGTGATGTAGGCGGATTCCGAGTCATTGATGGCAAAGCGGACGACGCGGTGGGCGCGGAAATCGCAGGTCACGATAGTGCCTTGCCAGTCTTCGGGGAAATGGCGGCTTTCGACCACCTCCAGACCGCAGAATTTGGGATAGGAGCCCGGGCTGACGCTGGGGAGGATGCGCCGGGCACCGGCGTAGGTGAAATACATCGCCTGCGGGATGACCCAGTTAATGCCTTCGCCCCCGGCGCCATCGGTGGCGAAAGACTGCCCAAACCGGTCGAAATGATGGCCCCAGGAATTGACCAAGCCCTTCATGTGGACGCCGAGTTCCATTGTCTCCGGGCGGAAATTCCAAATGCCGCCGGAATTGAGGCGGACCACGCCATGGGGGGTCTCAATGTGGCTGTGGATGTAAATGGACTGGTTCATGTAGAGCTGACCGTCATGACCCCAGCGCAGCGTGTGCAGGATATGGTGGGTGTCCTCCGTGCCAAAGCCGGACAGGACAATCCGGCGGGAATCAGCCTTTCCGTCCCCATCGGTGTCCTTGAAGAAAACAAGCTGGGTGCTGTTGGCGACGTAGACCCCCCCATCGCCTTGGGCAACGCCAGTGGGGATCAGCAGGCCGTCGGCGAACACCGTGGTCTTGTCCGCTTTCCCGTCGTTGTCGGAGTCCTCGAGAACGAGGATTTTGTCGTCAGCCTCTTGGCCCGGTTGGATCTGGGGATAGACCGAGGAACTGGCGACCCAAAGGCGGCCCTGGGGGTCAAAATTCATCTGGATGGGCTTGGCCAGGAGCGGATTTTCAGCGAACAGATTCACCTCGAGCCCCGGGCCCATGTCGAAGGTGGGGAGGGGTTGGGTGACCGCGGTGGCCGGCCTTTCCGCTTGCTTGGGGGCTTCGTTTTTGGGCCTTCCAGCACGGGCGCGATCATCAGGAGTGGCGGCCGCAAGCTCGAATTTGAAGGTGCGAAGTTTCTTCAGTTCCGCGATCCGTGCTTCGAGATCCGCGATGAGCGGATCGAACATGGGAATCTCGCGGGCGTTTTGGCCTTGCTCGTGTTTGCGGAAGCCGAACAGGTAGGTTTCGTTTTCGGGGCGCCAGCGGTGGAAATAGAGCTCGTTCTTTTTCTGGATGACGAGGCGGATTTCCTCCGCTTGGTCAAAGAGGGGGCCAGTGAAGATGTATGGGCCCATGGGCCAATCCGTCGAGGATTTCACGAGCACCGGAACTCCATCAATCCGCAAAGCGAATTCACCAGAGGCGAGGCCTTGGACGCCCAAGCGGAGGCCTGAGGTGAGCAGTTTTCCGCGCCATTCGGCGGAAGGGCAGGGGGGGAGGACGTGGGCCGTTGCCGCTGCGTCAAAGGTGAAGCCATCGCCTTGGCGCTGGACATTGGAGACGGCCAGGCCGAAGGAGCCTTGACGGATTTGGCCATCCGGAGAGACTCCGACCCGGATTTGGCGTCCCAAGCCCAACCGGGTTTCGACCAAGCTGGCGACCCGCCAATATCCGGCAGGGTTCAAGTGGATGCCATTGTCGGTGAGGGGTGGGGTTGGATTTCCATCCACGGGCATGGAAATGCCGGCAAAAAGGTCGATGAAATGGGCGTTCTGTTCCACCGCGAGCTTTTTCAGGGCGTTGGAATAGGCTTTGAGCTGTTCGTTGTGGGGGGCTGGATCGGGGAGGGGAGGCGGGAGCTTCTCGTGGGCAATGGGGCCGAGGAAGACCAAGCGGACGTTGGAGCCGGCAATTTCCTTGATCGAATTGACTAGGGTGCGCATATCCGCCTCAAAACGTGGCAGTCCTTCAGGTCCGTTGAAGGATTGCGACATGCCATGGCTCAGAAAGACCACAGTGGGCTTGACGGCGGCCAAGTGTTCCTTGAGGCGGTCAAAGCCCTTCTCGGGAGCGTCAAATCCGGCGCGCGACTCGCCGAGGGGGGTGTCGGCGCTCCAGCCAATATTGCGAAAAATGACATTTTGATCGGGGAAACGCAGGGTGAGCATCGTCTCGATGTAGCTCTCCAGTTGCTCCCGTTCGATGAATGTGTCGCCGAGAAAAACGACACGGTCCCCCGTCCCAAGGGTGAAGGGAGCGGGGCGCTGGGCTTGGACTGGAGCGTCGGCGGAGAAAGTGGGGACCGGCGCCAGAAGGGCGAGAATGAGCAGAATCAAACGTTGCATGGCTAGTTCACTGATCAAAGATGGGAGGGAAGGAGGATTCAATCAAATTTTCGAGGGAGCGCGGGTGACAGGGCCCCCGATTGCGCCACCCAGGCGTTCCGAGGCCTGCGGGTTCCCAAACGCCGGTTCAGAAACGGATTTTTTCAAGGTATTGAAGGCTGCGGGGAATCTGGTCGACTGCTTCGACGGCTTCATCTTCGATGAAATAATGCTCGACGCCGGCGCGTTGGGCGGCCTTCAGGACCGCGGGCCAGTCGATCTGGCCTTCACCGATTGCGACGCTGTCGCTGTCCGGCGCGCCGCCGGAAAAGTTGATCGCGGCGCCTTTCCTGAGGTCCTTGACGTGCATCAACTTGAAGCGGGATCCGTGCTTGTCGAGGAGCTTGGCGGGATCGGCCCCGCCTTGGGCGGCCCAAAAAACATCGAGCTCAAAGGAGACGAATTCGGGCTTGGTCTCCTTGACGATCAAATCGAAGAGGGTGCCATCGGCGAAGGGTTGGAACTCGTAGCCGTGGCAATGGTAGGTGAAAACCAATCCGGCCGCCTTCATTTTCTCCCCGGCGGCATTGAACACCGCGGCGGCCTCGCGCGCGTTCTTTTCCGAGAACTCCCCTTTGGAATGAGGAATCCAGGAGCACATGACATATTTGGCGCCGAGCCGCTTGGCCTGCGCGATGACCGCGTCCGGATCGGACTTAAGCCGGTTGTAATCCCCACCGGTGCTGA
>CAZSXX010000474.1:0-3317 GCA_964611245.1 uncultured Verrucomicrobiota bacterium | reverse complement strand
TTTGGACACCAAATTGGTTACCTTCCAGAGGCTGCAGGAGGAGATGTCCGCGCGGGCGGCGAAGGATCCCAAAGTGACGCTTTCCATCCGGGCGGACACCGAGGCCCCCTGGGGCCAGGTGATCCGGGTGTTGGACGCCGCCAAGGCGGCCAACATCAAGAACATCAATAGCTATACGAAGCCCCCGGGGCAGAAATAGCCTCTTCCCGGCGTTCCCCGTTCAGGCCCAAGCCGTCCGGCCTGTGGCCATCTCCATCCACCTTCTCGTTGGACCCGTCCTGCTCCACCGAATCGGCTGGCGTGTCCAACGGGTCGCCATGCACTTTCAAGCTGCCCCCTTTATCGACGAGCCCCACGCCGTCTTTGCGGCCCGCTTTCCCATTCGTTCCCTTGGCCTCTGCTTTCGACGCCCGGGCCTTGTTTCGCTCGGCCAATTTGGCGGTGCGTTCACTGGAGGTTTCGATCTTCCGCACGACGCGTTCGAGCTTGGCGCGGAACTTCGTCTGGTCCCGGAGGAGTTCCTTCATCTGTCTCATCGCCGCGTTCTGCTCTTCAAATTGCATGTTGCCAATGTAATCCAGCTTTCGGATTCCGCGCATCATGCGGGCTCTGAAAAGCGGTGCGTTCACCGCCCGGTCCGCAAAGCATGAGCCCCTGACCTCGGCCCGTGGATTTAGCCTGAGCCCGCCGTCCGGCGCGGAGGCGATTGCAGGACGGGTTCAGCAGGCTTAATCCAAAAGAATGAAGAATTTGCTTTGGGCCGCCGCGCTTTCCGCGGGAGTGTGGGCCACCGCGCAGGAAACAGTGGAGCCCGTGCCGGGCCGACGGGATTCGGACCGCCCCCCGGTGGAGTTCAACAAGGACCCCCAACAAAGCCGTTTGGAGCCGACCACCCGGATCGTTACCAACAACGCCGCCGGGGCGGGAGCCCGCTCCCAAGCCGGCGCCAACACGGTGGACCACGACCTCCGGCAGCGGACACTCGTCGCCCTGAGCACCGGGAGCATCGGCACGCAGGGCATTTTGCCGTCCGACCAACTGACCGACATCCAAGTGACCGTGACCAACCGGGTGGTGACGTTGCGCGGGGAGGTGACCAGCCAGAAAAACCGGGAAACAATCGGCAAACGCATCGCGGGGCTGGACGGAGTCAAACGGGTCAAAAACGAGTTGAAGGTGAACCCGGCCGCCAAGGGAGCGCGCTCTGATTTGCTCAATCCGGACGGGTACGCCGAAGGCAAATCGGCGGCGCAGGATCGAAAAGAGCGGCTCTCGCCCAAGTAGGCTCAGGCCTCCACGCCCACGTGGGCCCGGATGAGGGCCTGGATCGTTTCATCACAGGCCTTCTCGCCGCTTTCGCCGCCGATGTTCGTGATGGCCATGGCGGCGAACTTGATTTTGGGCGCGAGCCAAATGGACGCGAAATTCAGCGTGTTGCTGCCATGGTGGTTGAGCGTGTGGCCTTGGGCCCAGACCCGGTCCTGTCGGCTCCACCCCAGCGCGTACTCCTGCCCCGCCGGGGGCGTGTACAGGCGTGAAAACGTTTCCGGCCGCAACAGGCGGCCCTCGCCATTGGCGCCATTGAGGTTGAACATGGCGAAACGGGCGAAATCCCAAATCGTGCAATGGACCCCGGCGGCGGGCGCGATGGCGGGCGGATTGTCGACTTGCTGGGGCTCCAGCTTCCCGTTCTTCCATTTGTGGCCCCAGGGCTGGTCGAGCTGGCCGACGGTGCCAGGGACGCCAAACCCGCTCATGGTCATCATCAACGGCCGAAAAACTTGGTCGCGCATCAACGATTCCCAAGTCTGGCCGGTGATTTTTTCCAGCATCACACCGGCGACCGCGTAGCCTTGATTGGAGTAGATGAACTTGGAGTTGGGCGGCGCCTCCGGCTCGCGCGCCAAAAGCGCCTTGGCGAACTCGTAACGCTGTTCCGTCGGGGTTCCGCGCTGCGCCCAGGCGTCATCCCACAATTTTGTGTTGGCCTGCGCCGGAAAGCCGCCGCGATGGGACAGCAACTGGGCCAGCGTGACATCCTGGTAGGAGGGATCCATCAGGTCGCGGAGCTCCGGCAGGACCTCCGCGATGGTCATCTCCCATTGCGCCTTGCGCCGGTCCACCTGCATGGCGGCCAGCGTCGCGGTCATCGGCTTGGTGCAGGAGCCGATGTGCCAAAGATCCGTGCCGCGGACGGGGACAGGCGAGCCGCCCTTGCGGATGCCGACCGCGCCGACCCCGCGCAATTTGCCATCGAGGATCAGCGCGGCGGTGAGGGCAGGAACTTTGCCCGTGGCGCGCAGGGGCTCGAGGAACTCATTGAGGTTCAGCAAGGCGCCGGGCTGGACCGGGGGCTTGTTGGTCGAGGGGGCCGCCGTGGGCGTGGCGGGGGCGTCGGCGGCCTGAAGCCGCGAAAGGACAGGCAGGCACGCGGCGGACAGCAGGAATTTTCTTCGGGCTAGCCTTGCTGTGAACGCGCGCATCGGATGGCGTTAAGTTCCCCCATTGCCTGTTTTTGTCCAGACCGGATTAAAAATCGAACGCCCCGCAGTTTCCCTCTGCGGGGCGTTCTGTTCCCACACCAACCTTACTGCCATAGAACTAACCGAACACGGCTGAAAATAGCAGAGTGCGTGCCAACAATTTGAGTTGACGACAATAAAACTTGGGCGCCGCACGCGCCTATTTCCGCGCCGGTCCCGGAACCCGCTCGAGCAGGTCGGCGATGAGTTTCTCGACCGTGATCCCCTCCGCCTCCGCGCGGTAATTGAGGAGGATGCGGTGGCGCAAGGTGGGATTGGCCAGGAATTTGACGTCCTCGAACGTGGCGTGGGACCGCCCGGCCAGCAGAGCGCGCGCCTTGGCGCCCAACACGAGATTCTGGCTGGCCCGGGTCCCGGCGCCCCAGTTGACCCAGTTCTGCACGAAATCGAGCGATCCCTTTTCACGCGGCCGGGTGGAGGCGGAAAGGCGGACGGCGTAACGGATGACATCCTCCGCGATCGGCACGCGGCGGACGATGTCATGAAAGGCGATGACATCGTCGCCGGTGAACAGGGGATCGATTTTGACGGGGGCCCCGGCGGTGGTCTGCTTGACGACCGAGACTTCGTCCTCCTCGGGCAGGTAATTGATCACGACATTGAACATGAAGCGGTCGAGCTGCGCCTCGGGCAACGGGTAGGTGCCCTCCATTTCAATCGGATTCTGTGTGGCGAGGACAAAGAAAGGTTTTGGAAGGGCGTAGCGAATCCCGGCGGCGGTGACCTGGTGCTCCTGCATCGCCTCCAGCAATGCCGCCTGGGTTTTGGGCGGCG
>CAZSXX010000473.1:0-3318 GCA_964611245.1 uncultured Verrucomicrobiota bacterium | reverse complement strand
GGCGTGTCGATTAAGTTCAGCTCGTACGTCTCCCCGTTCTTCGCCTTGTACAGCATCGTGACCGGGTGCGCCTTGATCGTGATCCCGCGCTCCCGCTCCAAGTCCATCGAGTCGAGCAACTGCTCCTCCATGTCCCGGGTGGCGATTGTGCCCGTCCTGTGCAGCAGGCGGTCGGAAAGCGTCGTCTTCCCATGGTCAATATGGGCTATGATGCTGAAATTGCGGATATGCTCTGAGTCCATTTATGTTGCGACTTCCGGAATCTAACCGGAAAAAGGAAAAGCGCACGGGGCAAAGCGGCCGCGCGCTGCGCCCCCTGCCCTGCCCCGGAATTTTTCCACCGCGAGAAGATACTGGCGATGCGCGGCTTGGAAAGGGGAAAATCGGCTCCGGCCGCCGGTCATCCCATCCTCGACCACCAACAAATCCACCGCACCGAATCCGTCAACGGCCGGATTCGGCTCGGCCGGTTCGCCGGCAGGCTCCGAATCGGGACGAAGCGGATCCGCTTTCCCGCCCGCGCGAAACGCGCCAGCATTTCCGATTCAATCTCGAAGTGGTCCGCCTCCCACTTCTCCCCAACCCACGCCTCCATCCGGACCGCCCGGAATCCACACTGCGAATCCGGAATGTCGATTCCCAACCGCGCCGCCATCCGTCGGCTCATCCATCGATTCACCCATCGTCGGATTATAGGCATTTCGCCGCTGCCCTCGAAACGATTTCCAATCACCAGGTCCGCCATTTCCAACGCCCGAAACAACTCCGGGATTGCCCCCGGCTCATGCTGCCCGTCCCCATCCATCAAGACCGCCGTGCCGTGTCCGGTCTTCGCCGCTTCGGCCAGTCCCGACCGCAGCGCCGCCCCTTTCCCGCGGTTCCGCGGATGCCGGATCACCACCGCTCCCGCCTCCGCCGCCATCCGCGCCGTCCCATCCCGGCTGCCATCGTCCACCACGAAAACCGTTCTCACAAACGGCGCCACGGCCCGGACGATCGGGCCGATCGTCGCGACTTCATTTCGGCAGGGGATCACCGCCGCGCGGCCTCCGTCATTCTCCACACCTTCATTTAGGGGGTTCCCCGCCCCCGCATGAAGCCTTATTTCCATTGACCCATTCCATGGAAAGACCCCTAATCTTTTCAGTGATCGGCGACGAAAACAGGGTGACGCTGGAAGACATATTGGCCCGCAACGGCGAACAGGCGTTTTTGCATGGGCGCGCCGCCGCCGCCACCCGCGCCCGGTTCGGGAACGAAGTCTTCGTCCGCGCCGTGGTCGAGCTCTCCAATTTCTGCCGCGAGAATTGCCATTACTGCGGCATGCGCCGCTCCAACCGCTCGCTGGACCGATACCGCGCGCAGTACGAAAGCCTAGGCGACCTCCTCCTCCATCACCTTCCCGCCAGCGTTACCGACGTCAACCTACAAGCCGGAGAGGATCCCATTGCCGTCCGCGAAATCGCCATCCCACTCATTCAGTTGCTCCGCCGCGAAACCAATCTTGGCGTCAGCGTTTGCCTCGGCACCCTGGACCACTCCCTCTACGGCGCTCTCCGGGACGCCGGCGCCAGCATTTACATCTTGAAGTTTGAAACCGCGAACCAAGCCAGCTACGCCTCCTTCGAGGCGCCGGGCCGGTTTGTCGAGCGTATTGACCACATTCGTTGGCTGGCGGCCAACGGCTGGAATGTCAGCTCCGGTTTCATTTGCGGTCTCCCCGGCGAGACCCCCCACGATTGGCTGGCCGCCCTTGAGCTCGCCGCCTCCCTTCCCCTCGACGGCTGCAGCGTCAGCCCATTTGTCCCGGGCGAATCCACCCCTCTATCCAAAAGCAACGGCGCCGAGATCGATCTTGTCCTGAACTGCATGGCCGCCCTCCGCCTCCTGCGTCCGGATTGGGTCATCCCCGCCGTCAGCGCCCTGAACATTTGCCAGCCTGACCACGGATACCGCCGAGGACTCCGCACCGGCGCCAATCTCGTCACCATGAATCTCACCCCGGAGGAGTTCCGCAACAACTACGTCCTCTACAAGCGCGACCGTTTCATCATGGACGAGCAACGGATTCTCGCCGCCTTGGCCGCCGAAGGGCTCCAACCCTCGCGCGTCGGCCTCGCGGATTTCTGGCGGGCCCCCAAGCGCGCGTCCCAGCTTGCGCCCGCCTGAGGATCGCCGTGCTGTTCCCGTTTCCAGCGCGCCCCTCCCAACCGAATCGGGTGGTGGTCACCGGCGCCGGGATCGTCACCGCCCTCGGCTTCGGTTGGAAAACAAACGCTGAGGGCTTCCGCTCGGGCCGGACCGCCTTCCGCCCCGTCACTCATTTCGATGTCACCCGCCACCGCTGCAAAATCGCCGCTGAGGTGGACCTCCCCGCCGCCACACCGCTCGGCCGCCTTGGTCTTCGCAGCCAGCGCCGCTTGACCCGGGGCAGCCGCCTGCTCCTCCACGCCTCCTTCGAAGCATGGTCGCAAGCCGGGTGGACCGCGTCCGACAATCGTCCAGTTGTCCTCGGGTCCACCGGCTGCGGCGCCGAGGCCGGCGAATCCTATTACTCCGCCGCCGCCAACCCAGCCACGCGGCGGGGCCAACCCACCCTCAGCGTGGCCTACCAAGGCCAGCGCCAGGCGCTCGACCTCTTGGAGGCGCTGGGTTCATCCGGCCCCATCACGCTCATCTCCAATGCCTGCGCCTCCGGCTCCAACGCCATCGGCCACGCCTGGGAGCTCATTCGTTCCGGCCAATGTGAGCAAGCCATTGCCGGAGGCTACGACGCGCTCGGGCAGTTGGTCTTTGGCGGCTTCGACTCCCTTCAGGCCCTCTCCGCCAATCCCTGCCAGCCCTTCGGCGCGGATCGCAACGGCTTGACCTTGGGCGAAGGCGCCGCCGTTCTCGCCCTTGAATCCCTCGCTTCCGCACAGTCCCGCGGCGCCGAAATTCTCGGCGAAATCATCGGCTACGGCGCCACCACCGACGTCCACCACCTCACCCAGCCGCACCCGCAGGGGGACGCCGCTCTCCAATCCATGGTCGACGCCTGCGCGGTCGCTGGCGTCAACCCCTCGGAGGTTTCCTACGTCAACGCCCACGGCACCGCCACCATTCACAACGATGCCTCCGAAGCCATCGCCCTCCGGCGCTGGCGCGGTTCCGACATCGGCTCCCTTCCGGTCAGCTCCACCAAAGCCAGCGTCGGCCACCTGCTCGGCGCCGCCGGCGCCGCCGAGGCGATCTTCTCGATCCTCGCCATCCGCGACAACGTCGCTCCCGCGACGATCAACCTCGACAATCCGGAGCGCGAGACACCGATCGACCTCG
>CAZSXX010000472.1:0-3333 GCA_964611245.1 uncultured Verrucomicrobiota bacterium | reverse complement strand
CAGAGAGCCCGCCACGGTGCGCAGGACGATGTCGCCATCGCCGCCCGTGGCCACACCATGCTGGATCCCGTCGCTCACGGTGATCACGGTTCCGTCGGACCGCACGGACTGCACTGTGGCCTGCGAGTCGCCAACCGCGAGCGTGTCGGCTTCCAGAACGTTGATGCCGCTGGTTTGAGCGTGCGCGCTCAAGACAGAGATTTGAGTTTCCAAAGGATTGTCGAATGTCCCGAGGCCGCCTCCTGAACGAAGTTGCAAGTTGCTTGCGGTCAGATGCACACGCCCGTCAGCCTGATCCGAAACTGAACCCGCCGAGGCCGCAATGCTGGCGCTGCCTTCCGTCGTGAGGTTGCCAACGACGACGTCCAGCTCGGCCGTCACTCGCATATCGCCCGCACCCGTAGTGAAATCACTGTCTCCAGCCATGAGCAAGGCCCCGTTGACCGCGCTGGCGCTCAACGTTCCTCCTCCGCCCGTCACGAGCCGAACGCCGGAGCCCACGATGAGGTTTGATGTTGCGGTCAACGTCATGTGGCCGATGGCGGACTTGACCGTGGCGTTGAGGATCAAATCGGATTCACTCCCGCCTGCCGCCAACCGCACATTGCCAACCCCATCCGCCGCCACTCCCGTCCCACCAACGTTCGCGCCGCTCCCAATGGTGAGGGTGCCGTTCAAGGTGCCAAGCACGATGGTTCCGTTGTTCGACGTGGACAAACCGCTCAACACGGGGTCCGTCGCCGGAAGAACGCCTCCCGAGCCTCCAACGCGCTGCACCGACACCGCCACGGATCCCACTTCGACCTGGGTCGATTCGATCAAGTTGATTCCGCCGATTCCTGCCGCCGCGGACACCAAGGCAGTTTCGATTTCCAATGGATTCAATCCGGAGAACCCGCCAACGAAGCTGCGGTTCAAGGAGATTTGGATATCACCATTCGGCAACGTCACAGGTGTCACGAAAACCGTGGTGGCGTTTTCGTCGGGGAGCAGCACCCTATAGAATGCGAGAGCCACGCCTGGATTGGGCGCCCTGAAAGTCACGACTTCCCCAGAGCTGGTCACGGCGCCGAGGTCTTGCCAGGAAACCAGATCGGTAGTGATCTGGAATCGGTAGGTCCGCACATCGAACCCTCCAATCGCGCTGCCCGCTTGGAGCCTGAGAGCGGACGCCAAAACGTGCGCATTACTCGCGCCTCTGTTTGCATCGGCAATAAACCCTTCGCGAGCCGTCACGCTGTCCTGACCCCACTGGGCTTGGGAGAACAATTCACCCAATATTCGATCATCGCTCGAGCGCGCGTCGAGCACGCCCAAGACAACGCTCTTGCGACCTTGTAGCCGGAGGTTTCCGCCATCGGTCTGGAATCTAGAGCCCTGATCCATGAGGACACTGCCGGCCGTGGCCTCGACGTCCAATGTCCCCGTTCCCGCGACAACGACCCCAGCTCCAGTGGCGACCCACACATCCCGGCCGGCGAGCAATGTCAAGTGCCCTCCCCCGCCAGACACACCCGCGTTCAAAACCAGGTCCCCCGCTGATCCGCCCGCGGCAAGAAGAATTCGACCCACTCCCTCTGTTTGAACCGATGCACCAGCGGCGCTTTCGGAATTGCGATTCAAAATCAAGCTGCCCCCCTCCGTTCGTATGACCACCGTCCCATCGCCCGTGGCTGCCACACCGCTCTGCCTCTCCAACAGGGTGGAAAGCCCGGCATCCGAACCCACCTTGACGGAGGAAACCAAGGCTTCATCGATCACCAAACTGTCCGCCTCCACAATGTTGACGCCGCCGGATCCGGCCCGCGCGCTGAGAAGCGAAACGCTGGTCTCGATCGCATCCGGTTGAGCTCCCAAAGTCCCAATGCCAATCCCCGCCGTTAACAGCAACTGATTGGAAGTCACGTTGCGCCGCGTATTTCCTGAATCCAAGATGGAGCCTCGTAATGCACTCACAGCCGCGTTCCCTGACGTTTGAATGACACCCAAGAACACACTCCCGGAAGCGGTGATGGTTATGCCGCCCGCAGTGCTTCCCAGCAGCGTGCTGTCGCGCATCGAAACGTTGCCAGCGGCCGCTTCCACTCGGATGGATCCCTGCCCACTCACCCGCACTTCCGCCGCATCCGAGAACGAAACGCCGCGTTCGCCGATCAGGCTCACGTGACCGAGGTCGCTGAATATCCCGCCATTCACATTCAGCGCGCCATCAATCCCCTGGGCGGATGCCAAGATGCGTCCCCACCCGCCAGCCGTCACCGCCCGGCTATCGCCGTTGCTGTCGTTGAGGGTGAGGTTCCCCGACGCGGTGCGCAGCACGACGGACCCTCCGGCCTTCGTGACAACATCGCTTTGCACCGGCTCTCCAACGGGCGCGGTAGATCCGGAAGTTTGCACGCGATTGGCTCCCAAATCGACCGCCCCCGTCGACATGCCGCTCGCTTCCAATAAGTTCGCGCCACCGATGCCCGACGAGGCGGTTGCCACAAGGACTTCGATCTCCAGGGGATTGAGGCCGTTGAAAGGCGCCACGAACGCGCGGCTCGCGATCAGCCGAACTCGGTTGTCGGGGAGCGGCTGCACGCTGACAATTTGGGAAGTCGCGCTCGAGTCCGGCGCCACGACGCGGAACAAGTCCCTTTGGCTCCCCAGGACAGTTGTTTCAAATGTCACTTGAGGGTCGCCGCTGTAAAGGGCGCCAAGGTCGGACCACTGATACCGTTCCGGGTTGTTGGGGAACACCAAATGATCCGACGTGTATTGGAAACGGTATTCCCGCAAATCGAAACCTCCTATCGCAATACCCGCCTCAAGCCGCAGACTCGATGCGAAGACTCTGATTGGAACAACGGTGGGGCCACTGGCCTCCACAATTGAACCCGCTCCGGCCGCGATGCTGACGCTTCCCCACTGCGGTTGGCTGGAAGTGCTTCCCGCGCCGCGATCCAGTTGAGTTCTGGCGTCGATCAACCCGAGCACCACGTGGTTCCCGGCCCGCATCAAGATGTTCCGCCCGTTCGTTCTCACAACCGCGCTTTCGGCCATCAGGATGGATCCAGAACCGGCCCTGATCTCGACGGTGCCAGCGCCGCCAGCCGTCGATTCAACACCCGCGTTGAAGCGAATCTCATTCGATGCGAGCACACTGACACTCCCCAGTGCGCTCTCTATATCCGCGTGTAATCGGACGTCTTGAACCAATCCTTGCGCCGAGAGAAGGATGTTGCCGGTGCCTTCAGTTCGGACCCCGGTGTCATCAGGATCACCCTCATTCACCGTCAATGAGCCGTTGACTACTTCCAGTACAATGGACCCGTTCCCGCCGCCGATCAC
>CAZSXX010000471.1:0-3341 GCA_964611245.1 uncultured Verrucomicrobiota bacterium | reverse complement strand
AAAGAAGCCCTATTTCATCGCCGCCATGGCCAGCCTGATCCTGGTGGTGTTCGCCTACGGCTTCTTCTACGGCAAGGTCGCCGAGATCAAGCAAGCTTCCCTCGGGGAGCTCGAATCCAAACTCACCCCGCTCCAGGACAAAGCGACCGAGCTCGACAAGCAAATCAACCTCACCAAACGGGCCCAGGAGGAGATCAATGTTTACACCGGCTACCTGAAAGACCGCTTTTTCTGGGCCGAAGCCCTCGTGGAAATGCGCAATCTGCTGGTCAAGGCCGAAGAGAAACTGGCCCGCCCCGGCCAGGATGTTGGCGTTTGGATCGAAAACTTCGGCACTGTCCATCAGGACGAAGTCGAGGAGGAGGACACCAGCATGCAGATGGGTGGCATGGGCGGCATGGGCATGGGCGGCGGCAGCATGATGAGCATGATGTATTACATGTCGAACCCCGAACTCATGAAGCGCTATTTCCCGCAGATGTACTCCATGATGATGAAGGGCAAGGGCGGCGCCGACGCGGGCGGCGGCGGGGCCCCGGGCGGCGGGATGGGTTTCGGCATGCCCGGCATGCCTGGAATGCCCGGCATGGGCGGGACCGACGACGCCAACCGGCGCGCTCCTTCCGTGAACACCAACCTCGTCACCATCAATGTCAAATTTCGCGCGCTTAACCTCAGCAAAACGGGCGACAGCGCCGCCAACGGCCGGGTGGCCTACACGGTCGCCGAAGAATTTAAAAGCAGTGGATTCTTCGACTCAACTGGCACGAAACTTTCTGGCGAATTGGAAAGCGTTGACAACACTAGCACCACCTTCACCTTCAACATGGTGTTGAAGTTGAAAAACGAAATGCAGCTCTGATATGCCCTGGGTCAAAAAGAACCTCTTCATCCTGATTGCCGGCGTGGTGTCGCTGGCCGTCTTGGGCTACGCCATATTTTTCGTCAAGGGCAAGATGGAGGCCGACGAGATCGCCACCGCCTCCCTCGACGAGGCCGCGCAAAAATTCAAGGACCTTGTCTCCCGCAAGTACCATCCCGGGACGGAAAAGGTGAACAATATCCAGATCGCGAAGGATGAACTGGTGAAAATGCAGTCCTTCATGGAGGAAATGCGCGAGTATCTCAAGGGACCGGTCATCGCCACCAACCTCAACAACCGCGATTTCCGCGCCCTCCTCGACAATTCCATCACGGACCTGCTGAACCAATCGGAGGAGGCTGGCGTCGTCCTCCCCAGCACCAATTATTGGTTCACTTATTCCTCCTTCAAAACAACCGTCGACTTCAAGGGCGACGCCATCGGCTTGGCCGCCCAACTGGAGGACATCAAATCGATCATGAACGTGCTCTGCGCCGCCCGCGTCCACACCCTCGTCGGATTGCGGCGCGTGGCCGTCTCCGACAACGAAGGATTCAGCGGTGAAATTATCGCGGGGCGCCAACCCAAGACCAATGATTGGGCGGTGTCCACAGGCTACGAAGTGACCTTCCAGGGCTTCAGTTCAGAACTGGCCCGCGTCATGGAAGGCATCGCCAACGCCAAACAATGCTTTGTCGTCAAATCCATCGGTGTGGCCAAGGCGCCCGAGGAGCGGAAGGCTGCCGCCACTCCCATGTATATGCCGCCGCCCCAGCCCATGTACAATAATTACAGCGACCGCGGCCGCTACAGCCAGCGTCCGATGATGCCCATGATGCCGATGATGCCCGCCGCCCCGGCCGCGCGCGCCGGCCAGCCCGGCGTCCCCAAAACTATTCTGGATGAGAACAAGCTGCGTTTCACGCTGCAGGTGGATTCCATTCGTCTGAAACCCAAAGGCACGTAAGCCATGGAATTCCTCAAAAAACATTACGAAAAGCTCATCCTGAGCGTGGTTCTTCTTGGCCTGGCCGGTGTGGCCGCAGGTTTGCCTTTGAAGGTGAACAAGGAAAAACAGAACGAGGAGGATCGCAAGAATTCCCTCATTGGGGCCCCCGCCAAACCGTTCCCTCCCATCGATTTAAGCACCAACAAAATCGTGCTTGAAAAAGTCAAGAATCCAATCCGGTTCGACATCGCCGGCAAGCACAACCTCTTTAATCCTGTCACCTGGCAACAGCGCCCGGACGGCGTCCTGATCAAAGTGCAGACCGGCAACGAAATCGGCTTGCCCGCCCTCGAAGTCACGGCCATCACCCCACTGCAAATGATCGCGACCTTCGATGAAGTCCTCGGCCAAGCTCCCGACTTCAAGTATCAGGTCACCATCATCCGCGAGACCGACCGTTCCCCGAAGCAGGGCAGGGCGTTGACCATTGGCCAGCCCAGTGGAATTGGTACCTTGAAACGAATCCAAGGGCCTCCGGAAGCTCCCACCGCGCTGATCGTCGCCTTGCCTGACCGCAGCGAAATCACCATCACCAAGGAAAAACCGCACACCCAGGTCATCGGCTATGCGGCGGACCTTCAGTACGAGCCCGCCAAGTGGTCCCGAAAAGCCGCCCGCAAGGGGGATCCAATCGTTCTTGGGAGCGAAGTGTACAATATCGTTGCCATCGACAAGGACACAGTCATATTCTCCGCCAAATCAAACGGGAAACAAACCCCTAAAACTGTCGCCGGCGCCAATATCAAGTAGCCCAGATTTCCTTCGAATTTCCAAAACCAAGCCCATGATTAAAGCAGTCAAGACCTCACTGATACTCCTTTTGCTGTGTGGAGGCAGCATTTCGCACGTTCGTGCACAGACCAGCGTGGCCGACGAAGCCGGAGCGGAAGCTGTGCGGCGCCAGGCCAACACGATTCAAATGCGCAAAACGATCGATGAGGCGCGCGCGGCCAAGGCTCGGGGCGACATTGTCCAGGCCATCCACAAATACGAGGCCGCTTGGACTCTTTCCCAGAGCCTCCTCAACGTGGATTCCGAGCGCCAGCAAATCATTGCGGAGTTGGTTCCAATCCGCCTTGAGCTCATGAAAAAGTCCCAATCCCGGGGCGACCTCAGCGAGGCGGACACCCAGATCAAGGCCGCCATGCGCATCAGCCCCAACGACGAGGCCATCCGCAAGGCCAAGGCCGAGAACGATGAGCGCATCGCCGAGAAAGTGGGCCGCGTCCCCAGCGAGAAGACTACCTCCCGCGCGGAGGAATTCCGCCAAGAGCGCGTGGCCACGTCCACCCTCGTGCACGACGCCCGTTTCCTCATTGAGGCCGGCCGCTTGGATGAAGCCGAAGGCCTCCTCAAGCAAGCCGTCAAGAACGACCCGGAGCACCGCGCCGCCTTTTACTACCTCAGCCTCATCAAGGAACAGCGTTATTCCCAGGAGGCCCGCAAGCGCGAAGTCAGCTTCAAGGACAG
>CAZSXX010000470.1:0-3342 GCA_964611245.1 uncultured Verrucomicrobiota bacterium | reverse complement strand
GGCACGCCAATCCGCTTCCCCTTCAAATCCTTCACGCTCCGGATGTTCCCCTTCGCCGAAGCCTGCACCCGCAGGCACCCGCGGTGTATTCCCCCCGTGAATTTCACGTCCAACCCCTGCTCGATCGGCTTCAGGAAATACATCACCAGATGGTGCGTGACGTCAAAGCCCCCCAGCGCCAGCACGTCCTTGTAGTTCGACCAATCGCACTTCACCAGGCTCGCCTCCAGCCCTTCCTCCTTGAAAAAGCCCATCTCCACCGCCGCAAAAATCGGCGCCTCGCACGTCAGCCCGATGTACCCGATGCGCACCTTCCCGCTGTCCGCCGGCCCCTCCGGCGCGCCCCGCCCGCAGCCCGCCGCCAGCGCGGCGGACAGCGTCAACACGGCCCACTTCCAGTTCACCCAATTCATTTCCTGCCCACACCATACCAAAATTCGTTGGTAACGGAAATAATCCCTCGCTATTAGCGTTATGCCATGGTGATATCACCATCGCCGTGGAACTCAGGCACCTGCAATATTTCCGCGCCGTCGCGGAGGATCTCAGTTTCTCCCGCGCGGCCCGCCGCCTCCGCGTCGCCCAGCCCGCCCTCAGCCGCGCCGTCAAGCAGCTCGAGGCCGCCCTCGGCGCCGAAGTCCTCGAGCGCAGCCGCCACCACGTCCGCCTCACCCCGGCCGGCTCGGTCCTTCTCCACGAATCCGCCCTCCTCTTCCAGCAATGGGACGAATCCATCCGCCGCGTCCGCCGCACCGCCGCCGGCGAGGAGGGCGAACTTCGCCTCGGCTACATCGGCCCGCCCACCGCCCCATTCCTCGGGCGCCTCCTTGCCGAATACCAGCGGCGTTATCCCCTCGTCACCATTCACCTCGAGGAGCGCACTCCCGAGCGCGTCTGGGAAATGGTCGCCAAGGGCCGCCTCGCCGCCGCCATCACCCGCCCCGTCGTCGGCTTTGAATCCAGCGGCCTTCAGACCTCCCTCCTCCGGGCCGAGGCGCTCGGCGTCGTCGTCCCAGTGGGCCATCCCTTCGCCGCGAGGCGCCGCGTGCCATGGAAAGAGCTGGCCAGCCAACCCCTCATCGTCCTCGCCCGCCGCGAAGGCATGGGCCTCCACGACGCCGTCATCGCCGGGTGCCGCCGCGCCGGCGTCCTCCCCCGCCTCTCCCAAACCCCAAGCGTGATCGGAACCGTGATGACCTACGTCGAGGCGGGCGCCGGGATCGGCGTCGTGACCGAACTGGTTGGCGCGTGCAGCCCCCTGCTCCGGTTCGTTCCCCTCACCCCCGCGCAGACAGTGCCCCTTGTGCTCGTCTGGCAGGAGGACCAGGACCCGCCGCCCGTCCAGCGTTTCCGCGAGCTGTTGGCCGAATGGAACCACGCCGGCGAACTCTGGCGCAAGCCGGTCAGGCCATTCGATTCATCCGCTTCACCACCCACACCACCCCGCACAGCGCCGCGCAAAGCCCCGCCGCCAGCAGGTTCTCCTTCGCGTGGGGCGAAAAAACCAAAATGAAATCCCGGCCTTTGACCAAGGCCGCGAAACTCGACACGCAAAACGGCATCAGGAACAGCCGGAACACCGTCCACCGATCCAGCCGCGCCTTGCTCGCCCCCGCCGTCGCGCTCAAATAAAGCGCCGCTCCGATGATCCCGCTCAACCCCAGCGACGTCAGCCAAAGCTGCGGGCTGGCGTCAAAATACCGGGCCAGGACCACCAGGTACCAAACGAGGTAGCACCAGAGGATCAGCCGCCCCCGGTTCAAATCTCGCAGATATCGCCAAATCATCCCCAACCCTATTCGATCGCCCATTTTTGGCCCACTCCACTTTTCTCACGCTCCCCATGAAAAACTTGATTTGACGGCGGGACGCGCCGGGCTACGTTCTGGCCCGATCAAAACAAACGGTCAAAACGATAAATCCAAGGATTTGCCCGCCCGCCTCCACGAGGCCGCGGATATCCTCCAAGCCGTCGCCGCCGACCGCTCACTCCTCGCCGGCATGGCCAAGGAGGACCGCGTCCGCCTCATCCAGGCCGCCGGCGAAATTTTCTGCCCCGATGTCCGCGAACGCCGCCGCCTCACCAAGGCGACCGTCCGCCAGCGCAAGGCCGAACAACGGGACCGCGACCAGGAGGTCCTCCAGGAAACCGGCATCCGCGAACTGCGCCGCAAACCCGTGTTCACCACCCCAAACTCCCTCCCGCCCGCCAGCGATTCCCAGACCGAGGCCACCGACCCCGATTTCCGTGATGTGATCGAGCCGCAGAATTGTTACATCTGCAAAAAGGATTATTCCCAAATCCATCATTTCTACGACCAACTCTGCCCATCGTGCGCCGACCTTAATTTTCGCAAACGCGCCGAATCCGCCGACCTTCGCGGAAGGGTCGCCCTGCTCACCGGCGGCCGGGTCAAGATCGGCTACCAAGCCGGCATCAAATTGCTGCGCGCCGGATGCCAACTGATCGTCACCACCCGCTTCCCCCGCGACTCCGCCGCCCGCTACGCCGCCGAGCCCGACTTCGCGCAATGGAAGGACCGCCTCGAAATCTTCGGCCTGGATCTCCGCCACACCCCCTCCGTCGAAGCGTTTTGCCGCCACCTCATCGCCACCCGCGACCGCCTCGATTTCATCGTCAACAACGCCTGCCAAACCGTCCGCCGCCCGCCCGATTTTTACCGCCACATGATGGACCAGGAAACGGGCCCCCTCCAAAAGCTCCCCGAAGCCGCGCGCGCCCTCCTTGGCGCCTACGAAGGCTTGCGCGGCTACCACATGCTCCCCGAGGCCGATTCCTCCCTCCCCTCTCAAAATCCGCCCGCCGAACTTGCCGGCCTGACCCACGCCGCCGCGCTCTCGCAAATTCCCCTCCTGCCCGATGAACTCCAGGCCCAAGGCGGCCTTTTTCCCGAAGGCCGGCTCGACCAGGACCTACAGCAAATCGACCTCCGCGAACGGAACTCCTGGCGCTTGACGCTCGCCGAAGTCCCCTCCGTCGAACTGCTCGAAGTCCACCTGGTCAACGCCGTCGCCCCCTTCCTTCTCAATGCCCGCTTGAAGCCCCTTTTCCTCCGCACTCCCACCCGCGACAAGCACATCGTCAACGTCTCCGCCGTCGAGTGGCAATTCTACCGCAAATTCAAGACCACCCGCCATCCCCACACCAACATGGCCAAGGCGGCCCTCAACATGATGACCCGCACCTCCGCCGCCGATTACCACGCCGACGGCATCCACATGAACAGCGTCGACACCGGCTGGGTCACCGACGAGGATCCCTCCGAAACCGCCGCGCGAAAAACCCGCGATCACCGCTTCCACCCGCCCCTGGACATCGTC
>CAZSXX010000469.1:0-3351 GCA_964611245.1 uncultured Verrucomicrobiota bacterium | reverse complement strand
ACCGGGTTGACCGTCCCCAGCGAGTTCGAAATATGCGTCATGGAGAACAATTTCGTCGGCGGCGCCAGCAATTCATCCAGCCCGGCCAAATCCAACAGCCCGTCGTCCCCCGTCACCGGCACATACGCCAGCTTCGCCCCCACGCGCTCCGCCAAAAGCTGCCACGGCACAATGTTGCTGTGGTGCTCCATCTCCGTGAGCAAAATCCGGTCGCCCGCCTTGATGTGGTTCAGTCCCCAGCTATGCGCCACCAGGTTGATCCCCTGCGTGGTTCCGGTCGTGAAAACGATCTCGTCCTGGCTCCGTGCATTCAGGAATTTTGCCAACCGTGCCCGCGTCGCTTCATACGCCGCGCTGGCGCGGTTGCTCAACTCATGGATCCCGCGGTGCACATTCGCGTTGTCCCGCGTGTAGTAATGCACCAGCGCGTCAATCACCGCCTGCGGTTTCTGCGACGTCGCCGCATTGTCGAGGTAAACCAGCGGCTGCCCATGCACCTCCTGGTGGAGGATCGGAAAATCTCCCCGGATCTTTTCGATCTCCGAAGCGGAAAATGGAATGGCTTTCTCCATCGCGCGCTTACATCAGTCCCAGTTGCAACCGGGCCGCGTCGCTCATCATGCTCTGGTTCCACACCGGATCCCAGACCACCTCGACATTGACGTCCGAAACGCCGGGCACATCGCGCACCCGTTGGTCGACGTCGTTCGCGATCGCCGGCCCCATCCCGCATCCCGGCGCCGTCAACGTCATCTTGATGTCCACGCGGTTCCCGCCCTCGGGGATCGGCGTCACCTTGCAATCGTAAATCAACCCCAAGTCCACCACGTTCACCGGGATTTCCGGGTCGTAGCAATTTTTCATCTGGTCCCAGATGGCCTTCTCGTCGACGGGCCCGCCCGAGTATTCCTCTTTTTGGCCTTCCTTGCTGGCGTCGATTCCCAGGGCGTCCGCGTCCTTGCCCGCGATGCGGGCCATGATCCCCTGGGCGACGACCGTGTAGGTCCCGCCGAGTGATTGGGTGATGGTCACTTCGGTCCCGGCCGGCAAAATCGTCGGGGTCCCCGCCGGAATCATGATCGCCGGGCAATCCCTTTTCAGTTCAATCGGTTCGCTGTAACGCATATCAAAGTTTCTGACCTTCCTGGTTTTCCGTCGAGACGACGTCCGCGTCTCCCTTCATCGCCGCGTTCGCCGCGTGCCACGAAAGGATCGCGCATTTCACCCGCGCCGGAAATTTGTTCACCCCCGCGAGGACACCAAGCTTGCCCAGCCCGTCGTCCACTGGTTTTCCCTCGGTGATCAGGCCGTGAAAATGCTCGAAGAGTTGCTCCGCTTCGGCCCGCGATTTACCCTTCAGCGCCTCGGTCATCATGGATGCGGAGGCCACCGAAATCGCGCACCCGCTTCCCTGGAAGCTCACATCCTTCACGACGTCGTCCTCCACCAGCATGTAAACCGTGAATTGGTCCCCACAAAGCGGATTCTTCCCCTGCGCCTCCCGCGTGGCCCCCTCCATCTTGCGGAAATTGCGCGGCCGCTTGCTGTGGTCGATGATGACCTGCTGGTACAAATCGTTTAAATCTTCGAACATAACATTACGGCCAATCACGCCGCCGCAACCGGAACAACATCGCCGCCGAAGGCTCCGGCGTCAAAATCATCGGCCTGAGCCGCCCTCAAAGCGCTCGTAGAACAAGTCGTCCAACTCGTCGCGCACCTCTGGAATTGAGACCCGGTTCACGATGTCGCTGGCGAACGCGTGCACCAACATCCGCCTCGCGTTCTCCAATCCGATCCCACGGGTTCGCAGGTAGAAAATATGCTCATCCTCCAACTGCCCAACCGTGGCCCCGTGCGTGCATTTCACGTCGTCCGCAAAAATTTCCAACTGCGGCTTGGTGTTGATGGACGCCTCCTCGGAGAGAAGCAGGTTGCGGTTGGTTTGTTTGGCGTCGGTTTTTTGCGCGTCAGGGCGCACAAAAATCTTCCCGTTGAAGACACCCTGCGATTTTCCGTCGAGAATTCCGTGATAAAATTCGTGGCTGTTGCAGTTGGGTTTCGCGTGGTGGATGGTGGTGTGATGGTCCACCAACTGGCGTTCCCGCCCCAGGTAAAGCCCGTTCATCGTGCACTCGCATCCCTCCGCGTCCAGCACAGGGATGACATTGTTGCGCGCGATGCCCGCCCCCAGCGAAATGGAATGAGTCAGCAAATGGCTGTTCCGCTCCTGATGCACCTGGATCGTCGCGACGTGGAACGCGTTCAGGCTCTCGTCCTGGATTTTGCAGTGCTCCAGCCGCGCGCTTTCCGCCAACACCAACTCGACGACCGCATTGGTGAAATGCGGTTGGTCCCCCAACGAAACGTATTTCTCGATGACTTTCGCTTCGCTCCGCTCGTTCGCCACAACCAGGATGCGGGGATGGGTCACGGCCCCATTCACTTGGCCCGTGCTGATGAAGAGCAGGAAAATCGGCTCCAATGCGGCGTGTCCGGCCGCGATGGCAATCAGCGCACCATCCTCAAGCATAGAGATGTTCAGCGCCGCGAACGCATTGTCATCATAGCGGGCGTACCGGCCGAGGTGCTGGCGCAGGGTCTCTTCCTCAGTGTGGACCGCGTCCGCGAGGCTGATGGCCTTCACTCCTTCGCCATTCGATCCGTGCGACGACAGCTCCGGGCGATACCGGCCGTCCACGAACACCAGCCGCTGCGCCACCAGGTTTCCGTAAGTGAATGGAGCGATTTCCCGCAAGCTCACCTTCGCATCGGCCGGGGGGGAGGCTGGCTCCAGTTCCACGATGGGTTTCACGTTGGTGAAACGCCACTCCTCGTCGTCCGTCGTCGGAAAACCCAACTCCGCGAAATGCGCGTTGCCCGCGCGGCGCAGGTTCCCAAGCCACGCCGGGCTGGCCGCCTGGACGCGGCCCTCGAAATGTTCATAGAACGCCTGCCACCGGTCCGGCGTCCCCGCGGAAATGGCCGATTCCGCCATGGCCTCAGGCGAGCGCGGCATGCTCCTCCAAAATGTGGTCGTAGCCCCGTTCCTCGAGTTGCAAAGCCAGGCTCTTGTCGCCTGTCTTGATGATTCGCCCATCCACCAGCACATGCACAAAATCCGGGATGATGTAATCCAGAAGGCGCTGGTAATGCGTGATCACCAACTGCGCGGTCTCCGGGGTTTTCAATTTATTCACACCGGCCGCCACGATCTTCAATGCGTCGATGTCCAGCCCGGAATCGGTTTCATCCAGGATGGCCAGCTTTGGTTCCAGCACCGCCATCTGGAAGATCTCGTTCCGCTTCTTTTCGCCGCCCGAGAAACCCTCGTTGACAGGACGGTTCAAC
>CAZSXX010000468.1:277-3358 GCA_964611245.1 uncultured Verrucomicrobiota bacterium | reverse complement strand
CCGCCCGCCATCAATCCTCGCCACCCATCGGCCATTCAAGTTGCCGATGAGCGACACCGAGCGGGCCCCGCTGATTTCCGATACGTCCCATTCCATCCCATTTGACGACACAAGAACCGCGCCCACTTCAGTCTCCGCGACAAACAAGCCATTGGCGAACATCACGCGGCCCGTCATTCGCGCCGGTGTCCCCACTCCCTCCCACTTGACGCCGTCCGTCGAAACCGCCCCCATCCCATCATATCCAATCCCAACCCATACGCCGTTGCCATGCGCCGCAGCCCGCAGCGCGGGGCTCTCGGGATGCTTCTCCCAACTCGCTCCGCCATCCTTGGAGCAGCTCGTCCCGTCCCCCTCCCCGAACTTCAAAAACATCCCCGCTCCAAACGCCAGTTGGTCCCGCGAGGGAGATGCCGGCTTCACCAGGCACTCCCAGCTCGCCCCGTCATTGGAGACGAAAAGCGTTCCGGCTTCCCCCAGCGCCACCCAGGTCCCGCCCGCTTTCGTCGCGGCGGACAGCGGTGGCGTTCCGGCGCCCTCGGGTATTTCCAAAGCCATCCTCCATGCCAGCCCATCCTTCGAGCTCGCCACCCCGGTCGCCGAGACCCCCAGGAAACCACCCTCCGTGGCCTCAACGCGCCGGAACGACCATTCCTTCGTCACCTTCCAGGCGTCGCCGTTGCTCGACGCGGCGACGCCGCCCGGGCCGCTGAACACAAAAACCCCGTTGGCAAACGCCAGTGCCGACTCATAGGACGACAGGTCGATCGGCGCCATCCCCGCGATCCACGGCAGCTCGATCCACTGTGCCCCATCCACCGACCTGAACAGCCGCCCCCCCTGCCCAATGGCGAGGAACACCCCGTTGCCAAACTGCACATTCAACACCGAGAATCCGCCGCCAAATCCCCCCGCGGGCGTCCACTGCTTCAAATCCGTTGAGACGTAGGAGTCCCCGTTGTATCCCACCGCCACCTGCCTGCCGTTTCCTTCCGCCACGTCGTAAAGCCACCCTCCCAGCGCATTCTGATTCCGAACCTGCCAGTCATTCCCATCGCTGGAGGTCAGGATCGACCCGCGTGCGCCGACGGCCACATACATCCCGCCCAAATGGCGGACAGTGGCCAGCACGGCCCCCTTCGGCGTCGTCGCCTGGCTCCAGGTGCGGCCATCCGTCGACCGGTAAATCCCCCGACCACCCAGTCCGTCCGTCACCGCCACAAACCCCTGCGCCCCATGCGCCACGCCTCTCCAATCCTGCCGGTGTGGCTGGGGCGAAATCCATTCCCATTCAACGGGGGCGGCGCAGCGTCCACCCACGATGGCGGCGGCCAGGAAACCGAAAAGGAGGAGGCGAGTCATATTCAACCCCCCCATTCTGCCCCGGGTCCGCGTTTCATCCATAAGGCGCCGGGCTGGAAATCGGGCCAACCGCCTTCCCCGCGCCGCTCTCAGGGAAACCCGGCCCGCCCGCCGTCCGGCCGCCCGAATTTCAGTTGACACCAATTGCGCCCCTTTGGTCTATTGCGCGCATTGCCGAATTGAACCAACGCCGGGCGCCTCGAAAGGCCCGTGCTATTTAGCCAATTATTACCATGAGCCAGGGGAAGATTAACATCGCGATTGTCGGCCTGGGTTTTGGCGCCGAATTCATTCCCATTTACCAGCGCCATCCGCTCGCCAACATGTACGCCATCTGCCAGCGCACCCAGTCCAAGCTGGACGCCATTGGCGACGCCTTCGAAATCGAGAAGCGCTACTCCAATTTCGAGGACCTCCTCAAAGACCCCAATGTGGACGCCATCCACATCAACTCCCCCATCCCGGACCACGGCTGGCAATCCATCGCCGCCCTCAAGGCCGGCAAGCATGTCGCCTGCACCGTCCCCATGGCCACCAGCGTCGAGGACTGCAGGAAAATCGTCGATCTCGTCAAGAAGACCGGCCTCAAATACATGATGATGGAGACCGTCGTCTATGCCCGCGAGTACCTTTACATGAAGGAGCTCTACGACCAGGGCAAGCTCGGCAAGCTCCAGTTCCTCCAGGCCAGCCATCAGCAGGACATGGACGGATGGCCCAATTACTGGCCCGGCCTGCCCCCCATGTGGTACGCCACCCATTGTGTCGGCCCCGTCTGCGCCCTCGCTGGCCTCACCGCCGAATACGTCAGTTGCTTCGGCTCCGGCACCATCCGCCCCGAGCTTGTCGAGAAGTACAATTCCCCCTTCGCCGTCGAGTCCACCCACATCAAGTTCAAGGATTCCGACGTCTCCGCCCGCGTCATCCGTTCCCTCTTTGATGTCGCCCGCCAGTACCGCGAAAGCATCGACGTTTACGGATCCAAAGCCTCCGTCGAATGGCCGCTGATCGAGCACGAGCCGCTCGTCATGCACCGCGCCAAAATGCCGGAGCCCAAAATTCCCAAGACCGTCAAGGCCCCCGACTACGCCAAACGCCTGCCCAAGGAAATCCGGCGCTTCACCACCAAGGGCGTCTATGACGAAGGCAAGAAAACCCACCTCAGCTTCACCCAGGGCGCCGGCCACGGCGGCTCCCACCCGCACCTCGCCAACGAATTCATCATGGCCCTGGCCGAGAAGCGCGACCCCTTTCCCAACGCCCGCCAAAGCGCCAACTGGACCTGCGTCGGCCTTTGCTCCCATGAAAGCGCCCTCCAGGGCGGAAAGATTGTCAAACTCCCCGCCTTTACTTTATAACGCACCCAATCATCGAATCCCCCATTGAACTATGTCAGCAAAAACTGAAGGTATAGTGCCAAACGCAAGCCGCCTGCTCTGGGCCGGCTTCATGGCCATTTTGGCGGCCGGCGTCGGCTTCGCCATCCGCAACGGCATCCTCGACAACTGGGGCGCCGAATACGGGTTCACCGCCACCCAGCTCGGCGCCATCAGCGGCCAGGGCTTCACCGGTTTTTGCTTCGGCATCATCATCGGCGGCGTCATCGCCGACAAAATCGGCTACGGCAAATTGGTGTTCGCGGCGTTCGCGCTCCATGTGCTCTCGGCCGTGATCACGTTCGCGGCGAACAAGTCGATGCCGATGAACCAGGTGTACTGG
>CAZSXX010000468.1:0-267 GCA_964611245.1 uncultured Verrucomicrobiota bacterium | reverse complement strand
CGGCGTCATCGCCGACAAAATTGGCTACGGCAAGCTCGTCATCGCCGCCTTCCTTTTCCACGTCCTCTCCGGCGTCGTCACCTTCGCCGCCACGCCGTCCAACGCCTACAACGTCCTCTATTGGGCCATGTTCATCTTCGCGTTGGCCAACGGCACGCTCGAGGCGGTCGCCAACCCCTTGGTCGCCACCATCTATCCCACCAACCGCGCCCATTACCTCAACATTCTCCACGCCTCTTGGCCTCTGGGCATGATCCTCGGCACCGT
>CAZSXX010000467.1:0-3371 GCA_964611245.1 uncultured Verrucomicrobiota bacterium | reverse complement strand
GATCGTGCCGAACGAGAGCTACATCTACTTGACGGTGCGCCTCTCGGGCAGCGGAATTGTTTCGCGGACCTCGATTTACGGACCGCCGCCACCGCCGCCGATCAATCTTACGGCCTCGATTTCCACCGGCGGCGAGCTGGTCATGCAATGGGACTCACGCAGTGGGGTTCAATACCGCGTCTTCATCCGCGACACGATCGATTCGGGGCTGTGGCAGGCGGTGGGAGATCTCACTGCGGCGGGCGCCACCACGACGTTCCGGTCTCCGTTGAACGCGGCCCAGGCCCGGTTTTTCAAGGTCCAGGCGCTGCCCTAGCAGAACCGGGCTCGCGGCGGGCGGGCCTTTTGCTACGCTCAACGCCATGGGAACCGGGAATGGACCGCCGCCGTTGACCGCGGCCACGCTTTACCTCGTGGCCACGCCGATTGGCAACCTTGAGGACATCACGCTGCGCGCGCTGCGCGTGCTGAGGGAATGCGACATCGTCGCCGCCGAGGACACTCGCCACACCGGGCAACTCCTGCGGCACTTCGAAATCGCCAAGCCGATGATCAGTTATTTCAGGTTCAATGAATCCCGCAGGAGCGAGGAAATCATCGGGCGGCTCGGGCGGGGGGAAAAGGTGGCCTTGGTCACCGATGCCGGGACACCGGGCATCAGCGATCCGGGCGAGCGGGTGGTCAAAGCCGCCATCGCGGCGGGCTTCCGCGTGGAAGCCATCCCCGGCGCGTGCGCGGCCGTCGTCGCTCTGGCGGCCAGCGGTCTTCCGACCGATGAGTTCCATTTTGGCGGCTTTCTCCCCCACAAATCGGGCCAGCGGCTGAAGGAGCTCCAGCGGCTCGCCGCCGTTCCAGGGACGATCATCCTCTACGAATCACCGTATCGAATAGAAAAACTCTTAGGCGAACTGAATTTACTGGTCCCGGACCGGCAAATCGCGGTGGGGCGCGAACTGACGAAGAAGTTTGAGGAGATGTGGCGTGGGACCGCGTCCGACGTCGCCGCCAGCGCAAAAAAACGCGTGCTCAAAGGGGAGTTCGTGGTCTTGATTTCTCCGCATCCCGTTGCGGGCAAGGACCCTGCCCCGAATGGTCCTGAGCCCGAATAATTTGCTTGTCACCCCGCGGATTTAGCCGCTAAGTACTCGCTAATCCCAACCTGTTGCGCCGATGTGAGTCGGAGATCGTCAAGTTCGTGCTGAGTTCAGCGGTGATGATTGAAACCTAAGTCGGGGACGTTCATGGCTGCGCGCCAATGTTGGGGCACCAACCAACACCGTATGGCAACAAAGTTATTTGTTGGCAACCTCACCTACACCTCGACCGAAAACGACCTGCAGGATCTTTTTTCCCAAGCCGGCGGCGTCCTTTCGGTGAACATCATGCAGGACCGGGCGACGGGCCGCTCCAGGGGCTTCGCGTTTGTCGAAATGGCCTCACCGGCCGACGCCGAGAAAGCCATCAGCATGTTTCATGAAAAGGACTTTCAGGGGCGGCCCCTGACCGTCAACGAAGCCCGCCCGCGGGAGGAGCGCCCCCCCGGAGCCCGGCCTAACCGGGGCCCCGGCGGAGGGGGCGACCGGCGTTACGGCGCCGGAGGGGGAGGAGGCGGTTACCGCGATCGGCAGTGACCATTTCTTTGGCGACGAAAAAGGCAGCCTCACGGCTGCCTTTTTTGTTTTGGGGGTCGCCTGGGGCGGACCCTCGATGCAGCAACCGGCCAAAGGGTTGGATTATCGTCCGTCGTTGTCCGCGTCTCCGGGGATGCTCCGTTCAACCCTGTGCCAAGCGGCGCGGGTGGCGGACTTGGCCTTTTCCCATTCGAGCTTGGAACGGCCGGCCGCGGAGCGTTCGTACTGGGAACGCAGTTCAGGCTCCAATTCGTCGTAGGTCTTTCCAGTGCCCGCATACTTGGAATAGCCTTCCCAGCCGGTCCGGAAAGCGGGCTCGTAATCTTCGTAGCGGCTGTTGCGGTCGACCCATGGCTGGCTGGTGTAATTTTCCCGCCAATAGGATGCCTCGGCCGTCGGGTTCACGGCTTCGGCCGCTCCTTTCCCGGCCAAGCCGCCCGCCACCGCGCCAATGACTGCGCCCACTGCGCCTCCCACCGGGCCGCCGGCGGCCATGCCGATGGCGGCTCCAGCCGCTCCCGCCGCTCCAGCTCCGACGCCAGTCCCCACTGGGTGGGAGCCGGGCGCGCCTGTGATCGGATCGCGGTTGGCGTCCGTTTTTTTGGCCTTTTCCACCGTGCGATTTTCTTCTCGTTTCATAGTTTCCTCGTTCAATTGTTTCCTCTTTTCTTGGAACGGTTCCCCATCCCTCCTGATTGCAGACTAACCGTGCCTGCGCGAGGGAGGCTATGGGGCTCAAACCGGTTCGGTTGCTCGGGGATTGTTGGAAGGGGAGCCTAATCCTGCCGGATGGAAAGGTCGGCCGCCATGCGGCAGGCGTCCGCCACCGTGGCCAATTCGGCCAAAAACGCGTCGCGGTTCGCCTCGGGGATCACCGCGAGGACCTCCTCTTGCAGCGCGATGGCGACGGTGCGGGCGGACTGGTAAACCCGCCTTCCGTTGGCCAACATTTGCACACGGTTCGCACGGCGGTCCGTTTCGTGCGCGGATTTCCGGACCATGCCGTTTGTTTCCATGCGGTCGACCAGGGACGCGACGGTGTTGGGGTCGCTGGACATCATTTCCGCCAATTGCCGCTGCGAAAGGCCCTTGGGATCGCCTTCGCTGAGGATGCGCAGCACGGTGAACTGGTCCGGGGTGATTTCCAAATGTGTGATCCGCCGCCGGAAGGCTTGGTTCAAGCTGAACCAGGCGCGCCGCAACAACGGCGGCAGGCGGCGGCGTTCCGGGGAATCGATCGGCAGCGGCTGGCCGCCTGAATTTTCTGCGCTTGGCATCAGTCAATAAATGCTGGTTGCCAAAATCATACGTGTAAGTACTATTTGGTCCAGTCCGATTCCATGAGGCTGCCCGGGGAGCCCGGTAATTTTGGTCATATGAAAATCACTTCGTCGCTGTTTGTGGCCGGCGCGTTTGCGCTGGCTGGATTGTCCAATAATGCGGCCGTCGACGGCTGGCTTGGCTGGCGCGGCCCGCAACAAAACGGCGTGTCCACCGAAACCGGCCTGCCGGACACGGTCGACCCAACCAAGCCGCTCTGGACGGCGCCGTTCCCCGGCCAGTCCACACCAGTCATCGCCAACGGCAAGCTCTACATCATGGGTTATTTGGGCGAGGGGGCGGATTTGCAGGAGGGCGTCACCTGTTTTGACGCCGAGACGGGAAAAACCCTGTGGAAACAGCTCAACAACGATTTCCTGAGCGACACGATTTACCTCCGCTATGCCACCAGCTCCCCCG
>CAZSXX010000466.1:0-3376 GCA_964611245.1 uncultured Verrucomicrobiota bacterium | reverse complement strand
GATATTCCTCGGCGTCGTACTGCGAATCCATGATGGCGATGTCCACGTCCTTGATGAACTCGATGAGCTTCTGGTCCTGGCGCTCGGCGAAGGAGGTGTCGAGTTCGCCGCCGCTGACAGTGGTGCGGAGGCGGCGGAACAATTCGTTGTCGGGCAGGTAGGCGATGGAGCCGCCGCTGGTCTCGATGCGGAAGCCGACGCAGATGCCGGGGTGGTTCATGAAGGAGGCCCTGATGCGGACCTTGCCGACGGTGAAATCCATGTCCTTGAGCTCCTGGACATACAGGTTGCCGGGCATCTGCTGCATGCTGATGGGGAAGTATGGGCTCTCCATCTGGCTGGCGAGGGTGGCCTCAAGGCCTTTGCGGGCCCCCTCGAAGGCGAGGATGCGGACCTGGTTGCGGGGATTGTAGGCGGGGACGAAAAAGGGGAAGCCCTGGATGTGGTCCCAGTGGGTGTGGGAAATGAGGAGGCTCAGGTTGATGGGCTTGCCCTGGAATTCCTTGCGGAGGCTGACGCCGAGGGGGCGGATGCCGGAGCCGGCGTCGAGGACGATCAACTCGCCATCGGCGCGGAGTTCCACGCAGGAGGTGTTGCCGCCGAAGAGCGTGGTGCTTGGGCCGGGGGTCGGGATGGAGCCGCGGACGCCCCAAAAACGGAGGCGCGCGCCGAGCCAGGAATCGGTCGAGGGTCCGGCGTCCGGGCCGTTGTTTTTGGCGCGGAGAGTGACGCGCTCCAGGACGGCGAAGAGGTCGCTGGGCTGGATCGGCTTGGTGATGTATTCGTCGGCGCCGGACTCGAGGGCGTTGGTGCGGTCCGAGGCATAGTTGCTGCCGGAGCTGACGACGACGCGGACGTTGGGGAGGAAGGCTTTTTGGGACTTGATGGCGCGGCAGAATTGGAAGCCGTTGCAGCGGGGCATGAGGAGGTCGCAGACGACGACATCGGGGCGTTTTTGGAGGGCGATGTTGAGGCCGACCTCGCCGTCCTCCGCCTCGAAAACCTGCCAGCCGTTGCCCTTGAGCAGATCCGCAAGCATCTGCCGAAAGGCATGGTCGTCGTCGATGAGGAGGACGGTCTTCATGCGGCTCGGGGCAAACCCTGACAAAGACAGGGGCAAAAAACAAGCCTGATGTCGCCGGACCGCCGCGAAAAAGGGGGGTCGGCTAGGGCTTGGCCGGGGCGGTTTTTTTCAGGGCTTTCTCGAGCTCCGGATTTTCGGCGTAGCCGGAGTCGACGGCTTTTTTGTAGTGATAGCGGGCGAGCTCGAGGTAAGGGGGCTCCTGGTGGACGTAGATGACGGCGAGATTGTGGTGCGCGGCGCCGTAGCCGGGCTGGAGCTCGATCGATTTGCGGAGGGCGGCCTCGGCGGGGGCCCGGAGGCCCTTGGCGGCGAGGCTGATGCCGAGGTAATTTTGCGTGACCGGATTTTTCGGCTCGATCTCGGCGGCGCGGCTGAGGAGGTCGACGGCCTCGTCGAACTTGTCCTGGCGGAAGCGGAGGATGCCCATGTTGGAGAGGGCCAGGCCGTCCTCGGAATCGAGGGCGAGGGCGCGGGCGAGGGTGGCTTCGGCGTCGGCGAGGCGGCCCAGCTCCATTTGGATGAGGCCGAGGTTGCCGAGGGAGTGGACGTTGTTCTCGTCCATCTTGAGGATTTCCTGGTATTTGGCCTCGGCCTTGTCGAACTGGCCGGCGACGAAGGCGCGCTGGGCCTCGTTGAGGATGAAGCCGGCGCCGGGGGGCAGCTCCTTGCGCTTCGCCTCGGATCTGGCCGGGGCCGGCCTGAGGGTGGCGGGGCCGGGTTTGAGGAGGGCCTGCTCCTCGGGGGTGAACGGGGATTTCCTGGCTTCGAGGGCGGCGACGCGGGCGCGGAGGGTGGCCAGCTCCATGGTTTGTTCGTCGGCTTTTTTGCCGGCCGCCTTCGGCTTGGCGGTTTCGGCGGGCTTGGCCTTGGCGACGAGGGAGGCGCGCTCCTCCTTGACGGATTTCAGTTCGGCCTGGAGGGCGGCGATGGTGGCGGAGTTGGCGGCGGCGGTGACGCGGGCGGCGGCCAGTTCGCGCTCGGTGGCGGCGATGGGGGCCGCGCCGGCGGCGAGTTGGCCGCGGAGGGTGGCGATTTCCTGCTGGGCCAAGTCGAGGCCGGACTTGTCGGAGGCCTTGGCGGTTTTGGCCTGCTCCTGCTCAAGGGCGACGCGGAGCAGTTCCTTTTCCTTTTGGAGGGCGTTGATCTGGGTTTCGGCCTTTTGCAGCTCGCGGGGGTCGATGGCGGCGGGCTGTGCGGCCAAGGCTTCCTGCAGCTTCGCGTTCAGGACCTTCCGGTCCTCCTCGAGTTCGGCGATGGTCTGGCGCATCTGGGCCACGGAATCGGCGGCGGGCGCCTTGGCAGGAGCAGCTGCGGCGGGGGCGGCCGGGGTGGATGGGGCGAGCTTCTCCAATTTTTCAGTGACGTACTGGAGGCGGAAATCGACGGTCTTGTCGTTCCAAATTGGGTAAGTGGCCTTGAATTTGCGGAGGAGATCCTGGGCGGCGGCGAACTTGTTGCGGGCCACGGTGGTGTTGTTGTTGGCCAAGGATTGGTCGGCGTCCTCGATCAACTGGAAGATGGAGATATAATCCTCATCGGGGCCGGCGTGGGCCAGCGGAACAGCGGCGAGCGCACAGGCCGCCGCGAGTGAACAAAACCAATTCATGCGGGGGAATGATACGGGGTGGGCGGCGTTTGGCAACGGCGGAGGGGGCGGATTGGCTTCGTGAATGGGAAACGACGTCATGGCTGGGCATCCATGGTCCTCGGGACAGTCACGGTGAAGGTTGAGCCGACGCCATAGGTGGACTCCACCGTGAGGGAGCCGCCCATCAATTCGCAGAAGCGGCGGCTGAGGGCGAGCCCGAGGCCGGTGCCGCCGTACTTTTTGGAGGTCGTCGTCTCCGCCTGCATGAAGGCCTGGAAGAGCTTGCCGACCTGCTCCTCCGTCATGCCGATGCCGTGGTCGCGGATTTCGAGGCGGACCGTCTCGCGGCCATCGACGACGGCCGCGCGGGCGACCAATAGAATTTCGGCGTCGGCGCTGAACTTGGCCGCATTGGCGAGGAGGTTGAAGAGGGTCTGGCGCAATTTTGTTTGGTCGGCGCGCATGGGGCCAAGGCCCGGGGCGCAGTCGACGCGCAGGCGGTTGTTGCGCTTCGCGACCAGCGGCTGGACCGTCCCCGCGATCTCCGCGAGCAGGTTCGCCAGATCGAATTCCTCGATGAAGAGCGCCATTTTGCCCGCCTCGATTTTCGAGAGATCGAGGATGTCGTTGACCAGGCCGAGTTGGTGGCGGGCGGCGGCGGTGACCTTGGCGAGGTCCGGAATGTAGCCGTCATTGCCGTCCTC
>CAZSXX010000465.1:0-3386 GCA_964611245.1 uncultured Verrucomicrobiota bacterium | reverse complement strand
CTGACTCAAGTCTGAGAGGTTTCCCAGATAATTTGGTTCTTTTTCCTGCCGCTCGAACGCCGCCTTTCCGATCAAATTACCGCGGTGGGTTTGTTTTCCATGGCTTCCGGTGACATACCAACCGCCCCAACGCTCCGCAAGCGGCGTGCGATGGTTCACGGAGGCGCTCGTGGAAAGGTCCACCACCCCGCTGTCATCCACCTCCATCGAGCGGAGCAAGTGGCCCGGCACGCCCATGCTTTTCGAGGAGGCGTGGCATTCCAGGCACTGGTCATTCCGGTTGAATTTCGGCCGCTCCACCTGGGCCTGGTCGAGGGTGTAAAAAACGGCGCCGAGTTTCGGATCGGCCTCGGAAAACTCCAGCATCGGCGAGCCGGGGATGTAGCCCACGTAAACCTCGTCGTTGAAAAACAAGGCCCGGGGGTTCTCGGGATTGATGCGCTCGCGCTGGAACGACGTTTTGGAAAAGACAAGCAATTGAGACTCGACCGAAACCCCGAGCGCCTCCAGCACGGAGGGGAGGTAGCCAAATTCCGGATCATGCCTCAATACTACGTTCCCATCCCGAAGAGACTCCTGAAGGCGCGCAATGCGGCCCGTCGCCGGCGTCTTGCTGTAGCCGATCGTGTCCTCATCGAACGGCATCATGTGCGTCGCCCCCTGAAAATCAGCCGCCGAGGCCGCCACCAGCGACACCGCAGCACAAAGGACATGGAACAAAGTCATGATAAATAGTTGACGAAAATCCAGCCGCCCGAACTCAACATTTCTCGCGCAAACCTGCCCTGTTTTTGGCATCGGCGCAAATGGGTGCCGGGCCGCAGGCATGGACTGAGGATTGCTGGCGCCGCAGGCCCGCCCCCAAGACCCCGCAATTTCCGACGCGACCGATCCAATCCTTTTAGATGTACGAGGCCATGAGCTCCTCCAGCCTCCGCTTGCGCGGGAGTAGGTCTCGAAAATACCCGATCGCAAAACAGCCGAATGTGATCACGAAGATCGCGGAAAAAAGCGCAGCCACCGAGGTTAGTTCATTTGGGTGGATTTTTCCGGCGTGGTGGATCTGGATGATGCAGAACGCCAGGATGGGCACGCCAAGGACACTCAAACCGACCATTATGCGGAGGCGTTTGATGGCCAGGCGGGTGGAGTCAACCATGGCCCGGATCGTGGCCGGGATGGATTGGTCGAAATCCGGATGGCTGCGCCGGTGCTTGAGGTGAAGGCGGACGAAGAGAATCGCCGCAACCCATGGAAGCGCCAGGAACGGGATCAACGCCCATTCGCTGGCCAGGTCGATGGATTTTTCCCGCGGCAGTTGCAGGGGGCCCTGGGTGGCGATGCGATGGATGAGCTTGCCGGTGATCCATGAAAGGCCCCCAAAAATCAACGCCATGCGCAGTTTGAATCCGAGGTACTCCCGCCGCAGTCTGGACACGAATTCGGCACGCTGCCTCTCCATCTCGGAAGGCGTTGGGTTGTTCTCCGGCGAACGCCAAAGATTTTCGATGTCATCGTAACTCATGGGAATGTCCTTTCATGGATTTGGAAAGTTTTTGTTTCAGGCGCGTCAGGCGGGCGCCAACATTGGATTCCGTGAGGCCATGGATTCTCGCCATTTCGCGGTAGCTGATGCCGTCCAGGGAAAGGAGGATCATCGAGCGATCCACCGGGGACAGCCGACGAATCTCTGTGTAAAGGAATTCGAGGAGTCCACGTTCGTCCGTTGTGGTCGGCTCGGACTCCGGGGGGGCGAACGATTCCAAGCGGTCCACTTTCCTCTGGTATGTTTGTCGCGTCCGTTTCCAGGTGAGGGCCGCGTTGTGGGAGACACGGTAGATGAACGTGGACGGCTGCGAATCCCCGCGAAATGCGGGGATCGCCTTCCAAATGGCGAGGAGAAGCTCCTGCATCAGGTCCGACCGGTCCTCGGCGGCGGCGAAACCATTGGCGACCCGGTGGAGAATCGCGCTGTGCGCGGCGACCCATTGCTGGAAAACTTCATGTTGGTCTGGCTGATTCACCGTTGCTGATGTTAGATGCGGGCGGAACGCGGACCTTACAAACTTTTTCTGGAGCCCCAAAATGAGACGCGCACATTGGAGTTGGTTGGCCGGCCTCGTCGCTTGGGCGGCCGCCGCAGGCATGGCGGCGGCTGAACCGCGGGCCGCCCGTTCGGTCCACCTTGGATACTCAGGCTTGGCGGGCGAGGCGTTCCACAACGAATGCGTGGTGGAGAAATCCACCGATGGCAGCTACTTCATGGTCTGCGGCTGGGACACGGGCTATTTCGGGATACAGCAACTGAAAGGCGACAAGAAGGTGGCCATCTTTTCGGTTTGGGACCCCACCGTGGGAGACGATCCCAGCGCCGTGAAGACAGAGGACCGGGTCGAGTTGCTTTTTGAGGGAACGGGCACCCGGATCAAACGGTTCGGCGGCGAAGGCACGGGCGGGCAGTGCATGGTTGATTTTGACTGGAAGATCGGAGAAACAAACCGATTCGCGATCCTCGCGGAAACCGCCACGAACGAGGTGCGAAAGACCTCCTACACCGCATTCATCCAGGGCGCGACGGGGGGCGAATGGAAGAAGCTGGCGACATTCCGGGTGAGAACAAAAAACGAGGGACTGCGTGGCCTGTACGCCTTCGTCGAGGATTTTCGCCGGGACACCAAGAGCGTCATGGATTTGAGGCGGGCGCGCTTTGGGAATGGATGGGTGCGGCCGCGCGGCGGGGAGTGGCAACCAATTTTGAAGGCGCGGTTCACGGCGTCCAATGCGGACTGGGAGGCGAAGGAGAACATCGACGCCGGCGTCACGGAAGGATGGTTTTATTTGGCGACGGGCGGCGCCATCCGGGCCAGCCGCGAACTGAGATCCGTGATGGAATTGCCGGAGACGCCCCGCGCCGCCCCCAAATGGCCGCTGGACGGGCGCTGAAATGCGTGTGCAATTCCCCGGCGGGACTGCGGCGGTCGACTTTTTTAATTTTGGTGGTCCCGCCAGAGCCAGCGCAGGGCATCCGGAAGGACAACGCCGCCGTGGTTGCCGTTGTGGCCTCCCTCGCCGAAGACATACTTGTGGTCGTAATCCTTGAATTCGAGCGCCGCGTGCATGAGCGCATTGGCCTCAACCCAGTTCCAGCCGGGCCGTTTGCTGCGGTTGTCGTTGGCCCCGTCCTGCAGGTAAACGCGGATCGGCTTGGGGTCCGCGGCGCGGATCATTTCCGGGTATTTGTGGCCGCCACGAATGTTGGTGAAACTCCCGACATGGCTGAGAACCTTGCGGAATTGGTCTGGACGTTCCCAGGCGACGGTGAAGGCGCAAATGCCGCCGCTGCTGATGCCGCCGATGGCCCTGCGGTTGGGGTCGTCGGAGATGCT
>CAZSXX010000464.1:0-3391 GCA_964611245.1 uncultured Verrucomicrobiota bacterium | reverse complement strand
GGCCTGCTGCTGCGCACGCTGTGGCTGCTGCAGGCGGACGCGCGCGCCTGGGACACCAGCCGCCTGCTGCGCGTCTTCGTGATGTCGCAGCGCTGGACCGACACGACGGCGGCACCGATCCGGGCGCCTCGATCACGGGCTGGGCCGCACCGGCTTCGATGCGTATGCCGGGGGGCATATTGATTGTTTTGAGCGACTCGGCGGCCGAGAGGATGGGGGCGGGTGGGATTTGATTTTCCTTGAGCGGGGGGACTTGGACTTCGCCGGGGCGGTCGCCCCGTTGGGCCCAGGAGGGCGAGGCCGTGAGCAACAATGAAAACAACAGTATTCGCATGATCAAAAAAAGCGCCTGCACCTTAATCGCCGACCGTGGGGAAGGCAAACAAAGCCAGCCCGGACAAACTGACGGGGCCACCGGGCGTCGGATTCAGATTTGATTTGGTGTGATTTTCCGGAGCCGCTTTGGCACGCTCCGCCTGCATGCAACTGGAGCGCCGATTTGGTCCCCTGCAAGCCACCGCGCTGAACATGACCAACATGATTGGCGTGGGTCCGTTCATCACGATTCCGGCGCTGATGTCGTCGATTGGCCCCGGCGGCCCGCAGGCGATGCTCGGCTGGTTGGTGGCGCTCGTGCTGGCGATGGTCGATGGGATGGTCTGGGCGGAACTCGCCTCGGCGATGCCAGGGTCCGGCGGGAGCTACCTGTATCTGCGCGAGGGTTTTGGAGCCAAATGGGGTCGGGCCATGGCCTTCCTTTTCATCTGGCAATTCATCCTGAGCGGCCCGCTGGAGATCGCGTCGGGTTTCATCGGCATGCAGGAGTACCTGGGTTACGTGGCGCCGGGCCTGCCGCCGAAAGTCGTTCCCATCATCATCGGCGGCGTCTGCCTTTTCTTGCTTTACCGGAAAATCGGGTCGATTGGGAAAATCACGGTGACCCTTTGGGTGGGGACGTTGATCACCGTGGCGGCGGTGATCTTCACCGGCTTGCTGAAATTCGACGGGAAGGTGGCGTGGGATTTCCCGCCCGGCGCGTTCAATTTTTCGGTGGGGTTTCTTTTTGGCCTTGGGGCGGCGACGCGGGTGGGGCTTTATGATTACCTGGGCTATTATGATGTTTGCTACATCGGCGGGGAAGTGCGCGATCCCGGGCGGACCATCGCCCGGTCGATTTTTCTGAGCGTGCTGGCGGTGGCGGCGATTTATATCGGCATCAATCTGTCCATCATCGGCGTCGTCTCATGGCGGGAGTTCGTTCCGGTGGGGGACACCCCCAAGCCAGTCGTCTCGATGATGATGGAGCGGGTCTGGGGCGGGAAAGTCGCGACGGTCCTGAGCTTGATGGTGATCTGGACAGCGTTTGGGTCGATCTTCGCGCTGTTGCTTGGGTACTCGCGGATTCCATACGCGGCGGCGCGGGACGGCAACTTCTTTCCGGTGTTTGGCCGGCTGCATCCGACCAAGGACTTCCCGCACGTGTCGCTGGTCCTGATCACCGTGATTTCGGTGGTTTGCGCCTACTTGCCGTTGATGAAGGTGATCGACGCGCTGTTGGTGACTCGCATTTTGGTCCAGTTCATTGGGCAAACAGTGGCGTTGATCTGGCTGCGGAGATCGCGCCCCGACATGCCGCGCCCGTACCGAATGTGGCTTTACCCGTGGCCCTGCGTCATCGCGCTGGCCGGGTGGGCGTTTGTCTTTTTCACCTATGAAAGCCGCATCAAACTGTATGGCCTGGGCATGGTTGGGCTGGGCTTGGCCGTTTATCTAATTTGGACGCGGTTCAATCGAAGCTGGGGGGAAGGGAGTCCGCGCTAATGGTGAAATCTTCAAGACCTTTCAACCTCGACGGTGGCGGATTGAGAGTGTAAGCATAGTAACATGACAACGGTGGAGTTGAGAGACTGCGACCTGCGGACACAGGAATTGGTGAAGTTGGCGCATTCCGGGGACGAAGTTGTTTTCTCGGAGGATGGAAAGGCGCTCGCGCGGATCATTCCCATGGCCCCCCCAGCGAGCCATCCATCTTCGACGATTTTGATAGGCGGGAGGGTCAGAACCCGCATATTCCCGCATCTTCGCGCTCTTGAGCCGCTGCCAACGCGAGCCGAGCTCGCCGAGGAGATGATTGGCCGGGCATGATCGGCTTGGACACGAATATCCTGATCCAGCTCGCTGTGCCCAGCCATCCCAAGCACGGACCCACGCTGCTGGCGCTTGATCGGGAAGCCCAAGGAAATTCGCTCTTGGTCGCGCCGCAAATCATTGCTGAATTTCTGCATGTGATCACCGACCGACGACGGTTTGCCGATCCGTTGTCAATGCCCGAGGCGGTGGAGTGGGCGAAGGAGTTTCTGGGCAATTCCGGCGTCCAATGCGTTTCGCCGACCGAGGAGAGCCTTTTCCTGGCCCTTTCATGGATGATGAAATTTGGGTTCGGCCGCCAGCGGGTGCTGGATGTCCAGCTTGCGGCGACCCTGTTCAGCACAGGTTGCCGCCGAGTGTTGACCTCGAATGCCGCGGATTTTGAGACATTCAACGTTTTTGAGCTGATTCAACCTTAGCTTGGCGGAGCCGGGATCGACTGCCCCTTCGGTGGAAGAAACAACCGCTCACTGGCTTCTTGCAACTGATTCTCAATTGGCTTAGGGTGGCCCCTGATGAGCGATCCGCTTTCGGCCGATCCGGCCCCGGAGTGCCGCCAGCCATTCATGTGCCCGCTGAGCCAGGTGCGGGCGGGGACGGCCGTGCGGATCAAGCGGCTTTCGGCGCCGCCGGAGGTGTCGCACCGGCTGCGGGAAATGGGCTTTTGCGAGGAGCAAAAAATCAAGCTGCTCAGCCAGCAGGCGAATGTGATCTGCCAGGTGTGCAATGTGCGCGTGGGGATCAGCGCGCCCCTGGCCGAGCGCATCATCGTTGAACCCCTGTCGCGCGTCGCGTAGCCGGCCAGCCATGCCCGCCACTTCGCAGCCGCTCTCATCGTTGCTCCCAGGCGTATCCGGCAAGGTTGCCGAAATCAAAGTCACAGGCTCGGGCCGCGGTCGCCTGATGGAGATGGGCCTTTTGGTCGGGACCCCCGTCGAGTTGGTTCGGTTCGCGCCACTGGGCGATCCGGTGGAGATCAAGATGCGGGGGTACCACCTGACGTTGCGCCGGCACGAGGCCGACCAGATTCTCGTCAGTTTGTAATCGGGGGCTCGCGAACATGGCGTCGGTTCAACAACCAGCAAACATCGCAGCGGGGACAACGCTCGTCGCGCTGACAGGGAATCCCAATTGCGGCAAGACGACGCTCTTCAATTCACTGACCGGCCTGAGGGCGAAGGTGGGGAATTATGCGGGCGTGACGGTGGAGCGGAAGGAGGGGCGTATGCTGGGCACCGCGCCG
>CAZSXX010000463.1:0-3396 GCA_964611245.1 uncultured Verrucomicrobiota bacterium | reverse complement strand
TCCCCCGAGCCCGTTGACATCAGCCGCTTCTGGCTGTCCGACAACTTGGCCAGCCGCCAGAAGCACCAACTCCCCGCGCTCTCCTTCATCGGCGTTGGCTCCCGCGCGTTCCACCGGTTTGATGCGGACGACAACGCCGCCCTGGGCGCGGACCATGCCGCGTTCAAACTGAGCGAAAGCGGCGAGGCTCTGGCCATCTCGAATCCATCCGGCGCCTTGATCAATGGCGTTTCCTTCGGGCCGCAGCAGGTGGGCGTTTCCGAGGGCCGCCTGCCGGATGGGGGCCCCTCAATCGTCGCGTTCCGGGGCTCCCCCTCACCGGGCGGCGCCAATTTTCTTCCGCTCGATGGCCTGGTCATCAACGAAGTGTTGGCCCACTCCGACCCGCCCCTCATGGACGCCGTTGAAATCCTGAACACGACCGGCGACGCCATCGACATCAGCGGCTGGTTCCTCAGCGATTCCGCCGTCAACCTCCGGAAATACCAACTCCCCCCGTCCAGCGTCGTCCCCGCCCACGGTTATCTCGTGTTTTACGAAAGCGCCTTCAACGGTGACGACGCCGCCGACCCATTTTCCTTCAGCTCCGCCCAGGGCGATGAAGTCTTCCTCTCCCAATCCATCGCCGGAACCCTCACCGGCCGCCGGGTCACCGCCGAGTTTGGCCCGTCCGCCAATGGAGTCTCTTTCGGTCGTGTCCCCACCAGCCAGGGTTTTCATTTTGTCCCCCTCGCCCAACTCACGTTCGGCCGGGACAACCCTGCCACCACCAACGAATTCGCCCTCGGGCTTGGGGCCCCCAATTCCGCGCCCAAGGTCGGCCCCCTCGTGATCAGCGAAATCATGTACCACCCGGCCGGCGCCAGCGAATCGCTGGAGTTCGTCGAAATCCGCAACATCTCCCCCGGCGTCGTCCCGCTCCACGACCTGCAGCATCCCGCCAACACTTGGCGTCTTCGCAAAGGAATAGACTTTGAGTTCCCCACCGGCCTCACCCTTCCCTCGGGCGGCTTCCTCGTCGTCGTCAATTTCAACCCCCAAACCGATTCGGCGTCCTTGGCCTCTTTTCAGGAAGCCTATGGACCAAGCGTTCCCCTTTTGGGGCCCTACCGCGGGCAGCTCGACAATGGCGGCGAATCGATCGAACTGCAGCGGCCCGACGCGCCCCAGATCGGCGGCTCGAACACCGGATTGGTCCCTTATTTGATGGTCGACCGTGTCGATTACAGCGACGCGCCTCCGTGGCCGATTTCGGCGGACGGCGCGGGAAATTCACTGCACAAAGTCAACTCCTCGCTCTACGGAAATGACCCGCTGAATTGGGCGGCCGGCCCGCCCTCCCCAGGCGCGGACGCCGTCCTCGACACCGACCAGGATGGAATCCCTGATTTGTGGGAGAACGCCTACGGCCTCAATGCCAACGATCCCTCCGACGCCGCCTCCGACGCGGACGGCGATGGCCTCTCCAATCTGGCTGAGTACAGAACTGGCTCCAATCCGGTGGACCCCTCGGACCCCCTCCGGTTCCAGTCCGCGCGCGTCAATGGGGCGGGCGTGAGCCTTCGCTTCGGCGTCGCCGCCGGCCAATCCTACTCCATCCTGCAAAGCGCCACCGCCGTCGGCCCATGGACCAAGCTGCGGGATTTCGCTCCGGGGACTTCGGGCATGGTCGAAACGGTCGACTCCCCCGACGCCACCCGTTTCTATCGGCTGGTGACGCCCGCCCTTCCGTGAGGTCGATGGATTGGCTGCCCGGGCAGGCTGGATGCCTTCCGGGCCCGCCGCCGCATTACACTTTGATCTTCCAGGGGGCGCGCATCGGCTGCTGGACGTAGGAATTCGCCTCGGCGTCGTCGATGAACCGCTGTTTCTTCGGGCTGAAGCGCAGCGGCCGGCCGGTTTGCACCGCGATCTTCGCCAAGTTGATCAGCGTGCACGACCGGTGGCCGTTGATTTCGTTCAGCGCGAACTTCTCGCGCGTCTTCACCGCTTTCACAAAATCCGTCACCTGCGCCGGGGGATTGGGCAAATCGCGGATCCGGTCCACCAAATCCGGGATGCTCGAGTCCAGCGCCTTGGTCAGCGTCCCTTTCGGCCCGGTCAGGAACGGCGCGTCGTCCTTGTTCTCGCCGTCGAGCACAATCTCGCACCCGTCCGCGTACCGCAGCGACACCCGGCGCCATGGCAACACCGCGTCGCGGTCCTGCGGCCCCGTCTGCGCCTCGATGTGGATCGGGCTTTCGTTGTCCTTGTCCAACAGGTACTGCACCGGGTCAAGGTAGTGCTGCCCCATGTCGCCCAGCCCGCCGCCATCATAATCCCAGTACCCGCGGAAGCTCTGGTGAACCCGGTGCGGATGGTAAGGCTTGGACGGCGCCGGCCCCAGCCAAAGCTCGTAATCCAGCTCCGCCGGCGGCTTCTGCGGCGCCAGGTCCGTGCGCCCGCACCATTGGCCCTGTTTCCAGTCAAACCCGGTGTTCCCACCCAGCGTGATCTTCAGCGGCCACCCGAACGACCCCGCCATCACCAGTTTCTTGATCGCCTTCACCGGCACCCCCATCCCATAGAACGGCCCGTCAAAGCGGAACCACGTGTTCAGCCGGAAAATCCGCTTGTGCTTGGCCACCGCCGCCATCACCGCCTCGCCCTCCGCGATCGTCCGCGACAGCGGCTTCTCGCACCAAATGTCCTTGCCAGCCTTCGCCGCCGCGATCGAGATCAACGCGTGCCAATGCGGCGGCGTCGGCACATGCACAATGTCGATGTCCTTCCGGGCCAGCACCTCGCGGAAATCCCGGTACCCCTTCACATCCGCCCCGCCCGCCTTGAGCGCCGTCTGCAAATGCTTGTCGTCCACATCGCACACCGCCAGCAGCTTGCACTCTGTGTTGATCGACGTGACATGGCCCATCCCCATCCCCCCGGTCCCGATCACCGCGCGCGTCAACACCTCGCTCGGCGGCGTGAAGCCCGCCCCCCCCAGCACATGCCTCGGCACAATCGTCAGCGCCGTCAACGTTGCGGCGGCGGATTGGATGAATCTTCGGCGGGAATACGTGCGGTGTTTGTTCATGCGGATGAGGTATCAGAACTCGTCCGCCGTGGCTATTGGAATTCCCGCGAAGGCAAAAACAAACCCCGTTCGGCCCCCACCGCATTCGCCCTTGCCCGAATCGCCGGTCGCCCCGATAAGTAATCGAAGATCAAATGAAACCTTGGGCCCTGTCACTTTTCGTCGCGGTGCTGGCCGGCGCCGCCCTTCCCGCCTCCCGGGCCGCGGCCCACTCCGGCCCCGTCCAGTTCAACCGCGACATCCGCCCCATCCTTTCCGACAAATGCTTCCACTGCCATGGCCCCGACGCCAACTCGCGCGCCGCCAAGCTCCGCCTCGACGTG
>CAZSXX010000462.1:0-3426 GCA_964611245.1 uncultured Verrucomicrobiota bacterium | reverse complement strand
TCGTTCATCCGCAAGCCGTTTTCGCAGCGGGACTTGGCGGCAGCGCTGCGGGCCCACTTGAGGGTCCGCGCGGACGCGGGCGCCACCATTGCGGTGGCGGCCGTGGCTGAACCGGCTGTCGCGGAGCCGGAACTGGAGATGACCGAGCGCTGGCCGGAGTTGGCGGAGAAACTGGCGCGGGAACAGGCCGAAGTGTGGCCTGGGCTGTGCGAGACCCTGACGGTCCGGCGCATCAGCCAATTTGGATGCCGGCTGCGGGATTGGGGGCTGGAGTTTGGGGCGCCGGCCGTCCGGCGCTATGGCGAAACGCTGCATGAGCAAAGCCAGCAGTTCGACCTGGATAACCTGCCCAAAACGCTTGCAAAATTTCCGGCAGTCGCCGCAACTATCAAGATTCCTGTCGCATGAGTGGAAGCAAGGAGATGAAAAGCCCCCCCCCAGACCCAATCGTCCTGGTGGTCGATGACATCCAGACGAACATCCAGGTTGTGGGCGGGATATTGAACGCGGCGGGGTTCGAGGTGATGCCGGCGACGAGCGGCGCGCAGGCTTTTGAGCGAATCCGCACGCAGCTTCCGGACCTGATCCTGCTGGACTTCATGATGCCGGAGGTGAACGGGGTGGAAGTTTGCCGGAAGCTCAAATCGAGCCCTTCGACCAAAAAAATCCCGGTCATTTTCCTGACGGCCAGCAACGACATGGAGCACCTGGTGCAGGCGTTCGCGGCGGGGGCGGTGGATTATGTGACCAAGCCGTTCCAGGCGGAGGAATTGTTGGCCCGCGTGCGGACGCACCTGGAATTGAAAAAGGCGCGCGAGGCTCTTTGGCAGTACAGCGAGCGGCTCCGCGAAATGAACGAGGAGAAAAATGATTTCCTTGGCATTGTGGCGCACGACCTGAGGAGCCCGTTGAGCAACATCGTCAGCGCGTCCAGCATGGTCCTGACCGACCCGGAGATGGACCGCGCCCAGATTGATGAGTTCGTGGACATTGTCCGCACTTCGGCGCAACACATGATCCATTTGGTGGAGAACCTGATGGACGTGAACGCGATCGAGCAAGGGCGGATGAAGATCGATCTATCGCCGTGCGAACTTGGGGAGTTGGTGCGGGGGGTGGCCAACAATTACCAAGGCCGAGCGCAGGCCAAGCAGCAGGAGCTGTCCTTCACGGAGGAACCGGGCCCGCTGGTGGCCTTGGCCGATCCGCACGCCACCATCCAGGTGTTCGACAACCTGATCTCCAACGCCGTCAAGTATTCACCCGCCGGCAAGCGGATAGAGGTCCGATTGCTCCGGCGCAACGGGATGATCCGGTGCGAGGTGGCCGATCAGGGCCCCGGGGTGACGCCCGCCGACCTCAAGAAGATGTTCGGGAAATTTGCGCGGCTGAGCGCCCGCCCGACGGGCGGAGAGCCATCCAGCGGGCTCGGGCTTTCCATCGTCAAAAAAATGGTGGAGGCGGCCGGGGGCAAAGTCTGGTGCGAAAGCGAGCCGGGCCAGGGCGCCCGGTTCATTGTCGAGCTTCCCTCCGCGCCGCATTGACGGTCACGGGAGGAGCTTCAATTTGTAGAATTTGGCGGCGCCATTGGCCCCCGCGTCGACCTGCTCGGCGCTGGCGCTGGTGGCTGTGATGGGCCCGCCAATCGGCTCCCAAGCGCTGCCGGCCACATCCGCCTTCCCAAACAGTTGGTATTGCTTCCCCACGTCGCTTTTCCAGGTGACCCGCGCCTGCGGCCCGACCAGGTCCACCCGCTCGATCAGGAACTTGAATGACTGCGGGTCGGTGGGATTGGTTCCGGTCAGCGCCTCAAACGCGTTGCTGAAGCGGTCGTTGTCGGGATCGGCGGCGGGCCCGGCTTCCGGAGCGGTCCAGAGCGGAAAGTGCTGGCGCTGGAACCGGTCGTTCAGGCCGTCGAAGTTGTAATCCGGGGTTTGGGACATGACCTCAATGTAGCCGTTGGCGAACGCGACATCGGCCCCGCGACGGACGGTGAGGGTCCGCAGGCCCGGGGCCGCGTCGGCAGCCACGGTCACCGCCGCCTGCAATAAATTCATCGCGCCGAACCGGCTCGGCTCAAAAATCATCGGCCCGATGGACAGGCCGTCGCCCGAGATGGAAAAGACGGCGTCCGCCGGCAGGGCGACCCCGGCCGCGCCGAGGTAAACCGTGGAGCCGGGGGTGAGCCCGACCGCGTGTCGCACGGGCGAGGGCGCGGCGGCAAAGGCCGAGGGCTTGCTGATTTGCTGCACCCGAAAGGCCGGTTCCCCGGCTGGGACCGCGAAATTGACCGTGGCGACGCCGCGGGCGGTGACGGTGGCGGGGACGTTCTCGACCGGCTTGAACGCGGTGACGGTGGCGCCGAAATCCGGCGCGATGTCCTTCCCGCGGAAGAGGGATTCCGAGGGGGCTTTGCTGTCGGGGTCCAGCGGGCTGACGCGGAGGCTGTAGGCGCCAGGGGGGAGGGCGGGCAGGGCGTAATTTCCCGACGCATCGCTCGCGGTGGCCGAGACGGCGATTCCATTGGGAGCCTCCGCCGTGACGAGCGCGCCTCGGATGCCCGCGCCGTTTAGGCGGACGGTCCCGGAGATCGTCCCCAGTTGGCTGAGCGTCCCGACGGCCGGGTAGAGAAAATGCGCGGCCGCCACTTCATCCGAAGACAGCCCGGCCGAGGGACCGACGCCCGGCCCGCCATCGATCACTGTGGCCCCGCCGAGCGGGGTGTGGTCCAGCCCGAGGAAATGCCCGATTTCGTGCAGCATTGTGCCTTCGACAAACCGCGCGGCGGAGGGCGGGCCGTTGAAATCGGTGGTCCAGGAAAAAACGGCGGCGTTCAAGGCGGTGTCCGCCTCCAGAATGCGGTTGGTGTCGACCTCCAGGGCCACCAGCGTGAGGCCCGCGAGGGAGGCGATGTTGTCGTGGCCGCCGTTGACGGTGGTGGTCTTGGCCCAAAACACGAGGTTGCGGCCATCGCCCAGAAAAATATCGACATCCGTGGTGGCCAGTCCGGCTTCCTCGAATTTCAGGATGGTGCCCGGGATCGCCTGCCATTGGGCAAAGGACGCGCGGATGGCGTTCAGTTCGGCAGTGCGGTTGGCCACCGTCGCGGTCTCGGAGCCGATGAAATAGCGGATGGCTTTGGTGGTGTGATTGAACACGCCGGGATCCAGGAACGGATAGGAGAAGTCCCAGCGCGCCACATTGCCCTGATTGTAGTAAGGGGAAAATGACTGCGCCGGCAGGCACGCCGCCGCCACGAATGCCGCCGCCCAACCCAAACGTTTCATTTCGCCTCCTGCACTTGGCTTTTCAGCCCGGACAGGGTGAGAGCCTTGGGGGAGTCCGCAGCGGGACGGGCCTCCCCGGAAATGGGGGGCGTCCGGCCATGGAACGGATTGGCGACTTCGGCTTGGGCGGAGGCGGACC
>CAZSXX010000461.1:0-3427 GCA_964611245.1 uncultured Verrucomicrobiota bacterium | reverse complement strand
CTCGTTGTCTTAAGATTCTCATTAGCCCGGAACCCCACCCTCATCCCCCCCCAAACGGACGGTGGGTAGGGCACTTTTTCATTGAGGAACCGGCTTCAGTTTCAGATTGTGCGGAACATGTTGAAGTCCATTGAAAAACGTCCGCGCGGGGCGGCCATCGGGCGTTACGCCATCGTCTCAGCCCGCTACAACTCGAAATACACGGACGCGTTGGTGCGCTTTGCCCGCGCGGAATTGCGTGGGGCGGACGTTCGCGTGGTCCGGGTGCCCGGCGCATTCGAGACGCCCGTGGCGGCCGCCCTGTTGGCCCGGTCAGGCCAAGTGGACGCTGTGATCTGCTTCGGCGCGATCCTCCGGGGCGCGACCACCCACGCGGATCACATCGCCATCGGCGTCACCAATGCGCTCGCCGCACTTGCCGTCGAGACTGGAGTGCCCATCATCCATGGCGTCCTCCTGTTTGAGAGCGAGGCCCAAGCGGCGGAACGGTGCCTAACCAAGGAAACGAACCGCGGCGTCGAAGCCGCACGGACCGCGCGGGAAATGGTGGCGGTTTGCAACAAGCTTCGCGCCTGACCCGTTGGCCTATTTCCCGGGGATGGCTCCCTTTGTCAGTGTTTTCACACGGCAAAGAAACATGTCCGCTGTGATGTAAAGCACTGTGCCGTCGTTCCCCCATGCGCAATTGGCGGTGGCTTCACCAGTGTCGAGGGTGCCCAAATGCTTGCCAGCAGGACTGAGAATCAACACCCCTCCAGGCCCGGTCGCCCAAAGGTTTCCTTTCAGGTCAACTTTAAGTCCATCCGGCAAACCTTTTCGGCCTTCCATCAAATGCAATGCGCTGAAAAAAATGCGCCCATTGGAAAGCAATCCATCGTTGCCCACATCATAAACCCAGATGTTCGGTTCTTTCGGGTCGGACACGGCAACGTAGAGCTTCTTTTCATCGGGCGAGAATGCGATCCCGTTGGGCCGGGTTAAGTCGCGCGTCAGCAAATCCACTTTTCCCTTCGCATCCACGCGGTAAACCCCTTGGAAATTCAACTCCTTCAAGGGGTCATTCACGTTCTTCTCGAGCCCGTACGGTGGATCGGTGAAATAAAGGTCGCCCTTCTTGTTGAACACGAGGTCATTCGGGCTGTTGAACCGCCGATAATTATAATAGCGGGCCAGTGGCGTGATTTTTCCGTCGTTCTCCCGGCGGCCCACTTGGCGGTCGCCATGCTGGCAAAGGATCAGCCTGCCTGACCGGTCGAGCGTCAAACCGTTGGATCCCGGTTCGCCACCCCTGGGCTTGGCGCCGGTGTAGCCGCTGGGCAGCATGAAATCCGACGTCTTTTCGCCCTCCTTCCAGCGGAACACCACGTTGCGCGGCACATCGGAAAACAGAAGGTATTCCCCTTTGGAAACCCACACCGGTCCTTCCGACCACTCAAATCCCTCCGCCAATTTTTCGATTTTGGCATCCGGCGCCAGCAGCGCGTCAAGGGCGGGATCGAGCCGTTCAATCTTGCCCATCGAAGGGAAAGAATGGGGCGTTTTGGAATGTTCCTTTTTGCTGGCTTTTGACTCCTTCGCCGGGGCCGGTTCGGCCGCGAAGACTGTCAAACCCATGCCCACCAAGCCAAGCGCGAACGTTTTAAGCATTTTCATACCGTGTCGGAATGCCGAAAGCATCGACACGGGAGGCGAGCGCGGTCAAGTGTGGATTGGATGGAATCGCAATTAAGCCGCAGGGAGCGTCCCTGCGGCTTTTTGACGGAATTACTTATCTCTTGGGCGAATTGGAGTCCGGTTCCGATTGATTCGGAATGGAGTTTTCTTCCTGGCCGGATGATTCCTCCCCGGATTCCGAACGGCCGGGCGAACCGGCAGGACGATTCGAAAGGTCGCCATTGGAACGGTCTCCAGTGTAATTCTCAAAAGTGGAGCTTGAATTGGTGGCCCCAGCCGAGTTCGTCGAAGATCTCTGGGGCAGGCTGTTTGTGCTCGACCAGGTGTTGGTGGCCGATGAACCCGGACTGTCCAGCCTCGGGATGTTGTTGGTTACGCTTGGCGCCGGGTCATGGCGAATTTCCGAATCGCCGCCGCCATAGTCTCCGGACGCGGGTCCCCCCACGCTCCCCGGGTCGTTTTTACTGCAACCGACCAGCGCCACCGCGCAGGCCGCCGTCACTAAAGTTTTGATCATCATAAAATGTTCTGTCCCTTTCAGGCGGCTTCGAGCCAACCTTTTCTTCGACAAACCTCGTTTCGAATGAGGTTCTCCGAGATGAGGAGGCGCCCTGAAACCAAATTGGGGGCGCGCTGGGCTTCGACTTTAAAGGATTAGTGGCGCCCAGCCTGCGGAGGCGCCGCATCCAGTTCCACTGCGAATCTCGAACCTTTCCCCGGTTCGCTTTCGACGGACACCCGTCCACCGTGGCCATGGACAATCGCCCTCACCAAGCTCAGGCCAAGGCCAAGCCCCTTCTGCGAACGGGAGCGGTCCCCACGGAAAAGCCGGTCCCAAATCCTCTCAATCTCGTTGGCCGGAATTCCGATGCCCGAATCTCTTACCTCCACGCGGATTCTTCCCGGCTCAAGCGCGCAACGAACCCACACCACGCCGCCCGGCCCTGTGTATTTGATCGCATTGTCCAGGAGGTTGGCAAATGCCTGCCGGATCCGGACTGCGTCAACTTGGGCGAAACATCCCGGGGAAATCTGTTTTTCGATCGTGATGTTTTTCTCGTCGGCGACGAACTCGTACAGTTCGCATGCCTCCTCCAAGAGTTGACCGACCTCCGCACGGACGCGATCCAACTTCATCACCCCCGCCTCCGCCTCTGAGACATCCAGCAACGCCCGGAGCATCGTGAGCACCCGGTCAGACTCCTCGATGCACTCCGCCAGGGATTCCGCCGCGGCCGGGTCGCTCGTTTTCAATCCCATTTCAGCGACCCCGCGCAGGCGGGTCAGTGGCGTGCGCAGGTCGTGGGCCACATTGTCGAGGGAATCGCGCATTCCTCGGATCAACGCCTGGTTCCGGTCCAGCATGGTGTTGAATAGCCGGGCGAGCTCGTCCAGTTCGTCCTCCTCTTTGCGCGTCGGGACCCGCGCGTCCAGCTTGCCGGTGCTGATGATCGAGCGGGCCGTCGCGATGACCTGCCGGAGGGGGAGCATGGCCCGGTGCGAAAAGACGGCGCCGCCAACAAAGCCGAACAGGATGACCGGGGCGATCACGCCAAAAATGATCACGCGGAAGGGCCTGAGCAGAATCTCGCGGCTGCTCGCGCTCCGCCCCACTTGGAGGATCGTGCCATCGCGGAATCGGTAACCTGCCAGCGTGTAGTCCCGTTCCGCGTCCTTTGGCACCCGCACATAGGACATCTGGCGCACCCGGCCGAACAGGTCGAGCCGCTCAATCCTCTCCTGCACCCATTCG
>CAZSXX010000460.1:0-3461 GCA_964611245.1 uncultured Verrucomicrobiota bacterium | reverse complement strand
CAAATGTCGGGGCGCGTTCCTTCACCTGCTGACCCGCCCGATTCCCGCGGCGGGTTTCGTTTTTCTCCGGATGGACAGAGGGGAAAAGTTCGGCTATTCCAGCAGGATGAACCTCTCGATTCCCCGCGCCGCGAGGTGGTCCCTGCGCGCCGCCATCGCCGCCGCCACCCTTCTTGCCGCGCACCCGGAGACCGTGAAGGACCGGGAGGGGGCGGTGCGGGGGGACAAGGCGGCGATGGAGAATGACGCGCGGTGGATTTACAACGACGTCAAAAAGGGGTTCGAGAAGGCGAAGTGGGAGGGCAAGCCGCTGCTTGTGGTGTTGCGGTGCGTGCCCTGCCTGGCGTGCGCGGGGATCGACGCGAGCGTTTTGACGGAGGCGTCCCTCGCGCCATTGCTGGACCGGTTTGTGTGCGTGCGCCTGATCAACGCGAACGCGCTCGACCTTTCGTTGTTCCAGTTTGATTACGACCTCTCCTTCTCCTCCATCATTTTCAACGCGGATGGGACTGTGTACGGCCGGTACGGATCGTGGACGCACCAAAAGAACGCGATGGACAAAACAACCGCCGGATTCAAAAAGACCTTGGAGGGGGCCCTGGCGCTGCACCGGAGATATCCGGCGAACAAGGCCGAACTTTCCGGAAAACAAGGCGCGGCCCTGCCGTTCAACAGCCCGACGGAGATTCCAGAATTGGCCGGGAAGTACAAGCGGGAGTTGGACTGGAATGGGAAAGTCGTCCAAAGCTGTGTGCATTGCCACCAGATCGGGGACGCACTCCGTTCGCATCACCGGGCGGAGACCAAGAAGATCCCGACGAACTTGATCTATCCCTGGCCCGCTCCGGAGACGATTGGCCTGAGCTTGGCGCCCGACGATGCGGCCAAAGTCGACGCCGTCGCCGAGGGATCGATCGCAGCGAAGGCTGGGTTCCGCGCGGGCGACCAGATCACGGCGCTGGGTGGGCAGCCGTTGATCTCGGTGGCGGACGCGAGCTGGGCGCTCGACCGGGCCCCGGATTCCGGAGACCTTCACGCCACCGTGGTCCGTGGAAACGAGGCGAGGGAGATGACGCTCCGGCTGCCGGCGGGCTGGCGGGAGAAGGCGGACATTTCGCGGCGTGTGGGAACCTGGCCGATGCGGGCGATGGCGTTGGGGGGACTTTTCATGGAGGACCTGAGCGACGCGGAGAGGAGCAAGAGGGGCCTCGGGGAAAACTCGATGGCGCTGTTCGTCAAGCACGCGGGCGAATATGGAATCCATGCCGCGGCCAAAAAGGCGGGATTCCGCAAGGACGATGTCCTGGTGGCGGTGGACGGGATTTCGTCCCGCACGTCCGAGAGCGCGCTGATTGGCCACCTGTTGCAGAAACGCGCGCCCGGGGACCAAGTCAACGCGACGGTCCTGCGCGGGGGGACGCGCCACGAACTGCGGCTGCCCGTGCAGTGATCACTTCTTCGGCTTGCCGGTGATCTCGTCGGCGAGCTTGCCCGCATCGTAGACTTTGCGCAGGGCCTCGGTGATGGCGGCGGAGTGGACGGAGACCGCCCGAGCCAATTTGTCGGAGTAGGCGAAATCCAGGACGAGGCTGTGGATGTTGCCGTCGAAGATCAGGCCGACGACCTCGGCGTCCTTGTTGATGACCGGGCTTCCGGAATTGCCGCCGATGATGTCGGCGGTGGAAGCAAAATTGAACGGGGTCGCGAGATCAAGCTTGCCCTTGCGCTTGGCCCAGGTGGGCGGGATGTCGAAGGGCGGCTTGTTTTTATGCTCGGCGCTGCGCTCATACAGGCCCGCGAGGGTCGTTTGGAAGGGGATTTTTTGGCCGCCCTCGTCATATCCTTTCACCTGGCCGAAAGAGAGGCGAAGGGTGAACGTCGCGTCGGGAAACGTGCTGGTCCCCAACGTGGCGAAGCGCGCTTTGGCGATCTGGGCGTAGGCCTGGTTTTTCACTTCGCCCTGCTCCTCCAGTTTTTTGCGGAGGGAGCGGGATTCCGCGTCGATCAACTTGGCCAACTGGATCATGGGATCGCTTGATTTCGCGACCTCGCCGGCCGCCGCTTGGTAAAGTTGCCTCCGAAAGGCGACGTCCTTGACCTTGGTGTTCTTGACCAATTCCGTCGCGCGGGCCTGCGGGGATTTTCCCTGGAGGACTTTTTGCACGAGGTCGCTTTCGTATCCGGCTTGCGCGGCCAAGTAGGTGAAACTGTCGGCCAAGGTCAGAATCTCGAAGTCGTCATAGAGGGGCTCGGTGGAAAACAACTCGAGTTCGAGGGATTCGCGGTTGGAGTCGCGGTGCTCGCGCAGGCGCTCGCCATTCGGTTTGGTCCGCTCCTCGGTCGCGCGGAGAAGAGTGCGGGCGATCGCAAAGTACTGGCTCATGAAGCCGTGGCCGGCCTCGAGGAGGTTGTGGCGCATCGCGTTTTCACGGATGATTTTCTGGGCGGCGGAGATGCGGTCCCACGCGCCGTTGGCGGCGGCGAGGTCGCCGGACGCGCCGGGGGCCTCGACTTTGGCGCGCAACTGTTTTTCGGCCTCCGCCTTGGGGGCCATCACTTCGCGGTCGAGCAACCCGGCCAGCCCGCCCATGCGGGCTTTCCGGCTGTTTTGCGCGCTGAAAAGGAGCTTTTTGGCCCGGCGGGCGTTTTCCTCACTGCGGCCGCTGTAGGCGTTGAGGAGGACCTCGATCCGATTCAGGCGGGCCAACAAGACGGGGAACTGGAAATCACGCTTGTATTCAAGCTCGGCCATGGTCTGGAGACGGCTGGTCGCGCCGGGATGCCCGGAGACGAAAATCAGCTCGTCCTCCGCGGCGCCGGCTTTGCTCCACTTGAGGTAGTGCTCGACCTTGACCGGCTTGTCATTTTCGTAGACGCGGAAGAAGGCCACATCGAGGTCGAAACGTGGATACTCGAAATTGTCGGGATCGCCGCCGAAGAAGGCGATCTGTTGCTCCGGGGCGAAAACGAGACGGACATCGGTGTATTTTTTGAAGCGGTGAAGGTGATATTTGCCGCCCTGGAAAAGCGTGACGACATCGCTGCGCAAGCCCGTCTTGTCGAGGGATTCCTTTTCAATCTGCGCCATCACGCCGCGGCGGGCGGCGAAGGCGGCCTCGGGGGCCGCGCCGGCCGGGACGGCGGCGTTGACGCGGTCCGTCACGTCCTCGATGCCCATGAGGACGTTCAACTCAAGGTCATGGCAGCGCTTTTCCTCCGAACGGGTTTTGGCATGGAAGCCGTCGCGATAATAGTTGTGCTTTTCGTCGCCGAATTTCTGGAGCGCGTCCGCGGCGACGTGGTGGTTGGACATGACCAACCCCTCCGGCGAAACGAAGGAACCGGAGCCACCGCTGTTGAAACGGACGGAGGATTTCTGCACGTGCTCAAGCCAATCGGCGGTTGGCGTGAAGCCGTATTTTTGCTTGAGAATCTGGCGCGGGGGATCGTTGAAAAGCCAC
>CAZSXX010000459.1:0-3470 GCA_964611245.1 uncultured Verrucomicrobiota bacterium | reverse complement strand
GACAATGGACGACATGGACATCTTGCGGGAGTACGTCGCGCGCGGTTCGGAGCGGGCCTTCGCGGACATCGTCGCGCGCCATGTCGACCTCGTCTACTCCATCGCGTTGCGCCAGGTTCGCGACACTCATTTGGCCGAGGAAGTCACCCAAACCGTCTTTCTCATCCTCGCAAAAAAAGCCCACGCCCTCCCCCGCAAAACCATTCTCGCGGGCTGGCTCTGCCAAACGGCGCGCTACGCCTCCGCCAGAGCCCTCACAAGTCAATGGCGCCGCCAAAAGCGCGAACACGAGGCTTTTATGCAAAATGCCCCCAACCATCGTCCCGAAGCGGACTTCTGGGCTGAGGCGGAGCCGATTCTTGATTCCGCCATGGGCGAACTCAGCCCGAAGGACCACGACGCCCTGGTGGTCCGGTTCTTCCAAGGCCACACCTTCAGGGATGCCGCCGCCGTCTTGGGAACCACCGAGGCGGGGGCGAAAATGCGCGTCTCCCGCGCTCTCGAAAAACTCCGCGCCATCCTCGCCCGCCGCGGCGTGCAGCGCACCGCCGCGGTGATCGCGGCCGCCCTCACCGCCCATTCCGTGCAGGCGGCCCCGCCTCATCTGGCCGCCTCCGCCGCCGTGGCTGCCGTCGCGGGGGCCAAAGCTGCCGTTTCCACCCTCACTCTCCTCAACTCCACCCTTAAACTTATGGCATTTCAAAAAACAAAAACGGTCGCGGTCCTGGGCTTGGCCCTGCTCGCCTTGGGACCTGGGACTTTTTTCCTTCAACACCAGCGCGCCAACCTGCGGGCGCCCGCCCAGGATTCCGCCGGCGCATACGCCACCCCGGAGGCCGCCTTTCAATCCCTGGTCGCGGGCCTCAAGGCGGGCGACCTGAAAAAGCTGGCCCAAAATCTCACCCCGGAATGGGCCGCCGCCCTCGATGCTCGCGACGCCGGGAAATCCGACGAACAACGCAAACGCGAGGCCGCCCAAAAAGCGAAGGAGTTCGCCTCCTACCAAATTCTCGGCAAAGAGGTGATTTCGCCCGACGAAGTCCACCTGCTCGTCAGGCCCTCCGGACACATTCCTCAAGGGCGCCCCGGGGATCGCCGGACGGCCCTGCGCATGCGCAGGCTCGATGGCCAATGGAAACTCGATGGCAACGTCCGATGAATCATAACCCTCGCCCCAGCCGCCCCCCGGCCTTCCGCGCCGGCTTCACACTGGTCGAACTGCTCGCCGTCATCTCAATCGTCGCCATTCTCGCGGCCCTGTTGCTTCCAGCGCTCGCTCGCGCCAGGGAATCCTCCCGGCGCTCCGCCTGCGGAAACAACCTGCGCCAGGTCAACCTGGCCATCCGCCTTTATGCCGAGGACCTCAATGACACTCTCCCGGCGTTGCCACCCTCCAGTCCTTACCCGAATGGCGTCGGCGCCTACTACAAAGAACTCGTCAAAGGATACCTCGGCCTATCCGGCCCGGCCCGCCCCGGCGAATCCGTTTTTATCTGCCCCTCCGACCGCTTCGTCCACAAGGACTCAATGCACGCCTTCACCAGCTTCACCTTCAACGGCTATGAAGTCCTGCCCCACTCCATCCCGCGCATCACCGGCCAAAAACTCGAGAACCTCCCCAACCCGGCCAAAGCCGCCGTCGTCGGCGAATGGACCGCCTTCTTCGGCGGCGCATGGCATCCAGCTCGCGCCGCCGCCTTCCCCGACGCCAAAAACATGCTCGCCTTCGCCGATGGGCATGTGGCCTTTGTCAAAATTTACTGGGACGGCGTCGCCGGCTCCGAACCCCGAAACTACGAGCCGCCCCCCTCCTACCAATACTCCTGGAGCGGCCATTGACCGCCATCGGCGCCGGGTCGCGGTCGTCGAGCCCCCGTGCCTCAGAAACTTCGTTGAAGCCTAGGATTTTTCGCCGCCGCACCGGCCTCCGTCGAAACGGATCACGGCCGCCGGAGCTGCCAAACTGACGGCATCGACGGAAGGGAACCCGCCCTCAGTTTGAAACCCGCCGAATTTGCGGAAAAAAAGTTGCGCCGCCCTTATACCGCAATTTGCCTCAAGATGAAGTTGTGTGGGTAATCGGGACGGGGGGCGGCAGGTCGAAACGCAGGTGGCCGGCGACCAAGTAGATCATGGTCCCGAAGTTTTTCACCTTCTTGAAGCCGCGCGCCTTGCGTTTGGCGATCTAGATGATGTCGTTGAGCGCCTCGACCGCCGTGACCATGATCCAGAGGTAGGCCATCACGCCGTCCCAACGGGGACGCGGAAAATCGTCGTGGTGCCGTAATTGTTCGGCGGGGACGCCGTCCCGGGGTTGATGGAACGTCGGTCTAAAATCGCCCGATAATAAAACTTATCGGGCCATGGGCGGCACGAAACCCTTTGGGGCGGCGGATTACGCGGGGACCAGGACGCGAATGCCCGGCGCGCGGGCGCCCTTTTTCTTGGTCTGGCGGATGACGATCTCCACTTCCTGATCGAGGGCGTTGAGAAACCGGAACAAGCGGTCGGAGGAGAACCCCTCCAATCGTCCCCGGAGCAACGCGGACACCCTGGGCTGGTCGGTGCCGAGCAACTCCGCCGCCGCCTGTTGGGTCAGCTTGCGTTCCTCCAGAATGCCGCAGATGCGGTAGGCGATCTGCGCCTTGGCGTTGAGTTCCTCCGCGTCCGGCAGTTTCAGATCCTCGAAAATGTTCTTGCCGCCTTGGCGGACGGCCTCGTGGGTTTTCATGGCGTTTCCTTTTTCTGTTTTTCGGTCCATTGCTGGTAATGCTCCTCCGCCCGTTTCAATCGTTCCTTCACCAAATCAATTTCCTGCTTCGGGGTCTTGCTGCCGCTCTTGGACTTCTTCTGGAAGGTGTGCAGCACATAGACCGCCCCGGCGAACTTGACAGTGTAAACACAGCGGAACGTGTCGCCCTGCCAGTCCTCGACGACCTCCACCACCCCGGCCCCGCCGAAGCCCTTGAGCGGCTTGGCATCGACGAACTTGCCGCCCTGCTGGGCCAGGCCCAGCGCAAAGCCGAAAGTCTGGCGGACCTCTGGCGGACAGGCCACCAAGTCGTCGTAGGAGCGGCCAATCCAGAAGAGCGGCTTTTCATGTTTCTTCCCATCCACCATCAATATACCAGTTCTAGTATAAACCGGCAACCGTTGTCGAGATTGGAAATTCACCGTCCCCGTAAAAACCAACCTCGAGAGGATGGGCGCCTCACACCCGTTCCGCCGGGGAACCCCGCCCAGCGCCCCGGCCCTCGAAATCCCCAGCCCCATCGAATGTCACTCTCTCCCTTTTAAACTCTGCACATCCGGGGTGGCGTTGCCAATTGAGAGGCGGCGAACCTCCGGTTCAAGCGCTTTCGTGGGGTCACATTCAAATAATCAACAATTGACAGCCTCCCTTTGCGCTGCTTGACTTCCTGGCATGGCCAGGCCTTTGCGCATCATCCATCCGTCCGGCTGGCATCATG
>CAZSXX010000458.1:0-3480 GCA_964611245.1 uncultured Verrucomicrobiota bacterium | reverse complement strand
CTGTTTTGCCGTTCCCGTCCAGGTCCGTGATGGTCAAGGGTGCCGCCTTGAAATGGGCGGGGGAAGCGGCGCCTTCGAAGGGGATGGTTGGATACCTGCTGTTGGGGCCATTGAGTTTTATTTCGACGCCGCCGGACGTCCATGCCGTGACGCCACCCACCAACGAAATATCGAGGCCGGAGATGGCGAGGAACATGATGCCCGGCGCGGCGAAAAGGACGTCCCGCTTTCCGTCGCCATCGACGTCGGCGATGGTGGGGGCGCCCGCGGGAGTGACGTTGCCGATGGAAACAGGCCACCCCGCCGCGGGAAAGCCATCGTGCTCGAGGACGTAGAGCTTGTAGAGCCGTTCGCCCGCGACGCAGATTTCGAGGAGGCCATCCCCATCCAAATCCGCCACGGCGGGAGGGGAGAGGAATCGATCCTCGCCCAGGGCGGGCCACCCGGGGACGATCTTCCCTTCGGAATCGAGGACATAGACACCGCCGGAGCCGGCGTATTCGCTCCATGACGTGACGACCACATCGTTGGACCCATCATGGTCGATGTCCGCGACCACCGGCGACGTTAGAATCGAGCCCGCGACCACCGAGCTCCAAACGGGCCCCTCCGGGCGGGCCATGCTGTACATGGCGACGATGCTGCACCCGCTGCGGGTGACGATTTCGAGGCCCGGCTCGCCGTCCATGTCGGCGGCGACGGGAAACGAGCGCTGCGTGATGTTTGTGGCGGCGCACAGGGTGATGCCCCAGCGCCGGAGGACATGCCCTTCGCGATCGTAAACGGTTAGGTGCGACAAATTCGTGGTTTCGTCCGGGGTGTTGGACAACGCGACGATTTCCGGCCTGCCGTCGCCGTCCAGATCCGCAATGGCCTTGCCCAGGCGGGTCGAGGTGAGAGTCACCGGCCAAACGCCTGCCAAATCCTGGCCGTCGTGGGAGAACCCATAAAGCGTGGGACCGACGTCCACGAAAACTTCGAGTTTTCCGTCGCCATTCATGTCCGCGACGGTGGGGACGTCGGCATAGGGCTCGGAGCCGTTCAAGTCTCGCTGCCACCAAAGGGTGGCGTCGTCTCGATAGACCAGCAGGCGGGCGATTTTTCCCTCCGCGTTGCCGTGGTCGACGATGAGGATTTCCTGGTGGCCGTCGCCATCGAGGTCGGCGGCCTTGGCTTGGCGAAAATCTTCCGTCGAGTATTCGCCGTCGTAGGGGAGGTAAATCGGCCAACCGGGCCGGAGGCGGCTGTCGAGCCAAACGAAACTGGCGGAATGGCGCTGGACCTGCCCATTGGAGTTAGTGGCGGAGAGGCGAACGGAGTAGAATTCATTAGGCTCGACGAGCGAGGTGTCGAAGGAGCCGAGGACACCGTCGAGGACTTCCCCGTTGGTGGGCTGGGAAAGGCCGTGGGTGAACCAGCCCGATTGCTCGAGCCCTTTTGCCCATTCGAGGCCATACCGGCGGCCCTGTCCGAACACGGTCCCCTTGATTGTCAGCAACGAACCGGCGCGGAGGATGTCCGAGTTCAACGGGAAACTGATTTTCACGTTCACGACGTCGACGGTGATGAAATCCGAGGCGGACTGGCCATTGTCGTTCGACACGACGAGGCGGAAGGTGTGCCTGCCGTCGTTGAGCGTGGAGCTGTCAAAGCCCGCGAACAGGACGCCGTCGGTGACCGCTTGTGACGAGGCCGCGATTTCAGTCCAGACAGCGGGGTCGGCGCCGGGGCCGTGGGATATCTTGTAACTGGAAAAATGGGCGCCGGCGGCGGACCCGCGAAAATCGACACGGCCATGCATGGCCAAGGGGGCCTTGAGAACGGCGCTGGGCAACGGGGTCTCGATTTGCAGGGCCTTGAAAACGTTGAGGCGTCCGCGCCCAAAGGGCTTTTCGGATTTTGTGGGATCCGTGGTGTTTTTCAGGATGGTGGCCACTTGGCGCGCGGTGAACTCGGGATGGCGGGAGAGCATGAGGGCCGCCGCGCCGGTGACATGGGGGGCCGCCATCGAGGTGCCGCTGACCGAGTCGTAGCGGCTGTTTGGCACCGTGGAGAAGATCTGCTCGCCGGGCGCGCTGAGGTCGACATGGGCGCCAAAATTCGAGAAAGGGGAAAGCTGGTCCTTGTTGTTCGTGGAGGCGACGGCGATGACGCTGTCGTACCCGGCGGGATAAAACGGCGTGGCGGTCTTGGAGTTGCCCGCGGCGGCGACGAAAACAACGCCCGCGGCCTCCGCGTCGGCGACGGCGTCGGCCAAGGCGCGGCTGCGGTCCTCCAATCCCCAGCTTGCGTTGATGATCCGCGCCCCGTTGGCGATGGCGTAGTGGATGGCGGCCACCGCCCAGGCGACCGTCCCCGATCCGCGTTCGTCAAAGGCCTTCACACCCATGATGCGGGCCTGCCAACAGACGCCGGCCACGCCGATCGCATTGTTCCCGACCGCCCCAATGGTGCCCGCGACATGGGTGCCATGGAAATGGTCGTCGAAGGGGTCGCTGTCATTGGAGACGAAGTCGTAGCCATAAACGTCGTCAATGTATCCGTTGCCGTCGTCATCAAGGCCGTTGCCGGGAATTTCGGCGGCATTTTTCCAGAGGTTGCCGCGCAAATCCTCATGGAAAAAGTCGATGCCTGTGTCGATCACAGCCACGAGGACGCCCCGGGCGTCGGTCGCGATGCCCCACGCCTCCGGGGCGTTGACATCCGCGCCCAGCTTGCCGCCTCCCGCGCCGGTGTTGTGCAGGCCATACAGAGCCTCGAAATCGAAATCGTCGGGAAAGACTTGGGCGAAGATGCGCGTGGTGTAGTTGGGTTCGACGTAGAGAATGTCCGGATTCCCCGACAACTCCGCGCGCGCGGATTCGGCATTGCCCTCGACTTTGACGATTTTGAGCTGTTCCGAAGCGGCGGGCGATTTTGCCCCGTTCCGCGCGATTGAGGTTCCCGCCCGGATGACGTCGCGGGTGGTTCCTTTGATTTTCTGGAATGCTTTCGACTTTGTTGACTCAGGGACTCCCGGCTTGAACCGGACGATGAGTTCATTGGGGACCCGCCCGGAGATTCGTGGTTCGCGCTCGTCGGCGGGCAGTCCTGTTTTCAGCGGCGCGGCGCCTGTGATGATCGACACCGCCGCCACGGCAAAGAGCCACGCGGCCCAAAGCCGCCGCCTTCCTGAATGGGTTGATTGAGCCTTGTGCAAAAGAGATTGTATGGCGGGAGTATGGCGCACGTAGGGCAATCCCTCAAGCCGCTTTCGTGCCAGCGGAGTGGGCGGAGAATCGAAAAAGAGTCCGAAAATTTTTTCAAAAATCGCTTGTGAAAAATTTCACTATCTGGAAAATTCGCCGCGGTTCGAGTTCCCGAGGGGACCCAAGTCCCGATAATTGAAGTTTTTGGTTTCCGATTTTTTTGGGAAGCATAAGCTCGGGGCTTCATTTTTTATCAACAGATGCCATTGCTCAGGTTCATTCTGATGGCGGC
>CAZSXX010000457.1:0-3482 GCA_964611245.1 uncultured Verrucomicrobiota bacterium | reverse complement strand
AGAAGCGGCTCGGGCTCCGCGACGATGCCCCCATGGTTTTCGATGCCCAAAAAAACGCCCCGGTCCGCGGCGTAAGCGCACGCTTCCTTGAGGTTCTCAATGCAATTGGCCATCCCTTCCCTTTGATTCGCCCCCTCTTGGGCTGTGCCCGCAAAGACGCGGACGTGGGGCGCCCCGAGAATCTGGCAATGGTCGATCCACTTTTTGACCAAGGCCATCTCTTTGTCCCGCGCGGCCCCCGCGGGGTGGGTGAACGTGTTTCCCACCGCGCTTCCGGAGATGGCGAGGCCCCGCAGGAACGCATGCCGTTTGAGCTTGAGGAGAAAGGCCTTGTCGGTGGATTTTGGAAAATAATAACTGGTCAATTCGGCGGCGTCGCATTGATGCGCGGCGCAATAATCGATGAATTCGAACAGGTCCATCCGCGGGCGGTTGGGGTCCGCCACCGTGTCCTGTTTGTGTTCGGAGTCCTTGAAAAAGTCGCGGAAGGAATAGGCGGCGAGGCTAAGCTTCATGCGCGCCGGATTCTTGCGCGGCAGGGATTCCTCCGCCCAAGCGGGAATCGCGCCCCACGCCGCGGCGGAGGCGAAGGCGGCGGAGGCCGTTCGGGAAATCCAGGCGCGGCGGGAAATGGGAGTATGCATGGGCATTGCATACCAACTGGGCCCAACGAACGCAATCCGGACCGTGGGCTTCTTTACACCACGGCGACGGTGTTGGTGAGGGTGCCAATCCCGGAAATCTCGATCATGACCTTGTCATGGTCCGCGAGCGTGAAATCATCCCCGGGCACCACCCCGGTGCCGGTGAGAAGCACCGCGCCATGCGGGAATTCCTGGCTGCGGAAAAGGTATTGGGCCAGTTCGTTGAAGGGCCGCTTGATTTTGCCCACGCTGGTTTCGCCTTGGAAAACCGCCTGGCCGCCGCGCCAGATCGAGAGCTTGATCGTCCAAGCGCGGGCCTCCTCCTCGGTCGCCCCAATTTCAATGAACGGCCCGAGCGCGCAGGATCCTTTGTAAACTTTAGCCTGCGGGAGGTAGAGGGCGTTTTCGCCCTCGATGTCCCGGCTGCTCATGTCGTTGCCGATGGTGTAGCCGACGACCTTGCCGTGGGAGTTCAGGACCAACGCCAATTCCGGCTCCGGCACATTCCACTTCGCGTCCTTGCGGATGCCCACTTGCCCACGGTGGGAAATGACTTTTTCAGGCAGGGACTTGAAGAAAAGTTCCGGACGGGCCGCGTCGTAGACGCGGTCATAAAGGCTCGCGCTGGCCGCGGATTCCTCCATGCGGGCGGTCTTGCTGCGCTGATAGGTGACGCCGGCCGCCCAAACTTCCTGGTGCTCAATGGGAGCCAGGAACTCGAGGTTGCCCATGGGCATCGAGAGCCGGGTCTGGTCGGCCAAGTGCCGGATGTGCTCCTTTGGATTGGGGGCGTCGAGGATTTCTTTCAGCGTGGCCGTGCCGAGGTCAGCGACGGTGTCGTGGCCTTCCAGCACTCCGACGCGTGGTCCATAGGGTCCGTTAAAACGGCAGATTTTCATAGTTGCGAAAACTTATGCGAGAGCAGGGAGGGCGCCTTTCCCGTGAAAACATCGAGGATGGAAAAGAAAAATCCACGGGCCAGCGCTGCCCCACGAACAACCTCGGCTCCCCGCGAATTCACTCACGCCGAGTAATCCAGATACACGGTTTTAATGCGAGTGTAAAAATCAATGGCCCCCGCGCCTTGTTCCTTGAAGGAGTCGGTCGAGGATTTTTTGACCCCACCGAACGGCGCCTGGAGTGCCAGGCCGGTGGAAATTTGGTTCACTTTCACCACGCCCGCCTGAATTTTTTCGGCGTAGACCATCGCTTTTTTCAGGTCTTTCGTGACGATGCTGGCGGAAAGGCCGACATCGACGCCGTTGGCGACTTGGATGGCTTCGTTGAAATCGGCGACCGGAATCACCGCGATGACTGGGCCGAACACTTCTTCGCAGGCGATGCGGTCCGCCGCCTTCACGTTCGCGAGCACGGTCGGTTCCATGAACCAGCCGTGGGCGTGGTCGCCCTCCGTCAGTCGGTTGCCCCCTGTGACCAAATGCGCGCCGTCTTTTTGCGCGGCGGCGACATAGGCGAGATTTGATTGGAGCTGATTCAGGCTGACCGCCGGGCCCATGTCGATTCCCGCGGCCAAGCCGTTGCCGATTTTGAGAGATTTGGCTTTGGCGGCCAGTTTTTCGGTGAAAGCTTGGACGACCGATTGCTCGACAATCACCCGGCTGGTTGCGGTGCAGGCCTGTCCGGTCAGGCCGAACCCGGCTCGGGAAACGAGGTTGACGGCAAGATCAAGGTCCGCGTCCGCCAGGACAATGGTGGGGTTCTTCCCGCCCATTTCCATTTGCGCGCGGGCCATCCGTTCGGCCAACTGCGCATAGACCGCTTTGCCCACGGTGTGGGAGCCGGTGAACGAGAGGCCTGCGACATGGGGGCTGCGGGCCAATTCGCCGCCGACCGCGCGGCCGTCGCCGACCACGACGTTGAGGACTCCTTTGGGCAATCCCGCCTCGGCCAGGATCTTGGCCAATTCGAGCGTCAGGGCAGGGGCTTGGGAGGCGGGCTTGATGACCACGGTGTTGCCGGAGACGAGGGCAGGGGCCATTTTCCAGGCCGGAATGGCGATGGGGAAATTCCAGGGGGTGATGAGCCCGACGACGCCGATGGGCTCGCGGACGGTGTAGAGCAGGTTTCCCGGCAGGTCGTGCGGGATGGTTTGCCCGCCAATGGTGTAGCTCAGGCCTCCGAAAAAGCGGAAGATGTCGGCGGCGCGTTGGACCTCGCCCTGGGCCTCGGCAAGGGTCTTTCCTTCCTCGCGGGTGAGCAGTTCGGCGAGCTCGTTTTTCCGGGAGGCAACGAGTTCAGAGGCTTTGCTGAGAACCCGTCCGCGGGCCACCGGGGTCTGCGCGGCCCAATTGGCGTGGGCGTTCCGGGCGGCCTCGATGGCGGCGCGGGCCTCCGGCTCGCCGCTTTGCGGATACTCCGCCACGGCCTCGCGGGAATCCGCGGGATTCGTGTTTTGGAACCGGGCTCCGTTTTGCGCGCCGGCCCATTCGCCCTCGATGAAGTTTTGATACGTTCTCACCAGACCGCAAAGAGTCGGCGAGACGGAACTTGCCCGCAATCTTTTTGATCAGGCCCAAATCGGAAGGGCGAGTTTGGGAGCGGCCGCGGGGATGGGGGATGGATCGGATCGGGGATTGGCAGGATGTTGCGCGGGGTTGCGGATTTGTTGCGGATGGTTGCGGGTTTGTTGCGCGTTGTTGCGCATTTGTTGCGTGTCGTTGCGCACTTGTTGCGCTTTGTTGCGCATTTGTTGCACGAGCGTTGCGCGTTGGAAGTGTTTGCGGGTAAGCGAGTTGGGATATGTTCTTGGAAATCGGGGCGGGGAAAAGGGCTTTTTGGAGGAGTGCGGCTTTGGTGGAGCCAAACGACGGGAGGGAT
>CAZSXX010000456.1:0-3485 GCA_964611245.1 uncultured Verrucomicrobiota bacterium | reverse complement strand
GGACCATCGTGGGAATCCTCGGCATTTTGAAGGCGGGAGGGGCGTATGTGCCGATCGACGTGATGTATCCGAAAGAACGGGCGGCGTTCATCCTGGAGGATTCGGGGGCGAAAATATTGGTGACCGACGCGGATCGTCGCGGGGAGGCCGGGGAGTTCCGTGGGGAAGTGGTCGCCCTGGATGGGGGCTACACCGAGGTGGGGGGGGAGCCGGGCGAGAATCCCATCGTGGAGGTGGAGGGAGCCAACGCGGCGTATGTGATTTACACGTCGGGATCCACGGGCCGGCCGAAAGGGGTGACCGTCACGCACCACAATGTGCTGCGGCTGTTCAGCGCGACGGAGGAGTGGTTCCACTTCAACGAGACGGACGTGTGGACGGTGTTCCATTCGTTCGCGTTCGATTTTTCGGTGTGGGAGATCTGGGGCGCGCTTTTTTATGGAGGCGCGATGGTGGTGGTGCCGGGCGAGGTGGCGAGGAATCCCGGGCAGTTCCACCAATTGCTGGCGCGGGAGGGAGTGACCGTGCTGAACCAGACGCCGTCGGCGTTCCGGCAGCTCATCTGGGCGGAGAAGAACGCGGAAGCGCGGGAAAACCTGAAGCTGCGCCACGTGATTTTTGGCGGGGAGGCGCTGGAATTGCAGTCGTTGCGGCCGTGGTACGAGAGCCACGCGGACGACGCGCCGCAGCTGGTGAACATGTATGGGATCACCGAGACGACGGTGCATGTGACCTACCGGCCCATCCGATTGAGGGATGTGGAGGCGAACCTGGGGAGCGTGATTGGGGAGCCGATCCCGGACCTGACCATTGAGTTGCTGGACGAGAAGCTGGAGCCGGTCGCCGACGGGACGCCGGGGGAGATTTGCGTGGGGGGCGACGGGGTGGCCCGGGGATATTTGAACCGGCCGGAGTTGAACGCGGAACGGTTCATCGAGCGCGGGGGAGGACGGATGTACCGCTCGGGGGACCTGGCGAGGCGGACGGAGAACGGGGATTTGGAGTACCTGGGACGGATTGACCATCAGGTCAAGATCCACGGATTCCGGATTGAGCTCGGGGAAATTGAATCGGTGTTGAACGCGCATGAGGGATTGAGGGAATGCGCGGTGATCTGCGACGAGAGCGGCGGGGAGAAGCGGCTGGTGGCCTACGCGGTGCCGCGGGACGGGGAGCCGGCCATCAGCGAGCTGCGCGAGTTCGCGGAGCGGCGGCTGCCGCCCTACATGACGCCGGCGAAGTTCATCTTCCTGGAGAAGATGCCGCTGACGGTGAACGGGAAGGTGGACCGGAAGGCGCTGCCGGCGCCGGACATGGCGAGGCCGAAGCTGGGGAGCGAATATGTGGCGCCCCGGAACGAGAACGAGGCGGCGCTGGCGGGAATCTGGCGGGAAGTGCTGCGGGTGGACCAGGTGGGCGTGCGCGACAATTTCTTCGAGCTGGGCGGGGATTCGATCCGAAGCATCCAGGCGCTGGCGCGGGCGCAGGAGAAGGGGATCAACTTTTCGCTGCAACGGCTGTTCCGTGAGCCGACCATCGAGGCGCTGGCGTCGAACACGGCGGAGGGGAACGAGGACGAATTGGCGGGGGCGCGGGAGGCGTTCACGGAGATCAGCGACGCGGACCGGGCCCGGATGCCGGCTGGGGTGGAGGACGCCTACCGGGTGGCGCGGCTGCAATTTGGGATGATTTACCACAGCGACCTGGACCCGGAATCGGCGATTTTCCATGACGTGTTCAGCTTCCGCCTTGACCTGCCGTACGATGGCCAGACGCTGGCGAAGGCGGTGAAAAGGCTGGCGCGGAGGCACGCGATTTTCCGCACGTCGTTTCATTTGAACGAATTTTCGGAGCCGTTGCAGTTGGTGCATGAGGAGGCGGCCGTGCCGCTGGACGAGGAGGATTTGCGGGGGTGGACCAAGGAGAGGCAGCGGGAGCGGCTGGTCGAGTTTGTGGAGCGGGAGAAGCGGAACCGGTTCGACTGGCAAAAGGCGCCGATGATGCGGCTGCGGGCGCAGCGGCACACGGAGACGACGTTCCAGTTCATCGTGAGCTTCCACCACATCATCATGGATGGGTGGAGCCTGGCGATGATGTTGACGGAGCTGTTCCAGGATTATGTGGGGCTGCTGGAGGGGAAGGTGGCGGGAATAAAACGGCCGCGCGCGGAGTACCGGGATTTTGTGCGGCTGGAGCAGAGGACGATTTCGTCGGAGGAGTCGCAGCGGTTTTGGCGGGAGAAAGTGGCGGACGCGCCGGTGCACCGGCTGCCGAGGTGGCCACACCAGCCGGCGCGGAAATTCCATGAGCAGGCGCGGGGGCCGGAGATCTATTTCCCGGAGAGCCTGATGAACGCGCTGAAGGGGTTGGCGCGCTCCAGCGGGGTGCCCATCCGGACGGTGTTGCTGGCGGCGCATTGCCGGGTGATGAAACTGGTGACGGGACTGGACGACATCATGACGGGGCTCGTGGCGAACGGGCGGCCGCAATGCACGGATGGGGAGCGGCTGATCGGGCTTTTCCTGAACACGATCCCATTCCGGATCGACGCTGGGGCGGGGAGTTGGCGGGATCTGATTGGGGCGACATTCCGGGCGGAGCGGGAGCTGATCCCGCACCGGCGGATGCCCCTGTCGGACATCCAGCAACTGGCCGAGGGGAAGACGCTGTTTGAGACCGTTTTTGATTTCGTGCAGTTCCACGTGTACCAGGACCTGCCCGGTTACAAGGACCACTCGTTCCTGGAGGACCATTATTTCGAGGCGAACAACTTCAATTTCTTCGTGACATTCATGCTGGACGCGTCGGCGGCCAACCTGCAGATGCATTTCGACTACAACCCGAACGAGTTTTCCCAGGAACAGATCGCCGCCATTTGCGAGCATTACGGGGAGACGTTGAGGGCGATGGCGGCGGCACCGGAGGCGGCCGCAGGGACAGTGATGCTGCTGCCGGCGGCGGAGCGGAAGTTGATGGCGGAGTGGAACCGCACTGGGCAGGAGATTCCAAAGGAATTGGTCCACGAACGTTTTGAGGCGCAAGCGGCGCGGACCCCGAACGCGACGGCGGTGATTTTCCAGGGCACGGCGCTGAGCTATCTCGAATTGGATGAGCGGGGGAACGGGCTGGCCGCGGCGCTGCGTGAGCATGGGGTGGGACCGGACCGGCTGGTGGGCCTATATGCGGACCGGACGGCGAGTTTGGTGGTGGGGATGCTGGGAATCTTGAAAGCGGGCGGGGCGTATGTGCCGCTGGACCCAAGTTTCCCCAAGGACCGGATCGCGTTCATGATCCAGGATTCCGGGCTGGACACGGTCGTCTGCACCGAGGGGACGGAGGGCGAGGCGCTCAAGCTGGGGGCGCGGCGGGTGGTCAACATCGACCGGCTGGCGAGGAGGGTCGAGCGGGCGGGGGCGGAGGGTTTGAAGGACTCGCACCTGGCCTATGTGATTTACACGAGCGGATCGACGGGGATTCCCAAGGGG
>CAZSXX010000455.1:0-3507 GCA_964611245.1 uncultured Verrucomicrobiota bacterium | reverse complement strand
CCGCCGCGGCCTTCGCAAGTCAAATGCTAAATGCGATGATTTGACCCCCATGTGCCAGCCCCGACCCCCATGTGCCAGCCCCCACATCGAAAAGGTCTTTATCGAGGCAGTCGATGAAGTTTCCCGTGAAAAAGGAACGCTTCTAACAGCGTCCGAGGTCGAAAAACTCAAACACCATTTTAAAACGGCTCGCTCGACTGCGGCGGTGCCGGTTGAGTCGACGGAGATCAATTTCTTGGAATTGGTTTCTGACGCTACACCACAGGCTGAGATCGCAGAGGCTTTGCGACAATCATTTGAATGTGGTGAAACGGTTATAGAGGCGGCGAAGCGGATGCGTACAGCCGTCGGCGGAAAGTTCTCGTGTCCGTCCTTGGATGCTTTTGTCCGCGAGAACCCAACCGGACTTGCAGATCGAGTTTTTGGATGTCCGGCAGACGAAGTCGATACCATCTCCATGGTGTTAGTTTACGTCCACACGAAGCTGGGCTGCGCGCAAGTCAAACGAACCGTCATTGGTTTCCTGGGCAATGCGTCATTTTTCGGAGCGAAGGCTCTTTGCGGAAACGATTGCCCTTGTTGCTCCACTATGACCCGGACATTCAAGCGCGACGAGTTAAGCCCCGCACCGGTCCCCGCTCACTGGGGATGCACATGCTGCCTTGTCGCTGCATTCCCAGAAACTACGTGATGCGCGGCATGCTGGTGAGGCACTTGCATCGCATTCCGAGTTGGAGAATTCCGCTGTTCCGCTACCTCTTTCATCGACTTCAGCCCCACCAGCGTCGCCTCCGCCCGTCCAAGCCGAGGATTCATCAGAGGAGTTCCCGTCGGGCGTTGGGGCGGGGTTGACAGGGGGGGGAGGGGGCTTCAGTGTCGGGGGGCGGGGAGCCGACCGGCGCCGCGATGGGCGGGGCGAATGGCTGAGAGTCCGGCGCGGGGGCGCCGGAGACCCATTGAACCTGCCCAGGTAATGCTGGCGAAGGGAGATCCTTCCGGGCGCCGGGGCGGACTTTTTTTGAATTATGATCGCGCCAAAAAACACGCTTCCGCACAGCTCCGAATGTTTGCCGAATTCCACGCGGGTGTATGTGCCGGGGGTGCTGCACCCGGGGATCCGGGTGCCGTTCCGGGAGGTTTCGCAGGGGCCGACGCGGACGCCGGGCGGGCAGGTGGAGGAGAACGCGCCGGTGCGGGTGTATGATTGCAGCGGGCCGTGGGGGGACCCGGGGTTCAAGGGTGAGGTGGAGCAGGGTTTGCCGCCATTGAGGATGGAGTGGATCCGGGGGCGGGGGGATGTGGCGGAGTACACGGGGAGGGAGGCGAGGCCGGGGGACAATGGGTATCTTGCGGCGGCGCACATGGCGCAGGGGCGGGATGGGGCGGCGCTGGCGGTGCCGCTTTCGGCGGGGCGGAGGCCGTTGCGGGCGAGCCAGGGGCATCCGGTGAGCCAGTTGTGGTACGCGAGGCAGGGGATGGTGACGCCGGAGATGGAGTTCATCGCGATCCGGGAGAACATGGGGCGGGCGGCGGCGCTGGAGACGGTGGAGAACAAGCGGGGGTCGCGGAGCGTGTTGAACCAGCAGCATCCGGGGCAGCCGTTTGGGGCGAGGATCCCGGAGTTCATCACGGCGGAGTTTGTGCGGGCGGAGGTGGCGCGGGGGCGTGCGATCATCCCGGCGAACATCAACCACCCGGAGTTGGAGCCGATGATCATTGGGCGGAATTTCCTGGTGAAGATCAACGCGAACATCGGGAATTCGGCGGTGGCGTCGAGCATCGAGGAGGAGGTGGAGAAGATGCGGTGGGCGACGAAGTGGGGGGCGGACACGGTGATGGACCTTTCGACGGGGAAGAACATCCACGCGACGCGGGAGTGGATTTTGAGGAATTCGCCGGTGCCGATCGGGACGGTGCCGATTTACCAGGCGTTGGAGAAGGTGAACGGGAGGGCGGAGGATTTAACGTGGGAGATTTTCCGGGACACGTTGGTGGAGCAGGCGGAGCAGGGGGTGGATTATTTCACGATCCACGCGGGGGTGTTGCTGCGGTTTGTGCCGATGACGGCGAGGAGGGCGACGGGGATTGTGTCGCGGGGGGGGAGCATCATGGCGAAGTGGTGTTTGGCGCACCACCAGGAGAGTTTTCTGTACACGCATTGGGACGAGATTTGCGAGATCATGGCGGCGTATGACGTGTCGTTCTCGATTGGGGACGGGCTGAGGCCGGGGTCGATCGCGGACGCGAATGACGAGGCGCAGTTCGCGGAGTTGAAGGTGCAGGGGGAGTTGACGACGCGGGCGTGGGAGCGGGGGGTGCAGGTGATGAACGAGGGGCCGGGGCATGTGCCGATGCACATGATCCAGGAGAACATGGAGAAGCAGTTGGAGTGGTGCCATGAGGCGCCGTTTTACACGCTGGGGCCGCTGACGACGGACATCGCGCCGGGGTATGACCACATCACGAGCGGGATTGGGGCGGCGATGATCGGGTGGTATGGGTGCGCGATGTTGTGTTATGTGACGCCGAAGGAGCATTTGGGGCTGCCGGACAAGAAGGATGTGAAGGATGGGGTGATCACGTACAAGATCGCGGCGCACGCGGCGGATTTGGCGAAGGGGCACCCGGGGGCGCAGTGGCGCGACAACGCGTTGAGCAAGGCGCGGTTTGAGTTCCGGTGGGAGGACCAGTTCAACCTTGGGCTGGACCCGGAGACGGCGCGGGAGTTCCATGACGAGACGCTGCCGCAGGAGGGGGCGAAGACGGCGCATTTTTGCAGCATGTGCGGGCCGCATTTTTGTTCGATGAAGATCACGGAGGATGTGCGGAAGTACGCGGCGGAGCAGGGATTGGCGGAGGAGGAGGCGGTGAAGCAGGGGTTGGTGGAGAAGGCGAAGGAGTTTGTGGAGGGGGGGGCGGAGGTTTATTCGAAATAGGGGGCGTGAGGATGACAGAGGCGGACGTTCTCAGGGATACGGCACGCCGGCTAGACGAGCTCGGAGTCGAGTATATGCTGACGGGTTCGTTCGCATTGGGCTTTTACACAGAGCCCAGATTCACGCGCGACATCGATGTGGTCATCGCGCTTGCCTCAGACAAGATTTGGGCATTGGTAAAAGCCTTTCAGGAGGATTACTACATTTCGGCTGACGCGGTGGAGGGGGCTGTTCGTTCCCGAGGGATGTTCAACGCGATCAGCAACAAGGGAATCACAAAGGTCGATTTCATTATCCACCAACAGAGTGCGTTTCAGACAGAGGCATTCAACAGGAGGATTCGAAGAGACGTGGAGGGCCAGCCGGTCTGGGTCATTTCACGAGAGGACCTCATCCTTTCGAAATTGTCATGGGCCAGGGACTCCGAATCAGATTTTCAATTGCGCGACATCGGCAACCTGCTTGCACCCAGCCTGGACCGAGAATACTTGGAGCGGTGGATGGATGACTTGGGTGTTCGCGCATTGTGGGGGAAGTTGAAGCATGAATGACACGACTCCGGAGGTCGCGA
>CAZSXX010000454.1:0-3517 GCA_964611245.1 uncultured Verrucomicrobiota bacterium | reverse complement strand
GTGCCGAGGACGTTGCGGGAACGGACCAGGCCGCCGTAGAAGAGGATGAGGCCGGGGGCGGTCATCATCAGGACGAGGGCGGAGGAGGTGAGCATCCATGCGTTGTCGCCGGCGTTGATTCCGCCCGCGGAGGATTCGAGCTGGGCCAGGCGCTGTTCAACCGTCAGCGCCGGGGATTCAGCGGCCCATGCCCCGAGGCCCGCCAGCCACAAGAGAAGGAGGCCATAAACGAAATTCCGCGCATGCCACGTATGAACGCTTTTCATGGATGGGCGTAACTAACAAAACCGCAGGCCATCCTGTCAACATTTTACCTTGGACGTTTCAGGGTGGGCCCGGCGCGGGAGCGGGCGGAGGTTTTGACACTGGCCAGCGGAAAGTGGGTTGGGTACCGTGCGCGCGATGCCTCCTGAAACCGCGCTTGTCCCGCCGAAAACGGCGGCGGCGAAGGGCGCCGAGGAACGAATCCACGCGTTGGACGCGCTGCGGGCGGCGGCGATGTTCCTGGGGATTGTGCTGCACGCCGCGTTGGCGTTCGCGGTGGCGCTGCCGATTCCGGGGGCGGCGACGGACGTGAGCCGGCATTGGATTTTCGACTTGTTGATGGCGTTGATCCACGGGTTCCGGATGCACCTGTTCTTTTTCCTGTCGGGATTTTTTGCGCGACTGGTGCACGAACGGATGGGACCAAAGGCGTTCATGGCCCAGCGGCTGAAACGAATCGGGATTCCATTCGCGCTGGGGATGGTCACGCTCGTGCCGATGACCATCGCCTTGATCGTTTGGTCGTTTGTGCGCAATGGAGAGACGGTGCCGACGGTCCCCGGCGGCCAACCGAAAGGGATTGCCGCGTATCCGACGATGCACCTCTGGTTTCTGGAGTATTTGTTGGTCCTGTATGTTTTGGCGGTGGCTGGGGCGGCGGCGGGGCGGCGGCTGCCCGAGGGGGTTGGCGCTTTTTGTGACCGGGTGTTCGATGGGCAGGTTGGGACGGCGATGCGGGGCGTGATATTTGTGCCGCTGACGATGGGGCTGCTTTGGGATGGGCAGTGGTGGGGCGAGCCGAAGCTCCCGATTTTTAGCTGGGTTCCGAATCCGGCGACGGTGGCGCATTATGGGTTGTTTTTCCTGGCGGGATGGTGGATGCACCGGCGGCGACGCAAGCTGACGGAGTTGACGCGCGGGTTGGGCGGGAGTTTTGTCGTGGCGCTGGCGGGGTTGGCCGTGGCGGGGGCCAGCCTGCTTCATGAGCAGGACTTGGAGGATCCGAACCGAAATTATTGGAAGATGGCGTGCGTGTTCGGCGCGGCGCTTTATTCGTGGTCGATGACGTTCGCGGTGACGGGGTTTTTTCTGCGGTATTTTTCGCATCCTCCGAAGTGGACACGATACATGGCGGACGCGTCGTATTGGTGTTACCTCGCGCATTTGCCGATAGTGCTGGCGTTGCAAATCGCGATGGCGCGGTGGCCGGTTTCGGCGCTGATCAAATTCCCGATCATCCTGCTGCTGACGATGGGGATTTTGATGGGGTGGTATCATTGGCGCGTCCGTCACACGTGGGTGGGCGCGTTGCTCAATGGACGGCGCACGCGCGAAGAAGGTTGAAAGAGTCGGTCAATTGCCTAGGCTTTGGGGCATGAAACTTTTCCTGATCGCCTCGGCCGCGCTGCTGCTCCAACTGTCCCTTGAGGCGCAGGAGTTCCCGTTGTGGAATGGGGCGGCGCCGGGGGCGCTGGGAACGCAACCCAAGGACATTCCGACGCTGACACCGTTCCTGGCGGACAAGGGGACGGCAACCGGGGCGGCGATGGTGGTGCTGCCGGGGGGCGGGTATGGGGGGCTGGCCGAGCATGAAGGGAAAGCGTACGCGGAATGGCTGAACACGCTGGGGATCCACGGGTTTGTGCTGAAGTACCGGCTGGGCTCGGGAGGATACCGGCATCCGAGGATGGTGGAGGACGCGGCGAGGGCGGTGCGGTTGGTGCGGGCGCGGGCGGGCGACTGGGGCGTGGACCCGAAGCGTGTGGGGATCATGGGCTCCTCCGCGGGAGGGCACCTGGCCTCGACGCTGCTTACGCATTTTGACTCGGGGAGCCCGGCGAACCTTGACCCGATTGAAAAAGAAAGCTCGCGGCCGGACTTGGGCATCCTTTGCTATCCGGTGATCACGATGGGGCAGTTCACCCACACGGGATCGCGGAACAACCTGCTGGGGAAGGAACCGTCGGAGGACCTGGTGAAATTTCTCTCCAATGAACTGCAGGTGACGCGGGAGACTCCGCCGACATTTTTGTTCCACACGGTGGAGGACACGGCGGTGCCGGTGGAGAACAGCCTGCTGTTCGCGCAGGCGCTGCGGAAACATGGGGTTTCCTTTGACCTGCACATCTATGAAAAAGGGAGGCACGGGATTGGCCTGGCGAACGGGCACCCGTGGACGAAGGACTGCGCGCACTTCCTGAAGCAACGCGGGTTCGCGCGGGAGCAATGAAGGGCGTGATTTTCAACGCGCTTGTGCTCGCGCCGCTTCTGTGGTTAACAGGCGCGGTGAGCCACGGCGCCATTGTGTTTGAAGGGGAAGTCGCCTCCGAGGTTTTGGGGAAGGGGCGGAAGGTCCGCGTGTACACGCCGCCCTCCTACGAACGCGAGGCGGCGCGGCGTTATCCGGTGTTGTATGTGCATGACGGGCAGAACGCGTTCTCGACCGCCGGGCCGCACGCGGCGTTCGGATGGGGGAATTGGGAGCTGGACAAAACGGTGGACCGGCTGATCGCCGAGGGGAAAATGGAGGAGATCATCATGGTGGCGATTGATTGCTCGAACGAGCGGTACAAGGAGTACCGCGGGCCGAAATCGTGGACGAAAGCGGGGGAGTCGGAGGCGTACGAGAAATATGAGCGGTTCCTGCTCAAGGAGCTGAAGCCGAAGATTGACCGGGAATACCGGACGAAACCCAAGGCGAAGGACACCGGCACGATTGGATCGTCGATGGGCGGGGTGGTGAGCATGGCGCTGGGGTGGGACCATCCGAAGACGTTTGGAAAGGTGGCCTCGCTGTCGGGCGCGTTCCAAGTGGAAAACCGTGCGTTCATCAAGAATGTGCTGGCGACGCATGGCGGGAAGAAAAAGCCGGTGCGGATATACCTGGACAGCGGGCGGGTGGATTACTCCGGCGGGGATGACGGGATGAAGAACACGGAGGCGGTGGCCCGGGAGCTCCAGCGGATTGGATGGAAGAAGGAGCTTCTCCATGTGATCGACGACCCGCTGGAGGAGGAGGCGCTGCGGCCGCTGGGGCTGTCGGAGGGGAAGTTCAAGGAGGCGCTGAAAAGCCAGCACAACGAGCTTTATTGGCGGCTGAGGGCGTGGCGTGCGCTGACCTTCCTGTACCTGGCGGCGAAATCGAAGTGAGCGCATAAAGTTGCGCGGCCCACGGGAATCGCGGAATATTCCGGCGGCGGTCCAACGTGATGAGTTCGTGGAGACAGATTACAAAATGGGCGGAGTTCGTGAA
>CAZSXX010000453.1:0-3550 GCA_964611245.1 uncultured Verrucomicrobiota bacterium | reverse complement strand
GGGAGGCGCGACAGGGCGCCCACCGCGCCCATAACACCCGTGACAATCCGCCGCTGGGATGAGCCATCAAAGCTGATGACGTGCGAGTACCAAACGAGATCGAGACCCTCGAGCATTGAGGTGAGGCCCAAGAACGAATCGTCCGGGCCCCCGCCACCGCCGGGTGTGGCGTCGAGGGCGACCCAGCCGAGGTCCGGAAACCAGGCCTCCGTCCACGCGTGCGCATCCTTGAACCGGATCGGGCGCCAATCCGAGAAGCGATGGGGGGGGCCGGGGACATACCCGATGGCGACACGCGCGGGGATGTTTTGCATCCGGAGGAGCAGGGCCAGCGCGGAGGCGAACCGTTCGCAGTGCCCTTCGCGCTTTTCGAACAAGAACTCCTCCAGGGAATTCAGCCGGTTCAGCGCGGGAGCGCCAATGCGATAGGTGAACGAGGACCGCAGGTGCGCCTCGAAGCGGCGGGCCAGATCGAGCTGGTTGGTGGACCCGGCGGCGATCCGCTCCGCCCAGCGGGCAATCCTCTCCGAGGGTGGCGGGACACGCGTGTAAAAACGGACCAGCGGCGCGGAAAGGCTTTCAGGGGGGTCGCTGGGATCGATCCAATATTCATATTGGTTGTTGGCGGTGTTCCAACTGGACATCGTTTCGACGACACCCTGCGCGTTCAAGAGCGGTTTTTGAAAGAACCGGCCGCGGAGGGCGACCGGCGGGGCGTCCACCGGCAGGACGCGGCCCAAGAAATTGACGCTCTTCACGCGGACGCGACGGGAGGGCAACCGCGCCAATTCCTCCTCCGACAAAAAGCGTTGGAAAGGGCGCAGGCCGGACCGCTCGTCCACCCGCCATTGGAGGCCATCGAACTGGCTGAGGGCCATGCACTTGAAGTATTGGAGGTCGTCGCCCTCGACCTGCATCAACACCTGCGCCGAGTTGGCGAAGCCGCCGCTGGACGGGTCGAGCACGGAGCTCAGAAGCCCGCCGCCCGAGGGGGGGCCGCCGCCGAGCTGCAATGGCCCGCCCACCGCGTAGCGCGGGACGCCGACGAACACCGCCACCGCCACCAAGGCCAGCGCAAGCAACGCCGTCCACGACAACCGCCCCGAAACCTGCCCGAACTCCTCGCTTTGCAGCTCGGCGAGCGCTTTTGGAAAAAGGACCAGCGCAGCGAGGGCGAGGACCAGAAAGCGGGCATCGGGCGCGATCGTGCAGGCGACGCCGACATGGAAAACCGCGATCAAAACGGAGACCAGCTTTTCCCGGCGGGAGAGTGGCCGCAGCATGCGGGCGAGCTGGACGCACAGGACGCCATCCCCAAGAAAAAAATGTGAGCTTTGCCCGAGCATTTTCCCCGCCAACAGCGAAAGGGCCGACCCCCCAACCAAGGCCGCCAGCTCCAGGTTTGGCCCGCCCTTGAAGCGGTTCCGCCATGGGCCCAGCAACAGCGCCCACGCGGCGATCGAGAACAACCAGTGCCAATAACTTCCCCAGGCCATCCCCTGGCAAAGAAAGCCGAGCAGCATGAATTGGTGGCGCGCGCTGTTCATGCCACGGGGTAATAATGAATGGGGCACGGCGCCCGCGCGGTGGAGCCCTCGGGCAAATGCAACACCACCACCTGCCGCCCGGAGAGGAGCGAATCAATCCGGTCCCCGAACGGGGCCTCCAGCGAGGTGAGGACAAAATGGAGGGCTCCGCGCATGGGCAAGCGACCCGGCCAGATGGGGGTTGGGTGATCGCCCGGAGCGAAGCGGGCGAGGGCCTCGAGCAGAAGCGTCTCGTCGCCAAAAGGGGGGATCCGCACCGAACCGCCTTCGTTCAGGTTGTGAAACTCAATCTGGTGCCCGGCCTCGATTCCGGACCGGGCGAGCGAACCGGCGGCTCGCAGGCAAGCCTCGAAATGGGGGCTGCCGGGGGCGCAATAGGTGAGCATGGCGGCGCGGCCGGCCAGCTCCTCCTCGAAAGTCTTCACCATCAGCCCGCCGCCCCTGGCGCTGCTTTTCCAGTGAATCTGCCTCAAGGAATCGCCATCCTGAAAGTTCCGGATGCCCGCGAACTTCTCGCCCGCCGCCACCCGGCCCACCCCCGTTTGGCGGCCCCCCATCATGGGGTCCAAGCCGCGCACCCGGGGCGGGGCCACGGCAAAGCGCGGGGGAAAAACCAGGACCTCCGCCTCCGAGTCGACCGCCCGCATCGCTTTGACCAAACCAAAAGGATAAAGGGAAACGAGCCACGCCCCACCCAGCGGGTAGGCGCCGCGCCGATGAAACGCGCCGCGTGGGTTCACACTGATGGACGACCCGGGAGGAACTTCCGCGGCCTGAAGCCAGACGCGGCCTTCGAACTCAACAGTCACGAGTCGCGCTGGATTCCGTCCGCCATTCACCAGGCGCCAAGGCTCGCGCGGGGCCGAACCCTTCTCAACCAGAATGCGGGCGGGGACGACCAACCCAACCTTTCGAACCGCGCGCATGGCGGCGAAAGCGTTGACGGCCAGGCAGCCGGCGATCAATCCGACCAGCCAGATCAGCAGCCCGGACTGCGAAGTGATCGACGCCAGGTGCATCAACACGAGCACGCCCAGAAAAATCTTCCCAGTCCGGGTCAGGCGCAGCATGGAAGGCCTGGCGAACGGAGAAATTCCTGCAACCGGCGGGAGCGGGCACCGGATTGGACCAAGTCCCCGACGTTCGACCACCGCTTGGCCCCGCCAGAAATTCCCCACGGCAGCTTAACGAAAGGACGGGATTCGCATTGGACGGTCATCCAAGGAAAAAATACCAAAGCCCAATTGGATGTCGAATGGCAATCCGGCGCCTCATTGTTGACCGGGGCGCGGATGCGCCAATGACCCGCCTTTTGGTTTTGCAAAGTCGATGGCCTCCCCGCCGCGCGCGCGGCGGGCCGTCCACCGGTTCAGCCCTTCTCAAGAATGATTTCGTTGCTCTGGCTGGTGACGTGGATGTGGTCGCCGGGCTTGAATTCACCCTTGAGCAGCTTGGTGGCGAGGTGGTCAAGGACGAGTTCTTGGATGGCGCGCTTGAGGGGGCGGGCTCCGAATTGGGGATCGTACCCCTCGCGGGCCAGCAGGGCACGGGCCGCCTTGTCGATGGTCAGCTTTAGCTGCTGTTGGGCAAGCCGTTTCTCCAACCCCTGGAGCTGGATGTCCACGATGGCGCCAATTTGCTGTTCGTCGAGGCGGTGGAAAATGATGATGTCGTCGATGCGGTTCAGAAACTCCGGGCGGAACTGGCCGCGAAGCTCGCTTTTCACGCGCTGCTCCATCTCGGCTTTGTCTTTGGGGGTCAGCTTCCCGAGGTTGAAATATTCCTGGATGATCGGCGAGCCGATGTTGCTGGTCATGACCACGACCGCGTTGCGGAAATCGACCGTGCGGCCCTGCCCGTCGGTGAGGCGGCCGTCGTCAAGGACCTGGAGGAGGACATTGAAGACGTCGTGGTGGGCCTTCTCGATCTCGTCGAGGAGGATCACGGTGTAGGGGCGGCGGCGCACGGCTTCGCTGAGCTGCCCGCCCTCCTCATAGCCGACA
>CAZSXX010000452.1:0-3554 GCA_964611245.1 uncultured Verrucomicrobiota bacterium | reverse complement strand
GAGCGCTCCCTTCTCGGCGGCGTCCGCCGCGTCATCGGCACCGACCGCAGCCCGGAGGCCATCCAAATCACCGAGGCCAATTTCGCCGCCGCCATCACCGTCCCCATCGAGGCCGCCTTCACCGCCGCCGATTTCCGCTCCTTCCAGCCCGGGCCCCTCTCCCTCATAATCACCAACCCGCCCATGGGCAAGCGCGTCCCCATTCCCAATCTGCGCCTCCTGATCGCCGATCTCTTCGCCCTCGCCGCGCGGACCCTCCGCCCCGGCGGCCGCCTCGTCTTCGCCAATCCCCTCCCCGTCTCCGCCGCCGACCGCTCCCTCCGCCTCGCCTTCCATCAAGTCGTCGATTTTGGCGGCTTCAATTGCCGCCTCGAAAAATGGGTCAAACAATGACCCCGCGCACGGCATTGACTTGCCGCCTTCATCCTCACCATCCTCCCCCATGCGCGTGAGTGGCGGCAATTCCGGCGGCCGGGTCCTCAAAGTCCCCAAAGGGCTCGACGTCCGCCCCACCCCGGACCTCGTCAAGCAGGCCGTCTTCAACAGCCTCGGCAACCGCGTCCTCCAGGCCCGCGTCCTTGAGCTCTTCGGCGGCAGCGGCGCCTTGAGCCTCGAAGCCCTCAGCCGCGAAGCCGCCCACGCCCTCTGCGTCGAAATTTCCTCCCGCCACGCCCACCATATCCGCGACAACGCCCGCAAAATGGGCCTCGATTCCTCCCGTTTCGACCTCCTCGTCGACGACGCCCTCAAGGCCGTCGCCCACCTCGCCGCCGCCGGCCGCCAATTCGAGTTGATCCTCGCCGACCCGCCCTACGGCGAAAAAAACGTCGGCCGCCGCTCCAGTTCCTTCGCGCAAAAACTGCTCGACCTCCCCCAGCTTCCCGCCCTGCTCACCCCCGCCGGCGTTTTCATCCTCGGCCACACCAAACGCGACACCCTCGATTTTCCCGCCGCGCTCCAGGAGACCAAAATGCTCAAGCACGGCGACTCCGTCATGCGCTTCTTCCAAAGGAAACAACCATGAAACTCTGGCTCGCCCTCCTCCTCTGCGCCCTCCCCTCCCTCGCCCAAACCAAATCCCTCCAATCTATCGTCGACGAAACCGCCGCCGCCGCCTTCGCCAAATTTCCCAAGCTGCAAAAGGACCACCTCGCCATCACCGCCATCGATCCCGCCGCCGCCGGGGACTCCGCCCGCGCCAGCTATCGCGGCGACGTCCCCATTTATCCAGCCAGCGTCATCAAGCTCTTCTATCTCGAGGCCGCCCACCGCTGGATTGAGGATGGAAAGCTCAACGACACGCCCGAACTCCGCCGCGCCATGAAGGACATGATCGTCCAGTCATACAACGAGGCGACGCATTACGTCCTCGACGCCCTCACCGAAACGACCAGCGGCCCCGCGCTCCCCGCCGCCGAGATGGAGGCTTGGTCCCACAAACGCAACGCCGTCAACCGCTACTTCGCCGCGCGCGGCTTCGAGAAAATCAACGCCAACCAAAAGCCATGGTGCGAGGGCCCGTACGGCCGCGAACGCATTTTCGTCGGCGAAAAATACACAAACCGCAACGCCCTCACCACCGACGCCACCGCCCGCCTCCTCCTCGAAATCGCCACCGAACGCGCCGTCACCCCCGGGCGCTCCCGTCAGATGCTCGAATTGCTTTCGCGCGATCCCGACCCAACAAAGGACAGCGAAGGCGGCCAGGTCAAAGGCTTCACCGGCGCCGGCCTGCCTCCCACCGCCAAACTCTGGTCGAAAGCCGGTTGGACCAGCGCCACCCGCCACGACGCCGCCCTTTTCCAGCTTCCCAACGGCCGCAGGCTCATCCTCGTCACGTTCACGGTGAACAACGCCTCCGACAGCGCGGTCATTCCCTTCATCGCCAAATCCGTCGCGGACGCGCTCTGAACCTCCGTTCCATTCCGGCGCCGTCTGCCGCCTCAGATCCGCAGGAAGATCTTCCGGTCGTGCAAAAACTTGCAGAACCACACCGCCAAAAACAGCCCGCCCAACGCCGCCGTCAATTCCCCCAGCCCCGGCCGCGTCATCTCCATCGACAGCCCAATCTCCCCGCCCACCAATCGCTTCGCCAACGCGTCCGTCCGCACCAATCGCACCGCCACGTAAATGGTGATCGCGTTCATCCCAATCCACACAAACGGCTTCGCCCATCCCCGCCAATTCTTGATGTCGATCACCCAATAAAAAACCCCCAGCAACGCCGCGCTCATCCCCGCCGTCAACAGCACAAAGGACGACGTCCAGATTTTCTTGATGATCGGGAATTGTTGGTGCCAGATCAGCCCCGCGACGATCCCCGCCGCCCCGTAAATCAGCAGCAGCCGCACCTTGCGCCCCGGCTCAACGGCCTCGTTCCGGATCAGCAGCCCGGCGAAAATCCCCAGCAGCGTGGTGGCGATCGCCGGCAGGCTGCTCAGCAACCCCTCGGGGTCATGGTCCCCATCCCACTTCCGCAGCGGCAAAAACATCTTGTCCACCCAGTTCGCCAAATTTCTTCCCTCCCCAAAATCACCCGCCCCAAACCCAGGCACGGGCACGAACGTCATCACCGCCCAATACCCCCCCAGCAGCCCCACCGTCAGCCCCAAAATGCCCCTCGGCTTCAGCCAAATGAACGCCAGCCCGGCCACGCACGAACAAATCGCCAGCCGCTGCAGCACCCCAAGGATCCGCAGCCGGTCTATCCCGCTGGAGATTCCCCCATACAAAACAATGCCCAGGAGGAACAGGACCGCCGCCCGCTGGATCACTTTCCGCGACGCCCCCGCCTGCCCCTCCGCCGCGACCGCCTTGGAAAGCGAAAAAACCAGCGACACCCCAATGATGAACGCGAACAGCGGAAAGATCAGGTCGTAAAAATGGAACCCAGCCCACGGGGCGTGGTCCAGCCGCGACATCAGCGATGGCTCCATCGGCCACACCCGTGATGCGGCGCGGAACACCTCCTCCATCCCGACGATGAAAAACATGTCCATTCCCCGCAGCGCGTCGATCGACATCACCCGCGCCCCCGGCGGCAACCCACCGCTCTTGGCGCCCGTCACGCGCATCGGTTTTTCGGTCGTCGTGGTGGACATATGGTCGCGACATTACAAAAAATCCCGCCCCTTCCAACGAAAAAGCGCCGCCGCCCCCGGCCTCCCCGCGCCGCCACACCCCGCTTCTCCCCAATAAAATCGGCCTCGCGCGATGAATAGGCTGGATTTCACGGCGTCGATTCCCAGAATGCTTGCGAACATGAAGTTGTTAGTTTTGGCCTTCCTCATTTCCTTCCTGCCGCCCGTTTTCGCCGCCACCAAAAAAGCCTCGCCTGCCCCGTCCCGCCCGCAGTCCACCGTCATCCTTCGAGACTGGGCGGAAAAACGCGGCTTCAAAATGACTTTTGTCCCAAAGGATAAATCCATCTCCCTGACCAACCGATGGGCCGAAATCTCCCTGGAACAGGACTCCCGTCGCGGCGCCATCAACGGTGTCAATGTCTGGCTCTCCTTCCCCATCCGCATTTACAACGGCCGCCTCATCATCGACCA
>CAZSXX010000451.1:0-3558 GCA_964611245.1 uncultured Verrucomicrobiota bacterium | reverse complement strand
CTGGCGGAGGGGAAGAATGGGGAGCAGGACAAATACACATTTGAGGGGGGAGTGGCGGAGGGGGTGACGGGGCTGAGATTGGAGGCGCTGGCGGATGGGTCGATGCCGAAGGGCGGTCCGGGGCGGGCGGACAACGGGAATTTTGGGCTGAGCCGGATCCGGATTTATGCGGTGGGGTCGGGCGGGGGCGGGACGCAGGAGGTGGCGATCGCGAAGGCGGCGGCGACGTTCGAGCAGAACAACGGGAATTTGTCGATCCAAGGGAGCCTGGACGAGAAGGATGGGACGGGGTGGGCGGTGGATCCGCAGTTCAACAAGAACCAGGCGGCGGTTTTCACGTTCGCTGAGCCGTTGGCGGCGGCGGGGATTTTGAGGGTGGAGCTGGAATTCAAGGTGAACACGCGGCACAACATTGGGCGGCCGAGGCTGTCGGTGTTCGCGGGCGGGGAGCCGACGCTGGAGGGGGAGGCGGCGGAGGCGGGGGTGGCGGCGCTGTTGGGGCGGCGGAAGGAGGCGGGATTCGCGGCGGGGCTGACGGCGGAGGAGCGGGGGAAGCTGTTCGGCTGGTGGAAGCGCCGGGAGAGCGGATGGCGGGAGATGGCGGCGAAGCTGGGGGCGCATGAGAAGGGCAAGCCGACGGGGCTGGCCAAGGCGCTGGTGTGCGCGGAGGGGTACCCGGCGCTGCGGATGAACACGCAGGGGGCGGATTTTTTCAACGAGACGCACTTTCTGCGGCGCGGGAACACGGATTTGAAGAACGGGGTGGCGGAGCAGGATTTTTTGCAGGTGTTGATGCGGGGGCCGGAGCGGGGGAAGCGATGGCGGGTTGAGCCGCCGAAGGAGGCGAAGTATTCCGGGAGGCGGCGGGCCATGGCGAATTGGATGACGGACGTGGAGGCGGGAGGGGGGGCGCAGGCGGCGCGGGTGATCGTGAACCGGCTGTGGCAGCACCACATGGGGGCGGGGCTGGTGGCGACGCCGAATGATTTTGGGAAGGCGGGGGCGAGGCCGACGCACCCGGAGTTGCTGGAGTGGCTGGCGGGGGAATTGGTGAGAGGCGGGTGGCGGCTGAAGGCGATGCACCGGCTGTTGTTGACGAGCGGGACGTACCAGCAGAACACGGCGGCGGACGTGGCGAAGGCGGCGGCGGATCCGGACAACCAGTTGTTTGTGAGGCGGACGCCGCGGCGGCTGGAGGGGGAGGCGCTGCGGGATTCGGTGTTGGCGGTGAGCGGGCGGCTGGATGGGCGGATGCACGGGCCGGGAACGATGGACGAGGGGAGCGCGCGGCGGAGCATTTATTTCACGGTGAAGCGGAGCCAGTTGGTGGGGTCGATGGTGACGTTTGATCTGCCGGAGCCGTTGGTGAGCCAGGCGGTGCGGCCGACGACGACGGTGGCGCCGCAGGCGTTGTTTTTGATGAACGCGCCGCAGGTGCGGGAGTGGGCGGCGGGGCTGGCGCGGAGGCTGGAAACGGAGGGGACGGTGGAGGGGAAGATCGAGCGGGCATTCCGGCTGGCGGTGGGGCGGAGGCCGACGGCGGAGGAGGCGCGGCGGTCGCTGGAGTTCATCGAGGGGCAGAGGATGAGCTATGGGTCGGAGCAGAAGCCGGACGGGGAGGCGCTGGCGCTGACGGATTTTTGCCAGGTGGTGTTTGGGCTGTACGTTTTTGCGTTTGAACTTTGGGGGCGTGACCTGGGGGCGGCCGCGGGGGGGGTGGCGGGCGCGGGCGGGGGGCGGGCTGGGCTGGCTGGCGTTTGCGGCGATGATGCAGCGGGGGAATTCGGCGGGGCCGGGGGCGCTGAACCCGATGGCGCCGAAGGCGCCGCACTTCAAGGCGAGGGCGAAGAATGTGATCTGGATTTTCGCGAACGGGGGGCCGAGCCAGGTGGATACGTGGGACTACAAGCCGGGGCTGAACGCGCGGGATGGGCAGACGCTGGAGGGGTTCGACAACAAGACGGGTTTTTTCCCGGACCAGGTGGGGGCGCTGATGAAGTCGCCGTTCCAGTGGGGGCAGCATGGGGAGAGCGGGACGTGGGTGAGCGAGCTGTTCCCGCACATTTCGCGGCATGTGGACAAGATCAGCTTTGTGCATTCGTGCTGGACGGAGTCGAACAACCATTCGCCGGCGCTGTTCATGGCGAACACGGGGCAGACGCGGATGGGGTTCCCGTGCGTGGGGTCGTGGGTGACGTATGGGCTGGGGTCGGAGAGCGACAATTTGCCGGCGTTCGTGGTGATGAGCGACCCGCTGAACCGGGGGCTGCCGAAGGGGCATGCGAGCAATTGGAACGCGGGTTTTTTGCCGAGCGTGTACCAAGGGACGTGGCTGAGGCCGCAGGGGGAGCCGATCAGCAACCTGAAGCGGCCGGCGAACATCAACGACGAGAGGCAGCGGGCGCAGTTGGGGCTGTTGGCGGCGCTGAACAAGGGGGCGCTGGCGCATTCGGCGGCGGAGAGCGAATTGGCGGCGCGGATCGAGAGTTTTGAGCTGGCCTACCGGATGCAGACGGCGGCGCCGGAGGCGTTCGACATCAGCCAGGAGCCGGAGAAGATCCGGCAGGAGTACGGGGTGGCGGAGAAGCATTGCGGGCATTTTGGGACGCAATGCCTGATGGCGCGGAGGATGGTGGAGAGGGGTGTGCGTTTTGTGCAGATTTATTCCGGGGGGATGGACAACCAGTTGAGCTGGGACGGGCATGTGGATTTGGCGGGGAACCACCGGGGGTTCGCGCTGGAGACGGACCAGCCTGTGGCGGCGCTGTTGGCGGACCTGGAGCGGAGGGGGATGCTAAAGGAGACTCTGGTGATTTGGGGCGGGGAGTTTGGGCGGCTGCCGGTGGCGCAGAAGAATGACAAGCCGGGAAGGGACCACAACCCGCACGCGTTCACCGTGTGGATGGCGGGAGGCGGGATGAAGGGCGGGTTCCACTACGGGGAAACCGACGAGATCGGGTTCCGCGCGGCGGTGAACAAGGTCCACGTGCGGGACCTGCACGCGACGATATTGGCCGCGTTGGGGCTGGACCACGAGCGGCTAAGCCACAAGTTCCAAGGGGTGGATCAGCGCTTGACGGGCTTTGAGGGGGCGCGGGTGGTGGAGGCCCTTTTCGCCTGACGCGGGGCGGGCTTGGGCGCCTTGGCGGGAGCGGGTTTGGGCTTTGGCTTGGTTTTGCTCTTGCGCTTCGGCTTCGGCGCGGGAGTTGGAGCGGGGGCAGGAGCCGGCTCGGGGGCGGGGGTTGGTGTGGGATCGCCGCGGAGTTCGATGAGGCGGCGGATGTTGTTCTCGGAGATGCGGCGGGATTGTTTGAGGAGGTCGAGGAGTTCCACTTGTTCGGCTTGGGTGGCCGATCCGTCCCTTGTTTTGGCAAGCAAATCCCCGATGCGTCCCGGTGTGGAGACGCCAAATCCCCTAAGTTTGAAATGGCCCATAGCGCGACGAGGATAGCGCCGGGCCTGCGGGATGGAAAGAGGATATGTTGGTAAATATAGAGTTTAATTTTGGGGGGAATGGGGGGCAGTTGGCTTGGACTGGGGGGCGCGGGGGTGATACAA
>CAZSXX010000450.1:0-3566 GCA_964611245.1 uncultured Verrucomicrobiota bacterium | reverse complement strand
AGGAACATGCGCGGACGCCTCGCCGAGGTGAAAGGCTCCTGCGCGGTCGAAAACCGGCCAAGCGGCGGCGCTCGAGTCACCCTGCATGTTCCCTTTCCTACGCAATCGTCGTAGTGCAATTCTCCGAAATCCTGCCACACTGGCCCCACGCACATGAACCGCGGCCGTCGGCGCCACCCAATTTCCTGGACTCCCGCAATCTGATGAATTTGTGAGCGTGCCGGAACCAATTCGAGTCGCACTGGTGGAGGATGCCCGGGAGACGCGCGGTTTGCTCATGCAACTCCTCCACGGGTCGCCGGGCTTTTCTTGCGTCGCCGCCTGCGAAACAGCCGAGGAGGCGCTCCGTCAAATTCCGCCCTTGGAGCCGGACATCGCGTTGGTTGATTTGCGTCTGCCGGGAAAGTCTGGCGTCGAATGCCTTCGAGCCCTAAAACAAGCCAAACCGGGCATCGCCCTGCTGGTTCTCACCAACTTTGACGACCCTGAAACCCTCTTCGGAGCGATTCAGGCTGGCGCCAGCGGCTACCTCCTCAAAAGAACCGCGCCCAAACAAATCCTGCAAGCCATCCGCGAACTCCACGCTGGGGGCTCGCCCATGACGCCTGAAATCGCGCGCCGGGTTCTCGAGTCGCTGCATGACACGCCCGGCACTCCGCCGCCCCAGCGCCTCACCGCCCGCGAGCACGAAGTCCTGACTCTGGCCTCCCGCGGCCGAACTTATCAGCAGATCGCCGACCACCTGGGCATCAGCCACGGCACCGTGCGGACCCATTTCCGCAACGCTTACGAAAAGCTCCATGTCCGCTCCCTCGCGGAGGCGCTGAAACGGATCGGATTGAAAGCGCCCCCCCGAGACCCTCTTTTCTAGCCGGGACTCGCCGCCGCCTTTCCCGGTCAAGCGCCTACGCATTCGGCAGATTGTCCGCCGCGCGCAAATCGCATAAGCATCACAACTGTGCCGACTCAACTCAACTGCGTCGCGTTCCTGCTGCCTTTTGCCTGTGCGTGCTTCCGGAAAAAATATGAAAATCATATCGCATCTAAAATCAGACATGCGCTGTTCAGGTCGGTTTTCTTGGGCAATATTGCGCTTCCCGGTGATGCGCGCCCTCGCATCCTTGGTGTTTTTGCTCCATGTGCCCGGACTTCGGGCGGCCGTCGTGACTTGGGACGGCGGCGGGGGTGACAATTCGTGGCACAATCCGCTTAACTGGACTGGGGACACACTGCCAACAACGACTGACAGTGCGGTCATTGATGCCGTCGGAACGACGATCAAAGTCATCGCATCCACAGAAATCAACGCGCTTACCTTGGCGTCACTGGAGTGAACTTTACGTGAACGCGATGAATGGCGGGAAGGTAAACTTGGGGGCGGTGACGCAATCGGGCGGGATCGTCTTGTTCACGGCGGAGGGGCGGAGCGGGAAAAACCTCCAGCCCAGCGAGATCAACCTCTCTGCGTTGACCGAATTCGAGGGCGACTGGCCCAACGCCAAGGACAGCTTTCCCGGATTCTACGCAAGGAACAGGGGTTTGGTACAATTGGGAGCAACAACCGGCACGTTCGCTGCCAGGAAATGCAACCTTACATTGCCCAGCGCGGGCCGGATCAAAGCTGGGGCGCTTACCCTTGCGGAAACTGTAACCGTCAACGGTGGCGGATCAATTGAAGCTAACCTTTCGAGTTCAGCCTCGATGACGATGGCCAGCTACTCCGATCCGCTTACAATCATGGGAGACTTGACGCTTGGCTCGGCGGCGCGCACTACCGTATCGGTTTACAAGCAGTTCGTGTTTCCGACTTTGCAGGTGCAGTTGACGGTGACTGGCGCAGCGGTGCTGAATGGAAAACTGACCGTTCTGCAGGAAGCAGGGCTCGTTCCGAAGGCGACAGACCATTTCCGCTTGATTTCATGGTCGAGTTTCAGCGGGCAGTTCCAATCCTATGGTGACATGCGGGCGGGAAATGGATTGGAGTTTTCTCCGATTTATAACCCTTTGGATTTCGAACTGACGCCGAGTCCGAACGCGAGGCCATTCGTGCAGGCGTTCCACCCCGCCAACGTGGCATTGGACCAGTTCTCCACCTTTGCCGTTACCTTCTCGGAGTCGATCGATCCGGCGACTTTCTCGCCAAGTGATATTGTCATGACTGGCCCGGATGGTGAACGCATCGCGGTCAACTCTCCGGAAAAAATGTTCGGCCCAGAATTCCGAATCACGTTCCCGGCGCAGACAGCCGAAGGCGCCTATCAGGTCGCAATCGGCCCTGAAATTTCCGATTTCGCGGCAAACACGATGCTCAACACGTTCACCCACAGCGTCCTTTTGCAGAAAACGCCGCAAGATACTTACGCGGTCTGGAAAGAGCGCTTTTTCGCCCCAAATGAGTTGGCTGACTCGAATATTGTCGGCCCAAACGCGGATCCAGACAATGACGGATTGACGAATTATGAGGAGTTTTTGGCCAAGACTCTTCCGAAATCGGCGGACACCGATGGGGATTGGATTGCGGACGGATGGGAACTGAGACATGGCCTTAACCCGCTATTGGCTGACAGCGGCAGCGATCGCGATAATGACGGTTTAACGGATCTCAAAGAGTATGAAGCCGGAACTGATCCAAGCAATCCAGATTCGGATGGCGATGGATACTTGGACGGGGCGGAGTTGCTTGCGGGGTCCGACCCGAGACAGGCAAACAGCATTCCATCCAGCGAACTGGCTATTCACACAGCGGTTGAGCTTGATTACACAACTCAGGCAGGGGCGCTCTACCAAATCGAAGTCACGGTCGACCTCCAAAACTGGAGCAACTTCGGCGAGCCCTTTACTGGCAATGGCAACGTGATGCGGTGGTTCGCCTCGTTGCGACATCAGCAGATTCAATACTTCCGGGTCAAAAAACTTTAGGTCGGATCAAACTCTCACTGCCATTGGGCATTTGCATGATAAATTCCCAGTTTTCCCAACTTTACGCTTCCTGAAAACGATGAAAAAGCGAATTAGGACATCTAGCGGCCTCCCCTCCCATGCGCTGGTCCCATCAGTTTGGGTCGCACTATGCCCTGCATTGTTCCCTTTTTCGATTTCCGCCGATCCTCCGGTCGTGACCCAACATCCAACCAACCAGGTGGTCATGCTTGGAGCCGCAGTGACCTTCCGCGTGACGGCAACCAGCTTCGACCCAATTTCCTACCGTTGGCAATTTGATGGCAGGGATTTGCCTGGCGCCACGGAATCGTCGTTCACCGTGACGAATGCGCAGGCGACCAATTCTGGCGACTATAGGGTCATTGTCAGCAACGGTTCAGGCCAGGTTCCTGGCAATCCGGCGACGCTGACCGTGAACCTTGCGACGGCGGACGATTGGACGCCGGGATTTGCGCTGGTTGCCTCAGGGAATATCTACGCAACGGCGATCCAAACGGATGGAAAAATACTGATCGGGGGATTCTACGGGGGCTTCTTGTACGCAGCGAGTGGGAACCTGGCAAGGATCCAAGCTTCCCTGGTGGGTGGATTCGACCAAAGCTTCAAACCGGTGGTCGCCGGCGCTG
>CAZSXX010000449.1:0-3570 GCA_964611245.1 uncultured Verrucomicrobiota bacterium | reverse complement strand
TCTCGGTGATCAACACCGTGTGCTCAAAATGAGCGGACGGCATCCCGTCCTTCGTCACGACGGTCCAGCCGTCCCGCAAAATCTCCACTTGCCGGCCGCCGGCATTGACCATGGGCTCGATGGCGAGCGTCATGCCGGGGCGCAACTTGGGCGACGACCGGTTCTCCACAAAGTTCGGCACCTGCGGGTCCTCATGGACCGAGCGGCCGACACCGTGGCCGACGAATTCGCGAACGACGCTGAATCCGTTGGACTCGACATACCGTTGGATCGCGCGCGAAATGTCGACGACGCGATTCCCGGGGACAGCCGCGGAAATTCCTTCATACAACGCCCGCTCGGTGACATCAATCAGTTTCTGCAGCAAAACGTCGCAGCCACCGACCGCCACCGTCCGCGCGTTGTCACCGATGAAGCCATGAAAGACGACGCCGACGTCCACGCTGACAATGTCCCCGAACTGGACCCGACGCTCGCCGGCCAACCCGTGAACGACTTCTTCGTTCACCGACAGGCAGACGTGGCACGGATACTTCCGATACCCCAAAAACGCGCTCTTGGCGTCGTGCGCCTTGATGCGAGCCGCGGCAAATTCATCAATTTCCCGAGTGGTTATCCCGGGTTGGATGAAGGCCGAGACCTCCTCCAGGACCGCAGCGGCGACTTCGCCGGAGGCCCTCATGGCCTCAATATCGCGCTCACTCTTAAGAATGATCATGAACCGCTAAATTTGTCACCGCCGCATGCTTCCATTTTTTGCCGCCCGTTTTAGCGGGCAACAAGACTCGCACAGGCCGGTCCAGTGTGCAACCTGGACTTCCGGCGAGTCAGGAGCCGCTAAAATCTTCCCTTCACGCGGCCTTTTTTCAGGAAGCCGTCGTAATGGCGCATCAGCAGATGGGTCTCCATCTGGCGCATGGTGTCCAGCAACACACCGACAGTGATCAACATGCTGGTGCCGCCGAAAAATTGGGACACGTAGGGATTGATTCCAAACCACTGCCCCATGAGTTGAGGAACGAGGGCGATGATGGTCAGAAAGATCGCTCCAGCCAGAGTGATGCGGCTCATGGCACGATGGAGGAAGTCGCTGGTGGCGACGCCGGGACGGACGCCGGGGATGTATCCGCCATGTTTCTTCAGGTCGTCGGCGATCTGGATCTCGTTGAACTGGGTGGCGACCCAGAAGTAGGAGAAGAACAGGATCATGGTGGCGTAGAGGGCGTAGTAGACCCAATGGCCGCGCTCGAGTTGGTGGCCGAAGTTGGCGATTTCCTTGATGTTGAACAGGTCGCCGGCCTTGACGAGGATCATGGCCGGGAACATCAGGATGGCCTGGGCGAAGATGATGGGCATGACGCCCGCGGAGTTGACCCGCAGGGGCATGAACGAACTTCCGCCTTGGAAGACTTTGCGGCCAACGGCCCGCTGGGCGTATTGGACCGGGATTTTGCGCTGGGCTTGGGTGACGGCGACGACTCCCCCGACGACGACCACGAGCAGCACGATCAGGAAGATCATGTGGAAGTAGTTGTATTGCGAGGTGACGCCGGCGGGCGGGAAGAACATTTCAAAGAAGCCTTGGGCGGCCATGGGCAGGTCCGCGACGATGCCGATGGTGATGACGAGGGAGATGCCGTTTCCGATGCCGCGCTCGGTGATTTGCTCGCCCAACCACATGAGGAGCAGGGTGCCGGCGGTCAGGACGATGATGGTCTGGATTCGGTACCACCAGATGTTGGAAATCAGGACAAGCTGGCCCTGGAAGCCGGAGAACATGGTTTCCGGATTCTCCCAACTGAGGGTCATGAGCGTGCCGTGGCCCAAGCAGAGGACAACGGTGAGATAGCGGCCGTACTTGACGATCTGGGCCCGGCCGCCGTCTTCGCGGGCGAGCTTCTGGAGGCTGCCGACGACGGTGGTGAGCAACTGGATGATGATGGTCGCGGTGATGTACGGCATGATGCCGAGGGCGCCGATGGCGCACTTTTGGAGCGCGCCGCCGGTGAACAAACTGTACATCCCGAGGACGCCGCTGGTGGCGTCCTGGTTGGCGTCGAACCACTGTTTGAGGGCGGTTCCATCGAGCCCGGGCACCGGGATCCACGCGACGACGCGGCAAACCGCCAGCAACATCAAGGTGAACAAGATCCGAGATTTCAGCTCGGGAATCTTGAAACAATTCGCGAAGGTATCGGCGATGCTCTTAAACATGCGTCAAATCAGCCCTGTTTTGCGGCGGATGCTTTTTTCGGGGCGGGCTTGGCCTTGCGGGTGGGGACAAATTTTGCCACCAACTCGCAGGTGCCGCCTTTGGCCTCGATCTTCTGCCGCGCGGTGGCGCTGAACGCATGCGCGCTGATTGTCAGCTTCCGGGTCAATTCGCCATTGCCAAGAATCTTAATTCCGGCGGCCCGGCCATTGGCGAGACCAACGGAGCGGAGCGCGGTTTCGTCAACGCGCGCGCCGTCGTCGAAACGGTTGAGCGAATCGAGATTGATGGGGATGTAAACGGTGGTGTGGCGCTTGTTGTTGAAGCCGCGCTTGGGAATGCGGCGGATCAAGGGCATCTGGCCGCCCTCGAAACCGGGGCGGATGGAACTGCCGGAGCGGGCGCTCTGGCCTTTGCCACCGCGGCCGCTGGTTTTGCCGTGGCCGCTGGACTCACCGCGGCCGAGCAGTTTTCGACGGTGCTTGGCGCCGGGACGCGGCTTTAAATCATGGAGACGCATAGAAAATTAGCTTTGGGTCGCCGCCGCCGGAGCAGCCTCCGCGGGGGCAGTTTTGGTTGCCGGTTTATGGGCTGGGCGGACGGTGAGGCCGCGGGCCTTGTAAATGTCCTCGCGCAGCCGCAATTCGCGGAGCGCCTTCAAGGTCGCCTTCGCGACATTGGCGGCGTTTTTGGAGCCGAGGGACTTGGTCAAGATGTCCTTGATGCCGACGGATTCGACGACGTCGCGGACGGTCTTGCCCGCAATGATGCCCGTTCCAGGGGAAGCGGGGCGCAGGAGGACGCGGGCGCCGCCGAAATTCGAGGTGACATCGTGGGGAATGGTGGTGTTGACGAGGGAGACGGGGAGCATGTGCGCCTTCGCGTCCTCGCCACCCTTGCGGATGGCGTCGGCGACTTCGCCGGCCTTGCCGAGGCCGATGCCAACTTTGCCCTGCTTGTCGCCAACGACGACGAGCGCGCTGAAGCTGAAGCGGCGACCGCCTTTGACAACCTTGGAGGAGCGGTTGATGAAAACCACCTTTTCGGTGAGGCTGTTGCCGTCCTTGTCGGTGCCGGCCGAGTCGCTGTCCTGACGACGGCGCGGACCGCGCCCACCGCCACGAAAGCCGCCGCCACCGCCGCGGCCGCCGCCAAATCCACCGCCGCCGCCGCCGCCGTATCCCCCGCCACCGCCGCCGCCGCCATAGCTGGCAGAGCCGGTTCCGCCGCCGCCACTGGGAGCCGGGGCGCCTGTCTGAGGTTGGTTCGATTGTTCAGCCACGATATCTTCTCCTAAATATGATTAAAATTGCAGTCCGCCCTCGCGCGCGGCATCGGCCAGCGCCTTGACTTTGCCA
>CAZSXX010000448.1:2924-3587 GCA_964611245.1 uncultured Verrucomicrobiota bacterium | reverse complement strand
TCCCAGGCCAGATGCTGCAGTTCGCGGTCCACGCCGACCAGCCACGCGCCCTCGACGGTTTCGACGAGCGCTTCGCGCGGAGCTTCCGGCCGGTGGACGGTCACCTGGGCATTTCGCGAATAGGCCTGGATCACGAGCCGAACCGCTTGGCCGGTTTTGGCGCTCTCGGCGATCGGGACGACTTCGTGCTGATGGTCGACGCCCAGCCACGGCGAATGGTTCTTCCAAACCGTGCGTTCGCCGCCGACTTCGGGCTGGACGCCAACGGCGTGTCCGGCCAAAGTCTTGGGGACTTTGCCGCTCACCCGGAACCAGAACACGCGATACGCGGGTCCGTAGCGAAAACCCGGCTCGACGGGCTGCCAGGGTCCCTTCTCGGCGGCCGCCGCGGTGGGGTGGGGCTCCGCGCAAAACTCGACGTCAAGCGGCTCGCGGGGTCCGAAGAGGCGCTCTTGAAGGTCGTATTGGAGGAACTGTTCGATGCGGCGGCGAGTCAGGTCGGGGTGCTTGAGCATGGCGGTGGGTTCGTGAAAAGCTGAAGGACTGAGCATACACCGCGACGGTCCCGATCGGGCGCGAAGCGGTCGGGAACGGGTAGAGTACCAAAGTCATGATTCGAGAAGGCATTCGGAGCGTTGGGGTGCGCTATGGAGCCGGTGGCCC
>CAZSXX010000448.1:0-2914 GCA_964611245.1 uncultured Verrucomicrobiota bacterium | reverse complement strand
CGGACCCGCGGGTTGCCGAAGTAGAGGCGATGGCGGAGGTGGTTTTCGCCGCGCTCTATCTGGAGGGGGCGCCGCGCGGGCTTGCGATTCCGAAGGCTCGGTGGCGGCTCGTGCTCGGCCACCTGCGCGAGGCGAGCCCAACGCTGGGCGGCGCGTCGCGTGCGCTTCGTCGTGCGGGGCTCGTCGAAGAGTCGATTCTTTTGGATGAGCCCCGCCTTCTTGATTGGGCGGAGCGCCGAGTGTGCGCTGGCGTCGTGCTCACGGCGGCTTCGCAAGGGTATCCCGGCCCGTGGCGCGCGCGCTTGGGGGCTCAGGCGCCCCCTGCCCTTTGGCTTCGCGGGCCGATGCCGCAAGGGCCGTTCCTAGCGATCGTGGGGAGCCGGAACGTCTCCGGGCCGATCCGGCGGTTTGCCTCGGCCTGCGGCCAGGAGGCGGCGCGCCTCGGGTTTACGGTGGTTTCCGGGGGAGCGTGCGGGTGCGATCGGGCGGCGGCGCGGGGCGCCGCCGCCGCGCGTCCGGAAGGGGTGGTCGAGATCCTACCGTGTGGAATGGATCGCCGCCGGGAGCGATTTCCGGGGACCGCGCTTTCGCCTTTTGCCCCGGAGGCCGAGTTCTGCGCGGCTCAGGCGATGATGCGAAACACGTTGATCTATGCGCTTGGCGAGGCGGCGCTATTGGTCCACGCTCGCCTGGGAGAAGGCGGCACGTGGAAGGGGGCGATCGCTGCCCATCGCCGGCGGCTGGCGCCGCTGCTCGTGCGGGCCGGGGCGGGCCGCGCCGCCCAGGCGCTCTGCGGATTGGGCGCGGTTCCGCTCGCGGCCCCGGATGGGCTTTCCGAGGCCCTGGTCCGGGCTCGGGCCGGCGGGCTTCAGGCTTGTCTTGCCTTAAATCCCTGATATTTCTTTGAAAAGCCGGGAACCGAGGGCGCATGGGATCAGTTAGTTGTAGTAACAATTGTTGTAATAACAATTAGAGGAGCACAACACGATGCGATGGATTCTTCAAACTCGGCCCGACCTCTCGGCGACGATCGCCCGAATCGCTTTGGGCCTTTTCATCCTTCCCCACGGCGCCCAAAAGGCCCTCGGCTGGTTCGGCGGCCATGGGATTGAGGGGACGGTCGGCTTCATGCAGTCTCAACTGGGGATTCCTCCGCTTTTCGCCTATCTCGCGATTGCGGCAGAGTTTCTTGGAGGAATCGGCTTACTGCTTGGTCTTTTCAGCCGCGTGGCCTCGTTCGGGGTGGTGGTGACGATGGTCGTCGCTGCGCTCACGGTCCATCTCTCGACCGGCTTCTTCTCGGGACCCGCCGGCGCCGGATGGGAGCTGCACTATCTGGCGGTCGCCCTTGGTGCAATCGTTCTGATCCGGGGCGGAGGGGCGGCTTCGCTGGACTTGGCTATCTCGAAGCCGGCGCCACAGGACTTGGCTGGCAACTCAATGGCGACTCCAAAGAAGCAGTCTCTGTACACTTGAGCCCAACCGTTTGGACAGGTGGAGTTGTCAAATAAGAAAAACTGCTTTACAATGGGGGTATGAGCCTGAACGCGCCCCCCCCCTTCCCTGGACTATTTGCCGTTCGTCCTTTCAAACGTTGCTGGCTAGTTTCGTTCTGATTGGCGGGCTCGCTGCTGCCGCCAAAGCCGATGTGACCTCGCAAGGGCCGGTTTGGAGGCAGCGATCAGGCATCGCCAACCATAATCTCATCGTCCGCATCGCGGTGAACGGACTTAATAACAACGCCAAAGTCACGGGAACGGGCGTTCAAGCCACATTTGGATGCGGCTTCGAAGCCGTGTTGCCGGGTGGGACCGAGGATTGGCAGGTTTACGTTCAGTCGCTCAAAGTGATCGTCAATGGGGAGACGGCCACGCTGTACCCTTTAGACTCGGATGATGTCGTCCACGAACCAAAAACGGGGGTTTCGAGGAACCTTCGATTCGACTCGACTGTAGCGGCGGGTTCAGCGTCCGGCACCGATCTGACCCTGACGATTGAAGCCAAGTTTCGCTATGAGCTTTGGGAAACCGTTCCGGGGAATCCGCCCTGGGAGGAGATGGTGGATGTCGATTGGGCCACCTACACGCTTGACGTCACGCCGAAAGTGTTCAATGTTGGGCTGAAGAACGCCACGGAGGTGAATGCGAATGGATCCCCGGGGACAGGATGGGCGTATACGAATGTGCCCGCGGAATACCAATGGAATCCCGTTTCGCAAGAGATGGCGACGGAAGCGGAATCGAAGCTGGCAGATGCGCACTACGCGGTTTTGAGCGGCAATCTTCATTCGAAGTCGGAGATGGTCTTGCCGCCGCCGTATTCCGGCAATCCTCTCGACAAGCTGCTTGGCCAATCGACGGTCTACTTCAACTCCTCCCATGGGGGATCATCCGGGGTAGGCGATAAGTCCGCAGTTGTCTCGACCGACTCGGGCTGGATGTCTTGGAGTGCCATCGGGGCGACCGCGGGAAATCAGATCATCTCGGAAACGAGGCCGCTGGTCAATCGCTTTGTTTGGCTCTATTCCTGCCTCTGCGGAGTCGGCTCAAGTCCCCTCGGAGCGTTTCATATCGGAGGGATAAACAGCGCCCTCTTCGGATTTAATAGTACCGTCTTTTCGACGCTCAAGGCAAACGACAGAAGTTCAGTAGTTGACTATAACGATGCATCAGGAACCCTCTTGATGACAGACAAACTGACGTTACACGTTTCACAGCTATTGGGACTCCTAAGCTCCGGAACGAAGGCAGCAAGCGCCGTTAACACCGCCAACTTTGAAATGCCGCCGAGGAAGTACAAGGAAACTCTTCAAGGAATCAATAAGATGGAGATTCTCAATATGTCGAGAGCTGGCGACGGTGACGCTACGCTGTTCGGTGTTTATCGAGCAGCCAATGAATTGGATTCAAACTTT
>CAZSXX010000447.1:0-3593 GCA_964611245.1 uncultured Verrucomicrobiota bacterium | reverse complement strand
GTAAAACATCGTCAACGACCCGGACCACAACCACGACTTCCACGCGACGGTGATGGAGCTGCTGGGAGAAGACCATGAGCGCTTCACCTTCAAGCACCAAGGGCTGGACGCCAAGCTCACGGGGGTGGAGCCGGCGAAAGTGATCAGGCAGTTGATCGCCTAAACGGCGGCCGCGGCGGCCTTGGCTTTTTTGGCGCGCGGCTTGCGGGGCTTGACCTGCGGGGCGTCGCCCCAGAGGTCCTCCAGCTTGTAATGCTCGCGGACGTCGGCGCGCATGACGTGGACAATGACGTCGAAAAAATCCAGGACCACCCAGGCCGCGGGCATCCGTCCGTCCGAGGAGGCTGGCTTGACGCCGTGGTCGTCACGCAGTTTGTCCGTGATCTCGGTGACGATCGCGCGGAGATGCGGCTCGCTGGTCCCGGTGCAAATCACGAAATAATCGGTGATGGTCGAGACTTCGGTGACGTCGAGGACGACGATGTTTTCCGCTTTCCGGTTGTCGGCCAGTTCCCGGCATAAGAACGCCAGCGTTTTTGAATCCATTTTCACGGGGAACATCAGCCAACTTCCGCTAAAAATAAAGGCCATTGTTGCGGATCGCCTCCGCGACGGCGGACCCCGCCAAGCTGTCGATGGGGAGGCCCGACTTGACCCGGGCGCGGATCTCGGAGGCGGAGACGCTGACGGGATGGCCCTTGAGCCAAGTGGCCCGGAAGGCGGGCGGCGTGGGGACGGGGACCTGGCCGGGCCTGGGGATCACGACGAAGTTGGCCAAGGCGGCGAGTTCGGCGGAGCGCCGCCATTTCGGGAGCTGGGCGAGGTGATCCGCGCCAATGAGGCAAAAGAGGTCCGCGGCGGGAAAACGATCCCGGAAGTTGAGGAGGGTGTCCACGGAATAGGAGACGCCGCCGCGGTCAATCTCCTGGGGGTCGACCTCCGCCCAGGTTTTTCCGGCGAGGGCCAACCGGAGGAGGGCCGCGCGTTGGAAGCCCGGCGCGAGCTGGCGTTCGGGTTTGAAGGGCGATTGGGCGGCGGGGACAAAGAAAATCCTGTCCAAAGCCAACTCCTCCCGGGCGGCCTGGGCCACCAAGGCGTGCCCAAGATGGACGGGGTCGAATGACCCCCCGAAAATGCCGATCCGGCCGGGGTCTCGCATCAGGGAGAGGGGACGACCAGCGTCTGGCCAGCCCGAAGTTTTTTTGGATTGAGGCCCCCATTGGCGGATTGGAGGGCTTGGACGGTGACGCCGTAGCGGCGCGAGATTTCGGAGAGGGTTTCGCCGGGGGCGACTTTGTGGGCGCGGGGCGCGCGGAGCTGGGAGGCGCGGGGACTGGGCCGACTGGGCGTTGGGGTTTGCGACGCCCTGGACTCGACGCGCGTGGGAGCGGGCGTTCCCGCGGCTGGCTGGGCTTGTGCGGGAGTGTTCCCCTGGGCTGGAGAGCCGGCCGGGGACTCGGCTTGCGCCGGCTTGGCCGCGACGGTCACGAAATTCGTCACGCGAAGGGTCATCCATTGGGTCAGGACCATCGGTTTGGCGGCGAGTTGGGCGCGGAGGGCTTCGTTCTGTTGGCGGAGCAGGGCCATGTCATTGGTCATGCGCTCCATGTCGCGGTGCACCTCGCGGGTGACGACGCCAAAGGTCACGGTTTTGGCCAACTCCAGCTTGCAGGCGGTGATCATCGGCTTGACGGCTTCGGCGTATTCGGACTTGGGGCGGAGCTCCAGGTGTTTTTGGTAATGATAAATCGCGGAGACGAAGTCGTGGTTTTTTTGGTCGTAAAGGAGCCCGAGCTCGAAGTGGGCGGCGGCGTTGCGGGGGTTGGACTGGACGGCGCGCTCGAACGCGGCGATGGCGGACTTGTAGTCCATCGCATTCTGGTGGTTTTTGCCCTCGATGAAGTTGGGATCCTTCTCCTCGTCCAGCGGGGTTTCCGCGATGGGCAGGCATCCGCTCCAGACCGCGGAGAGAACCAGGACTAAGATTGCTCGCCAGCACGCTGGCCACTTGCTCATGGATGAAGAAACTAGACGAAGGCTTCCGCCAGCGCAATCAAACCCCGCCATCAATCGCGCGGAGGCCGGTGAACAGGGGCGAAAACGCGCCCCCTATTTTTTGGCGGGCGAATTGGTGGCGGGCGGGGCGTTGGTGGAGATGGCGGTGGGGGCGATCTGGAGAATCTCCTGGCCGTAGTCCTGCGGCTTGCCAAGGCGGGTCAGCAACTGGGCGCGCAGAAGAGGATCCAAGCCATATTCCGCCGAGACCAACCGCTTGAGGACGACCTCCTCGGTCACCGAGAAGGGAGGGAGCCCCACCCGTTTTTCGCTGGTCGGCCCGACGGCTTCGCCGTAGCGCCAGTGGATCTTGCGCGCGAGGGCCAGCATCATTTCGGCGTGGTCCTCCTCGCCCATGGCGAGATCGATGTAATGCTGCTCGAGGTATCCCTCCAGCACCGCGCGGATCCGGTTGGGATCCGTGCCGCCGACCTCCTCCTGGACGCGGTCGAAAGCGAATTCCTCCATGGTGCGGCCCTGGGTGCCGGGGGCCTCGGGATATTTCTCCTTCACGTAATTGTACCATTCGCGGGCGGCGGAGACGCGGTTGTAGGAGTAGAGAAAATAGACCGCGGTGAGCATGAAGTTCCGGTGGCCGGTGGAAATGTGCTGGGCCATGTCCGGCTCGAGCTCCATCTGCTCCTCGTAGGCCTGGCTGACGTGCTTGACGATGTCGAGGTTGGGCCCGTAGATGAACATTTCGCTCTGGGGCGATGGGTAGATGATGCGGCCGCGGTGGAACGCGAGCTGGAGGCCCTGGAAGATCAGGCGGCGCAAGGTGATGTAATCCTCTTTTTTGAGGGGCTCGTTGGAAACCTTGGACAGGCCGAAATAGCCCCAGTAAACGGAGTGCGCCTCGGGCAGGCGCCACTCGAGCGGGCCGTACTTTTCGTCCACTTCCTTCATCACGGCGGCGTCCATTTTGTACTTCTCGCGCAGGAGGCGGGAGCGCTCGGATTGCTCCGGGGTGGACGGGTTGAGGAGCTCCTCGAAATTGGCTTTCTTGTTGCCGAACAGCCGGTTCATCTCCAAGCCCCACTCGCGCTTGTAGGTTTCCGTGGCGTCATCCATGTAGTGCCCCATCTTGTGCTGGAAGATCCAGCCCAACTCGCGGTAAAGGAGGGGCTCCTTGGGATTGTATTTGATCGCCTGGTCGCGGAGCAGCTCGACGGCCCGCTTCACCCAAATCCACCGGTCGGAATGGTCGGGGAATTTGACGGTGATGTTGTAGGCCATGTTCCAGGCCTGGTGGACCCAGACGGTGACGATGGTCGGCTGGAGCTTGGTGATCCAATCGGCGAGCTGGACGGCCTCGAAATACTTGCCGCTTTCCTGCATGTCGTTGGCCCGGATCCAGAGGGCGTTGGCGATCAACCCGCGGAAGCCGCCAAGGGCGACGGTGGTGAACATGAGGACGGGCGGGGCATTTTCGAGGACTTCGGTGCGGGTGAGCCCCAGGGCCTCGCGCTGGCGGTTCAGGTAGGTTTGGGTGGAGGAGACGCCGAACATCAGGCCCACAATCACGAGGAGCAAGGCGG
>CAZSXX010000446.1:0-3623 GCA_964611245.1 uncultured Verrucomicrobiota bacterium | reverse complement strand
CGAAGTAGCCGTCCGTGAACATCTCGATCATCAGGCCGAGGTGACCCGCGACCACAAGCATTGGGAACTGGCGCTGGACCGGCTCAAGGCAAAGGAGATGCCGCCCGCCAAAGCCAAGGAGCAGCCCGACGCGGCCGCCCGCAAAACGGTGATTGATTGGATTGAAGCCGCGCGCCGTTTTGAAGCGGACCGGAACGCGGGCGATCCCGGGCCGGTGTTGGCCCGCCGGCTGAGCAACGCGGAGTACGACAACACCATCCGCGACCTGACTGGCCGGGACCTTCGCCCGACGCGGGAGTTTCCGGTGGATCCGGCCAACCAGGCCGGGTTTGACAACACGGGCGAGTCCCTGGCGATGTCCCCGGCGCTCCTGAAAAAATATCTCGGGGCCGCGCGATCGGTCAGCGAACACGCGGTCCTGACCCTGGATGGAATCGCGTTCGCCGAGCATCCGATGATGGTCCACACGGACCGCGACAAATATGGCATCCTGCGGATTGTCGAGTTTTACCAGCGGCAACCGACGGACTTCGCGGATTACTTCGCGGCCGCGTGGCGGTTCAAAAACCGGGCGGCCCTTGGCCAGCCCCGGGCCACCCTTTCGCAAATCGCGGCCGAGGCCAAAGTGAGCCCGAAGTACCTCGCGACCATCTGGGAGGCGTTGCACGCCCGGGAGGAGGTCGGCCCGATCGCCAAGCTGCAATCGTTGTGGCGCGAGTTGCCGGACCAAAAGCGCGGGGCGGACGCCGCCACTGTGCGACTCCAGTGCGAGGCGATGCGGGATTTCGTGGTCACGCTGCGCGAGAAGATCAAGCCGGAGGTGGGCAATCTGGGCGCGCCCGGGCTGAACCCCAGCGCGCAGGCGCTTGTGCTTTGGAAAAACCGGCAATGGGCGGCCAACCGCCGGAAGTTTGACCCCGAGGCGCTGCAAATCGACGGGGTGGTCAAGCAGCCCGCCGAGAAAGGCGAAAAGGCCGAGAGCTACAATGCGCGGAAAGTGAAAAAGAAGACGCGCGAGCCGGACGAGAATTTGTGGGCGCCATCCGATCCCGCGCAGCGGGCCAGATATGAGGCGGCGTTTGGCCGGTTCGCCGCCATCTTTCCGGACGCGTTTTACGTGAAGGAACGGGCCCGGTCATTCGTTGATCCGGAGGAGGAGAGGGCCAATGGCAATGTCGGGCGCCTGTTGAGCGCGGGCCTCCACAATCAAACAGGCTACTTCCGCGATGATGGCCCGCTGCACGAAATGATCCTGGACGAGGCGGGGCGGCGCGAGCTGGACCGCCTGTGGGACGAATTTTTCATGGTCGCCTCGGTGCCCCAGCGGATGCACCAGAGCACCATTTATTTTGAGCGGACGGACTCGCGTTTCCTGAGCGACGCGGAGTTTGATTTCGCCCGGGCCGAGGACAAGGATTGCACCACGGAACCCAAGGTCAAAAAACTCGCCGAGCTTTATTACGCCAAGGCGGTCCGGGTGGGGGCAAACCCCGCGGCTTTGGCGGCGATCAGGGAGCACTTCGAGCGGGTGTGGGATGAAATCCAGCGGATCGAGCAATTGGAGCGGGAGGCTGAGCCGAAACATCTCGCGGCGCTCATCCAATTCGCGCAGCAGGCCTATCGCCGACCGTTGGCCGCCAGCGAGAGCGAGGCGTTGCTGGCGTTTTACCGGACCGCGCGCGGCCCGGAGGGGCTCAGCCATGACGATGCCATCCGTGATTGCATCGCCAGCGTCCTGATGTCGCCAAATTTCTGCTACCGGATCGACCTCGCCGGCGAGGGGAAGGGGGTGCAACCGCTGGACGGCCACGCGCTGGCCAGCCGGCTCAGTTATTTCTTGTGGTCCAGCATGCCGGACGCGGAGCTGCGCGCGCGGGCCGAGGCGGGCGATTTGCGCAAACCGCTGGCGCTGGTGGCGCAGGCCCGCCGGATGTTGAAAGACGAAAAGGCGCGCGGGCTGGCCTCCGAGTTTTTCGCCAACTGGCTGGACATCCGCCGTTTTGAGGAGCTCAACAGCGTGGACCGGGAGCGGTTCCCGCAGTTCAACAACGAGCTGCGGCACGCGATGTTCGAGGAGCCCCAACGGTTTTTCCTCGATGTCATCCGCGAAAACCGGTCGGCGCTCGATTTCCTTTATGCGAACCACACGTTCGTCAACCCGGTCCTGGCCCGGCATTATGGGATGCCGGAAATCATCGCCGGGACCAACGAGTGGGTGCGGGTGGATGACGCCCGCGCTTATGGCCGGGGCGGCATCCTGACAATGGCCGCGTTCCTGACCAAAAACGCGCCCGGGCTCCGGACGAGCCCCGTCAAACGCGGCCACTGGGTGGTGCGCCGGGTTTTGGGCGAGGAGATCCCGCCCCCGCCAGCCACCGTGCCGGAGCTGCCCAGCGACGAAGCGAACATGGGCGAGGTGACGCTGCGGGAGGCGCTGGCCCGGCACCGTGGCAATGTGGCGTGCGCGGGGTGCCATGACCGCTTTGATTCCTATGGCCTGGTTTTTGAAGGCTTCGGCCCCGTTGGCGAACGCCGGGAACAGGACTTGGGCGGCCGCCCGGTCCAAACCCGCGCTTCCTTCGCGGGCGGGGTGGAGGCCGACGGCGTCGAGGGCCTGAAGCGTTTCCTGAAGAAAAATCGGGAGGACGACTTCATCGACACGCTCTGCCGCCAGTTGCTGGCGTATGGTTTGGGGCGCACGCTGATCCTTTCCGATGACTCGACAGTCCGGGAGATGAAGGCTAAACTGGAGTCCAATGGTTATCGCTTCAACACGCTGGTGGAGGCGATCGTGACCAGTCCGCAGTTTTTGAACAAGCGAGGCCGGGAGAACTTGGCCCAGAATTGAGCTTATGCACGAAGCCACCCACGCAAGCCGCCGGTTTAAAATTTCGCGCCGCACGTTTTTGCGGGGCGTGGGCGTCACGATGGCGCTGCCCTGGATGGAGTCGGTGCCCACATGGGGAGCGGGGAACACCCCGGCAGTCGGCGAGGGAGCGGCCGCCTACCCGAAGCGGTTCGCCGCATTGTTCTGGGGCAACGGGGTCAACTCGAACCATTGGTGGGCCAAAGGCGCGGGGGCGGAGATGGAGTTGGGCAAAAGCCTTGAGCCCTTCGCGCCGTTCAAGGCCAAGCTCAACATCGTCAATGGGCTGTTCAACCGGAGCGCCGTTGGGGTGGGCATCCATCCCGGGCAGACGGGAAACCTCCTTTCCGGCGCGCAGTTGCTGAAGGGGGCCGTGCTGCGCGGCGGGATCAGCATGGACCAGGTATTGGCAAACCACCTTGGCCAGGACACGGCCCAGCCGAGCATGGTGCTTGGATGCGAGCAGCCGATCACCGGGTACCACGAGACCAATTTCTCGATGGCGTACAGCTCGCACATCTCCTGGCAGAGCGCGGATTCACCGGTGCCGATGGAAGTTTACCCCTCCCTGGCCTTTGACAGCCTTTTTGAGAACCGGGGCAACCGGCGCACCCAAAGCATTCTCGACCGCGTCAAGGAGGACGCGCACGAGTTGGAGCGCAAGATCAGCCTGGACGACCGTTCGAAACTGGATGAATACCTGACCAGCGTGCGCGAGATTGAAAAGCTGGTCGAAAAAATGCGGGACGACAAGGCG
>CAZSXX010000445.1:0-3635 GCA_964611245.1 uncultured Verrucomicrobiota bacterium | reverse complement strand
TGGACGTTCCCAGGCGACGGTGAAGGCGCAAATGCCGCCGCTGCTGATGCCGCCAATGGCCCGCCGGTCCGGGTCGTCGGTGATGTTCAGCTTGTACTCCTTGATGACATGCGGGATGATTTCAGTCAGGAGGAATTCTGAATACGCCGGGCTGGGCGTGTCATATTCAAAGCTGCGGTTTTGCGGCTGGGGATTCCACCCCCGGACGGCGTTGGTGGGGAATTCGGGTTGCTTGAATCCGGGATCGATGAAAATGCCGATGGTCACAGGCATTTCCCTGGCGGCGATCAAGTTGTCGAAAACAACGGGGACCCGGAAGTCGCCGTCCTCCTTGAGGTAGGTGTGGCCATCCTGGAACACCATGAGCGAGGCCGGCTTCGTCCCGTCGTATTGCGCGGGCACATACAGGGAACAATGGCGGATGGTGTTCGGGAAAACCTTGCTCTCCTTCCAGTCGAAGTCGATGACCTTCCCGCGCGGAACGCCCTCCTTCCGCTTGGAATCGGGGCCGTGCTCATATTTCACGTCCGGCAATGGCCGCAAATTGGCCCGCTGATTGCGGTTGGCCGGCGCGGCATTTGTCGCGGCGCCCTGCTGGGACCGTACGGTCACGCACAAAAGGGACAACACGGCGATGGCGTAAATTCTCATGGGTTGATTGAGGATACTACCGGCTTGGAAGGAGGCGGGCAAGCGCGGCTGCAGATAAACAGGTATCGGTACGGATTGGAGCCGGCCATTTTTCCAGGTAACCTGCTTTGGATTCGAGTCGTTCGAAAAACCGAACGATTCAGCCCCCGTGGAGGTTCCGTGAGTTCCTGCACCAAGCTCAAGCACATCCTCATTGTTGAAAGCGATTCAGCCGATTCAAACTCGTTGTTGGCGGCTTTGATGTCCGCAGGGGTGAGGAATCCGGTCGTTCAGGTGTGGGACGGCCACGAGGCGGTCAATTTTCTGTTGGGAATGCATTCAAGATCAACGGGCGCTCCGCCCGCGCTTGTGTTTCTGGACGTGAAATTGTCGGATCAGTCTGGCCACGAAGTTTTGGAATGGATCCGAAAGGACTGCGCTGGGTCCGATCTCATCACGGTGGTGTTGACGTCCGCGGACAGGCCATTTGATCTTAAGACAGCCTGTCGGCTCGGAGCGGATTCATTCCTCGTCAAGCCACCGACCGCGGAAAAACTGAAGAAAATGGCTTCAATCCTGAACTGGCACTGGCTGGATTTCGATGGATGCGCGCGACTTTGATTTGGCGGCCCCCAAGGCGCCTGTGGGAACCCGTGGGCCCCTGCCCTACTCGTCGTTTGTGAAGATGGCCTGAAGTGTGTTCAAGTCATGCCGGATCGAGAAGGCCTGGAATGATTCCCCTGCGTTTCGGCGGCGGAGATAGCCTTGGAGCATTTTTGCGAGCGTGGGCTTGAGCTGTTCGAAGGAGATGCCCTGGAAAATTTGGCGGCCAATCGCCTGGTTTCTTCCGAAGCCGCCGCCGATGAAGACGTGATATCCTTCGACCGACTCGCCGGCAATTTTGACTTTGGCGCCGAGGAGGCCGATGTCGCCCATGTAATGCTGGGCGCAGGAATTGGGGCATCCGGTGAGGTGGATGTTGACGGGCTGGTCGAGCTGGATGCGCTGGTCGAGGTAGGCGGAGAGTTCAAGGGCGTGGCCTTTCGTGTTGGCGGAGGCGAACTTGCAATAGGAATTGCCCGTGCAGGCGATGATTCCGCTGCGCAGGTTGGACTGCCGCCAGTCGAGCCCCATTTTGACGAGCGCCTTTTTCAATGTCTCGACGTAAGCGTCGGGCACGTTGGGGATGACCAGATTCTGCCAGACTGTGAGCCGAATTTCACCGGAGCCATAATGGTCCGCCAGATCCGCCAGCCGCAGGAGCTGTTTGGGCGTGATCTGGCCCGCGGGGATCGCCACGCCCACATAATTCAAGCCGGCCTGTTTTTGGGGATAGACACCAATGTGGGTGTGCGGCAGGTCCGTGTCAGGCGCGGCGCCGACTTCGGGCGCGGCGCGGAGTAGTTTGAAGCCCAAATCTTTTTCGGTCTCTTCGAGATATCTTTCAAGCGTCCAGCTTTCGAGCAGGTGCTTGAGCCGCGCCTTTTTGCGGTCCGTCCGGTTGCCGTTGGCGATGTAAACGCGGATGATGGACCGGACAACTTTCAGGATCTGCTCCGGGGTGACCAGCGCTCCGAGATCGCGCGCAAACGCCTTGTGGCCGGTGGCCCCGCCGAGCTTGACGCGGAAGTAAATTCCCGGCGCGATTCCCGCTTGGCCATCGACCTTGACCGCCTTGGCTCCGATATCGTTGGTGTCCTCGACGGACCCGATCAACCCGCCACCGTCAAACGCGACGTTGAACTTGCGCGGCAGGTCGAAGAATGCGCGGTCGTTGAGGATGATTTGCGAAAGCTGATGCGCGAGGGGGAGCGTGTCAAAAAGCTCCGTGGGGTCAATGCCGGCCGTTGGATTGCAGGTGATGTTGCGGATGTTGTCCGCCCCTGCGCCGCGCGTGTGAAGCCCCGCGCTTTGGATTCGGCGCAGGAACTCCGGGGCGTTCTTCGGCTCGATAAGCCGAATCTGAAAATTGGCCCGGGTTGTGATCTGGACGTACCCGGTCGTCAACTCGTCCGCGACCCGGGCAATTTCGCGGAGCTGAAACGTCTTGAGTTGCCCGCCGGGAATCCGGAGGCGCGCCATGTACGCCTCCTTTTGGGGCGTGAGAAAAAACAGGCCGTTCCACTTGAACCGAAAAAGGTCCTCCTTGTCCGGAGCTTTGTTGGCCGCAGCCAGTTCAAGCAGCGCGGGATAAGCGTCGAGGGGATGGAGCTCCCGCTTGATGCGCTCCTCCGGGATCAGGTTTTCCGGCAAGGGCGGGGCGGCCGCCGGGTTCGGCTCCAAGTCGGCGAAACTCAAGCCCCGGTTGCGGAGCCCGGAAAAAAAACCATCCAGATACGAAGTTTGTTCGGAGGAAAGTGGAGCGCCCTGAATGTCCCGGATTGGCGATGCTGGCGGTTTCACGGTGGCGTGGGCCGGCGGGTTAGTAAACATCACGCTGGTACCGTTTGGCGGCTTTTAGCTGCTGGACGTAAAGGGCTGCTTCCTCCGGGGATTTGCCGCCCGCGGATTGAATGACCTCGTGAAGGGCGGCGTCGACGTCGCGGGCCATCCGTTTGGCGTCGCCGCACACGTAAAAATGGGCGCCCTCCCCAAGCCATCTCCAAAGCTCGGCCGCGTTCTCAAGCATCCGGTTTTGAACATAGATTTTCTCCGGCTGGTCGCGCGAAAACGCCAATTCCAGCCGCAGCATGCCATCGGCCTGCCAGGCGAGCAGTTCGTCGCTGTAGAGAAAATCGCGCTCTCGCTGCTGGTCGCCGAAAAAAAGCCAGTTTTTCCCCGGGGCGGCGATGGCGCGGCGCTCCTCAAGGAACGCGCGAAAGGGCGCGATCCCTGTGCCTGGGCCGACCATGATGATCGGCGTCGCCGGGTCACTCGGCAGCCGGAATCCGTGGGAGGTTTGGACGAAGACAGGGACGGAGCCGCCGGCTTCGACGCGGTCGGCCAAAAACGTCGAGCAGACCCCTTTTCGCTGCCGGCCATGGGATTCATAGCGGACCGTGCCG
>CAZSXX010000444.1:0-3636 GCA_964611245.1 uncultured Verrucomicrobiota bacterium | reverse complement strand
CCCCGCCTCCGCCATGAAATATCTGCACAAACCGCACCCCCCTCTCCACCATCCGCCGCGCCGCCAAACATTGCTCCCCAAACGCCTTCGTCTCCGGCTGGTCCATTCCGTACATCTTCCGCGTCGCCTCGCTCTCCTTCTCCATCTGCAGCGTGTCCGGGATCGACGTCTGCATCTGGAACGCCAGCTCGTACGACTTGATCCGCGCCCGCAAATTCTGGTCGTCCGGATAATCAATCCCCGCCAGCCGGTTCAATTTCCCCAGCAAGCTCAAGTTCGCCGCCTGCTCCTCGCCCGTGATTTTGTCCCCCGGCGGCGTGATGAACGGCAGCGGCGCCTTCCCGCCCAAGTTCAGCCGCACCCCGCCATGCTCCGGCCCAAGGTACGACGCTCCATGCGTGAACGCCCCCCCGCAGCAATCCCCCGTTGGGATTCCCAGCACCACATACTCCGGCAAATTCTCGTTCATTGTCCCCAGCCCATACGCGATCCACGACCCCAGCGTCGGATGCTCCAGCTCCCGCGGATGCCGCCCCGTGTGCCACGTCAACTGCGCCCCATGGTCGTTGTGGATCGTCCACAGCGACCGCACCACCGCCAGGTCATCCGCGCATTCCCCGATGTTCTTGAACCAATCCCCCACCACCAGCCCGCACTCCCCATACGCCTTGTGACCCGTTTGCAGCGGCATGATCACCTTCCGGTTCCCATGCGACGGATTGCCCCCGATCACATCCTTGTGCTCCGTCTCCAGCGCCTTCGCGTACGGCGTCTCCGCGATCGATTTCCCCGCGTATTTGTTGAGCTCCGTCTTCACGTCGAAGCTCTCCACATGGCTCACCCCGCCGCACATGAAAATCCAGATCACCGATTTCGCCTTCGGCGCGAAATGCGGCTTCCCATCCGGCGCGCTCCATTCCCCGTGCGGATCCTCCGCCCGCGCCACCCCGTCCCGGAACAGCATCGCCCCCAGCGCCAGCCCCGTGAACCCCAGCCCCGTGTCCGCCAGGAACGACCGCCTCGTCACCCCGGGGCACCCCGGCGCTTGCTCTCTTTTTTTCATCGGATCGTCACGAAATCATTGTGGTTGAACAGCACCAAAATCAAATTCTGCCGCGCCCGCGCCGCCCCTTTCTTCCCCTCCTCCTCCAGGAACTCCGCGCACATCCGCATCTCCTCCGCCTTCGGTTCCCGCGCCAGCGTCCGCCGGTACGCGCTCCGCACAAACCCCGCCGCGTCCGGCTCCTCCGCCGCGATCCTCTCCGCCAGCCGCTTCGCCTCCGCCAGCGCCAACTCGCTGTTCGCCAGCGCCAGCGCCTGCTGCGGCGCCACGCTCGGCCTCCGCATGTAGCACTCCGTCACGCTCGGCCCGTCAAAAATCTTCAGGAATTCCACTTCCTTCTCCGCCGCCGTCCGCAAATACACGCTCCGCCGCTTCGACGTCATCCCCTGCATGTGGTCGATCTCCGGCCCGCCCATCGTCCCGTCCAAATCCCCCGCCACATGCAGCAAATTGTCCCTCACGATCTCCCCCTCCATCCGCCGCGACGGCATCCGCCACAGATACGAATTGTCCGGGTCGATCCTCGCGTTCGCCTCGTCCGGCCGCGACGACATCCGGTAGGTCGCGCTCGTCACGATCAGACGGTGCATCTCCTTCATGCTCCACCCCCGCTTCATGAATTCCCCCGCCAGCCAGTCCAGCAGCGCCGGATCCGTCGGAGCTTTCCCGTTCAGCCCAAAATCCGCCGGCGTCGGCGCCAGCCCCTGCCCGAAATGCCGGATCCAAATGTGGTTCATCGCCACCCGCGCCGTCAGCGGATTCTCCCGGTTCGCGATCCACCGCGCCAGCGCCAGCCGCCGCCCCGTGCTCGTCTCCGGGTACTCCTCCACCACCCTCGGCTTGTAGGCCACCGTCGGCTCGCTCCCCGCCGCCTTCTCCGCCTCGCCCAGCTTCTTCTCCGCCTCCGCCAAATTCTTCTTCGCCGTCTCCATCTCCTTTTTCGCCCCCTCGTTCGCCGCGTCCTTGTCCAGCTTCTCCTGCGCCTTCCCCGCCTGCGCCTCCGCTTGGGCCACCTTCAATTTCGCCTCCAGCAACGCCAATTCCCCCTGCCGCCGCGCCGCCCCCTTCGCCGCCTCCGTCCATTCCGCGCTCTCCTTCCGCCCATCGTCCTCCAGCGCCTCCGCCTTCAACACCGCCCGCAGCGCCGCGTCCCTCCCCTCCGCGATCAGCGCCGCCAACTCCTCCTCCCGCACTTTCTGCGGCGCCGCGTTCGTGCTCCCCTGCATATCCATGAACTTCTTCCGCGCCCCCTTCGCGTTCGCCTCGCTCTCCCGCAGCAAATCCTCGATCACGAACCGCCGCTTGTCCGGCTGCGCCGCCACCCTCGGCAGGATCACCGGCTCCGCCCGGTACTCGCCCCCAAACGCCCGCGGCGTCCCCGGCCTCATCACCCGGTTTGTGTCCGCCCTCCGCTCGTCCCCCCGCACAAAAAAATAAGTCGGCGCGTTCGTCCCCACGTCATACACCCGCACCAGCCCATCCTTCCCCGTGTCCGTCTGCCCCGGCACCCGGTCCGTCCTCACTTGGTGCGGCTCAAAAATCGCCCGGAACTCGTGATACTCCCTCTGCGAAATTGGGTCATACATGTGGTTGTGGCACTTCGCGCACCCGATCGTCATCCCCAAAAACGCCTGCGACGTGTGCTTCACCGTGTCCTCCAGCCATTGCTCCCGGCTCAGCATCTTGTAATTCCGCGCCAAAAAACCCGTCGCCCGCAGCGCGTTCGTGTCCCGCGCCGACATCTCATCCGCCGCCAGCATCTCCATCACCATCCGGTCGTACGGCTTGTCCTCGTTCAACGCCTCCACCGTCCAGTCCCGCCACCGCCAGATATGCGGCTTGCTGTCCCGGATCTGGTTCCCCCCGCTCCACCCCGCCCAGTCGCTGTACCGCCAAATGTCCATCCAATGCCTCCCCCACCGCTCCCCGTGGCGCGGATCCGCCAACAGCCGGTTCACCACCTTCTCATACGCGTCGCTCCCCCGGTCCGCCTCAAACGCCGCGATCTCCTCCGGCGTCGGCGAAAGCCCAATCAAATCCAAATGCACCCGCCGCAGCAAAACCTCCTTCGTCGCCTCCGGCTGCGCCTTCAATCCCCGCGCCCGATGCTGCGCGCCCACGAACGCGTCGATTGAGTTCCTCCCCCACCCCCGCATCTTCGGGACCTCCGGCTGCCGCACCGCCTCGTACGGCCGCCACACATACTCCGCCAGCCGCTTCTTCAGTTCCGCCCGTTTCTTCCCCAGCCCCGCCAACTCCTGGGCGTCCGGCCGGTCCTTCCCGTCCCCCGGGTTGTGCCCCAGCAAAATCTCCGCCTCATTCTTCACCCCATCCCCGTCCGCGTCCACCCCCGCCCCCCGCCGCAACCGCGTCGCCATCTCCCGGTCCGTCCCCGCTGCCCCCCCCTCCGAGCCCACCCACGCCCCCCGCCCCAAACACCCGACCGCGTCCCCCGCCCGCGCCCCCCCCGAGCTACTCCACCTCGACGGCGCCCAGACCCCCGACTGCGGCCCTGGCCGGCGCCCGCCCCGCACCTCTCCGCCTCGACGCCGCCCAGACCCCCGAGTGCGGCC
>CAZSXX010000443.1:0-3638 GCA_964611245.1 uncultured Verrucomicrobiota bacterium | reverse complement strand
CCTCGGCAGCGGTGAAGTGCATGCCCCTGTTCTCGGTCAGGCTGGGCCGGTTCAACCGCGAGTGGTGGCCGGTGCTGTGGGCCAGTTCGTGGAAGTAGGTTTTAGATTGGCGGAGAGTCAGTGGGTGGTTTTTTGGGGGGCGAGGGTGTGGATGGTGGCGTGGAGGGTGCGGGTGAAGCCGTGGCCGGACGGGGCGCGGAGGGTGGCTTTGAGTTCGAGGGAGTGGGTGGGGTGGAGGGTGGGGATGTGGAGGAGGAGGGTTTGGTTGTCGGCGGAGAGGGCGGCTTTGGCGACGGGGAGGGGGTGTTCGCCGATGTGTTTGGAGCCGTAGTTGGCGGAGCGTTTGAGGGACCAGGCTTTGAGGGCGTAGTTTTCGGGGTTGGCGGCGAAGGCGGGGTCGAGGGGGTCGGTGAACCGGATTTCGAGGGTGTTTTCGCGGGCGTGGAAGGCGATGGGAAGCCAGGAGGGCTTGCCGGTGGCGCGAAGGCGGTAGAAGCCGCCGTCGGCCTGCCGGTTGCCGGCCCAGGCGAACATGCCGCAGGCGTAGAGGTGGCCGTCGCCGGGATGGAAGCGGCCGCGCATGACGCCGGTGGGGAAATCGGGAATGGGGAGTTGGGCGACGGCGCCCTGGAGTTGGCCGCCGATGTTTTCGTTGGGAACGACGAAGATGCGGCCAGCGCCGTAGGAGAGGCTGAGGAGGGAGCCCTGGAGGGGACCCCATTTGGGGCTGGTGACGCGGAGGAGTTCGCCGGGGGAGCGGTCCATCTCGTTGGTGATCCAAACGAGCGGGGGCCGCATGTCGGCGTCGGCGGAGCTCGTGCGGTCGTGATAGCCCATCATGTTGCCGTAGAAGCCGCCGGGATGGACCCAATTGATGCGGTTTTTGGGGGTCCAATGGCCTTCCTGGTCGGTGACGAAAAAGGTGCCGTCGTCGTTGACGCAAACGCCGTTGGCGGCGCGGAAGCCGGTGGCGAGGATTTCGGTGCGGGAACCGTCGGCGGAAACTTTGAGCAGCGTGCCGTGGTGGGGGACGAGGGCCGGGAGGGCGTGGCGGGCGGATTTGGCGTAGTAGAAATTGCCGGCGGCGTCGGTCTGGAGGCCCATGGCGAATTCGTGGAAATGTTCGGTGACCAAGTGGTCGTTGTTGAAGTTTTCGACGAAGTCGATCTCGCCATCGCCGTTGAGGTCGCGCAGGCGGGCGATTTGGTCGCGGCAGGTGACGTAAATGGTTTCATCGACGATTTTCACGCCGAGTGGCTGGAAAAGGCCGGAGGCGACGCGCTTCCAAGTGAGGCGCGCGAGGCCAGCGTCGATGCCGCTGACGATCCAGACGTCGCCGTTCCAAGCGCAGATGGCGGCGCGGGTGGGGTCGCGGAAGAAATCGAAGCCGCCAAAGCGCATCCAGGTGCGCCAAGGGTTGGCGGCGTCGGGGGGCGGGACCAGTTCATCGACGGCGAAGGGGCCGTCGTCGGAGCCGAGTTTGCCGGAGGTGGCGAGGGGCGGGTTCCACCGGGGCGGGCTACCGTGGGTGAAGGGCTGGAGATCGACCGGGGCGGCGGGGGCGGTGGCGGAGCCGATGGCGACGGCGAGATTGAGGGGAGTGGCTTGGGCGGGGATGTGGAGGGTCTCGAAGCCGTTGGTCTGGATGATCGAGGCGCGGCCGCCGGGGGCGAGGGCGACGGGTGTTCCGGCGGGGGCGACGCGCATGACCAGATCGCGGGTCGATTTGCCGATGTTAAGGATCCGGGTGAAGCCGCCGTTTTCTTGGGCGGGACGCTCGAGGATTTTGGCGTCGCCGACAGTCCACGAGAGGATGACTTGGTTGCTATGATAGTAGGCGCCTTTGTAGTGGGCCCAAGCGCGGGGGAGGGGGCCGTATGGCTTGCCGTCGCGCCCGAGCAGGCGGGGGTCGTCGAAGGAGCCGGTTTCGGGATTGGCCCAACCGGGGCCGACCGGGTTCACAAAGGCCTTTTGGCCAACGATGCTGGTGTGGGTGCCGTGGGAGCCGTCGAAGGCGATGCCGCGCCAGTCGACGAATTTGTCGCCAGTCCACGCGGCGGCGGCGCGCATGGTGTCGTGGTCGTAAAGAATCCAGGCGCGTCCGTTGGAAACGCCGCCGAGGCCGGGGTCGAGGCGGATGGCGATGCCTTTGTAGGCGATATTGCCGGGGGCGGCCTGGAGGGTCCAAAAGAGCGCGGGGCCGAAATCCATGCGGAGGTAGGCGGGCCCTTTCTCGGCTTCGAGCATGGCCTCGGTGGGAGTGAGGGAGGCGGGGTCGTCGGGAAGCGAGGCGAGGTATTTGGCGTCAACGGGGAAATAGGCGGAGGGGTTGAGGGGGCGGACAAAGGTTTCGCGGATGTAATGGACGGCGTCGTAGCGTTCCTGGGGGGAGAGGACGGCGAGGGCGGGCATTTGGCCCAATCCGTCGGTCAGCGTCTTGAAAAGACGGTAGGGATCGCCGCCGTTTTTGAAGGGCTCCTTCCAGAAGGGGCGGGAGGTGGGGAGGGTGCCTTCGCGATCGGGGGTGCCATGGCAGGTGACGCAAATGGAATCGTAAAGCTTTTTTCCGCGGGCCAAGCTGGTGTCGTCCAAGGAGCGGATGAGCTTGGCGTGGGGATTCTCCGGGGCGTCGGCGGCGCGGGGGGCCAAGGGTGCGAACGCGAGGGCGCAGAAAAGCCAACGGGCCAATGAACGGGGCAAACGCATGGGGCAGTCTCCAAAAGGAGGGCGGCGCAATCAATCTGTTTCGCGCGGGACGAGGGAAATGGGATCGCCGACGCGGACGCGGCCGGATTTGAGAACAGTGGCAATGACGCCTTGGGAGTTGTTTTCCATGAGGCCGCGCAGGCCCGGGGCGAGGGTGTCCATTTTATGGCAGGGGGTGCGGGCCTCGACGAAGCGCAGGGTGGCTTCGCCAACGAGGACTTCGCGGCCGATCCAGGCGATAAGGTCGGCGCCTTCGGTCTCGATGTTGGAGCGGACGGCTCCGGGGTCGAAGACGGGGAGGCCCAAGGCGTCGGCGTGGCGCTGGACCATTTCGCGCTCGATCAGGGAGACCTGGCGTTTGGCGGGTTTGCCGGCGGAGCCGCGGGCGAAGTAGCGGCGGTCCTCCCGGATGCCCTGGTCGGCGACGAGGTTCAGTTCGGCGAAGGCCGGCATCGGCTCCCCGGCCATCGGCGGATGGATGTGCAGGGAGCGGACGCGCCCGCCGGCTCCGGGTGGGTTCGACATGCCGGAAGGGTGCGGCGGCGGCGCGCGGGTGAAAAGGCGAATTTGTGGCGGGGGCGCCTTGACAGGGTTGGGCGCGTGCGGTCTGCTTCGGGGATGAAAAAACTGGCCTTGATTTTGATGTGCGCGCTGGGTGGAACCGTTCTGGCGGGGGAGACCTTCAAGGCGGGGAGCCTGACGTTCGAAAAGCCGGAGGGCTTCAAGACGATCGCGACGCCGCCGGGGGGGATGAGGGCGGCGCAATTGGAAATCCCGGGCGAAGCGGGCAAAGCGGAGGTGATCTTCTTCTTTTTCGGGGCGGGGCAGGGGGGCGGCACGCAGGCGAACGTGGACCGCTGGCTGGCGGCGTTCCAAGAGCCGAAGGACAAGCTGAACGCCAAGGTTGAAAAGAAAAAAATCGGCGCGGGTGA
>CAZSXX010000442.1:0-3657 GCA_964611245.1 uncultured Verrucomicrobiota bacterium | reverse complement strand
GGCGTGGACATTGGCCCCTCCACCTCTGAATCATATAGGAATGAGGTCCTGAATGCGAAAACAGTCCTCTGGAACGGTCCAATGGGAATTTTTGAGGATCCTCGCTTTGCCGAGGGCACCAATGCGGTCGCTCGCGCCGTGGTCGAGGCCACCCAAAAAGGCGGAGCCAAAACGATCATTGGCGGCGGCGATTCCGTGAAAGCCCTGAATCAAGCCAAACTCGGGGACCAAGTCACGTTCATGAGCACTGGAGGCGGGGCGAGCCTCGAGTTCCTCGAAGGCAGCGAATTGCCCGGTGTGGCCGCCTTGTCCGACAAATAATTGCACATTTTCAGCAGGATTATCGATGGAAAAAGAACGAAAATTGGTCATTGCGGGCAACTGGAAGATGAACAAGACCGTCGCGGAAGCGCTGGATCTTGTGCAGGGCTTGAAACGGGAGTTGGGGGCCGTCAAGGAGGTGGATATCGTTGTCTGTCCTCCCTTCACCGCGCTTTCCGAGGTTTCAAAAGCGATTCTGGACTCAAATCTCCGTCTGGGCGCCCAAAACATGAGCGAAAACAACTCCGGCGCGTTTACCGGCGAAATCGCGGCTGGGATGCTCAAGGAATTCTCCGTGCGCTATGTCATCCTTGGCCATTCCGAACGCCGACAATTCCAGAAAGAATCGGATGAATTGATCTCGAAGAAAGCGGCCGCCGCCCACGCCGCGTCCCTGAAGCCGATCGTCTGCGTGGGGGAATTGCTGGAGGAACGCGAGGCGGGCCGCACCGAGAAGGTCATCGGCGCCCAATTGCAAGGCAGCCTGGCCGGGTTGAGCAAGGAGCAAATGGAGGAAACCATCGTCGCCTACGAGCCCGTGTGGGCCATTGGCACCGGCAAAACAGCCAGCCCCAAACAGGCGCAGGAAGTGCACGCCTTCATCCGCAAGCGCCTCGCGAAACTTTTCGACGACACCGTGGCCCGGCGCGTCCGCATCCAGTATGGCGGCAGCGTGAAAGCCTCCAACGCCCGGGAACTGATGGGCCAACCGGATGTCGATGGGGCGTTGGTCGGCGGAGCGGCCTTGGAAATTCGCTCCTTCTCTGATATCATTAAAAACTCGATCTGAATTGAATCCGCCGCGAACCCGGCGAAGAATATACTTATGGAAATTGTCATTACCTTGTTGACCATTGTGTTGGTGCTCAACTGCCTGTTGCTGATCCTCCTCGTCCTCATTCAGCTTCCCAAAAAGGAGGCGGGCGCGGGGTTGGCGTTCGGCGGCGGCGCCACCGACGCATTGTTCGGATCCGGCTCGGGCAACGCCCTGACCAAACTGACCAAATACGCGGGCGGAACATTCCTGCTCCTGTCCCTGTTCCTCGGGGTCCTCAACTCTCGGGCGGCCCACTCCTCGACCTCTCGCCTCCGTGAGGAATTGGCGAACCAGCAGAAAATGGCTCCCTCCGCCACTCCCGCGGCCGCCCCCAAACCGGCGAGCCAGTTCCAGCCGCTGACGCCGAGCACCAACCTGCTCACCCCCTCCGCGCCAACCACGGCTCCCGCTGCGGCAACCACGAACTCCGCCCTGCCGAAATAACGGAATGTTTCCCCGGCAGGCGCACTGGCCAAAATGGACTCGGTGCGCCTGCATTTTTTTTGTCCTTCTGGCGGGCTGCTTCACCGGCGGGCGGGACGCGGACCTCATCATCATCAACGGCCGCGAGCCCGACACGCTGGACCCCGCGCTGATCACAGGCCAGGCGGATGGCCGCATTGTGCAGTCGATTTTCGAGGGGCTCACCCGCTTTGACCCCGTCACCGCGGCCGCGGCCCCCGGACTCGCGGACCGTTGGGACATTTCCGCCGATGGAAAGACTTACACCTTCCACATCCGCGAAAACGCCAAATGGTCCACCGGCGAGGCCATCACGTCGCGGGACATCGTTTACTCCTGGATGCGCGTCCTCAATCCGGACACCGCCTCCGACTACGCGGGCAACCTGTACTACATCCAAGGCGCCGAAGCCTACAACACCGGAAAAACCTCGGACACAAATGCCGTCGCCATCGTCGCCTTGGACCCCCGAACCCTGCGGGTGGACCTCGTCAATCCCACTCCTTTTTTCCTCGAGCTTTGCGCCTACGCAACCCAGACCATTGTCCACGAGGCGACCGTGGAAAAACATGGCGACCGGTGGCTTCAGGCCAATCCCGCCCCCGCCAGCGGCGCCTATGAACTGGTTTCTTGGCGGCTGAACGACCGCGTCAGGGTCCGAAAAAACCCCCATTATTGGGACGCGGCCAACGTGCAACTGGAGGTTGTCGATTTCCTTCCTGTCACACTTTCCTCAACCGCCGTGAACTTGTACGACACGCAGGAGGCCGACATCATCTGGGACAAAGATTTGGTGCCCACCGAAATCCTCGACTTGTTGCAAAGCCGGAGCGATTTCCATTCCTTCACCAACTTCGCGACCTACTTCATGCGCTGCAACACCACGCGCGCCCCCTTCCATGACCCACGGGTTCGCAAGGCGTTCGGCCACGCGATCGACCGCCGCAGGATCGTCGAAAAAATCACCCGGGGCGGCGAAACCGAAGCCACATTCCTCGTCCCTCCCTGCCTTCCCAATTACTCGTCGCCCGAGGGCCTGCAGTTCAACCCCGAACTGGCCCGCCAGCTTCTCGCGGAGGCCGGTTACCCCGGGGGAAAAGGTTTCCCGCGCATCGAATACACGTTCAACACCGGCAGGGACCACGAACGGATCGCGGTCGAAATGAAGGACATGTGGAAGCGCGCTCTCAACGTGGATGTCGGCCTGCGCGCGGTGGAGTTCAAAGTTTGGCTCCGGCTCCAGGGAATGCTCGAGTACGACCTGATCCGCAGCAGTTGGGTCGGCGATTACTCCGATCCGAACACCTTCCTGGATTTGTTCATGGGCAACAACCCCAACAACCGCACCGGGTGGAAAAATGCGGCCTACGATGATTTGATGCGGCGGGCCAATAGCCAGAGGGATATCCACGAACGCGCGCGCCTCCTCCATGACGCGGAAAAAATCCTGGTCCGGGACGAGGCCCCCATCGTCCCGCTCTATATTTACAACGGGTATAATTTCTGGGACCCGAAAAAAATCTCCGGCATCCACAAAAACATCCGCGACGAACATCCAATCCATGCCATCCGCCGCCTCGCCCCCCGCAAAGATTGAAAACCCGTGGCTCCTTGATTTCTTGGACGCCCCGTGGGAGGAGATCGTGGTCGGTCAAGTCCGTGTCCGGCGCCTCGCAACCGGATTCGAACTGCGCCATGCCGCCGACGCGGACGCTGCGCCCGGTTCACTGACACCCATCAAGCCAGCCGAAGTGAGGGCGATGGCCAACTTCAACGCGGCCGGCGTTTTCCGTCCGTTGAAATCCGCCGCCGATTTGCGGTCGAGCTGGACGTTGAAAGCCAACTCCGCCGAGGAGATGGCGGAGGCGATGCAGGCCCTCTATCCCAACGCCTTGGCTGACCGGTTTGCCCTTCGGCAATCGCCACCGCCAATCACCCACTATCGCGAGTTCGCTTCACGCCAAACCGGCATGTACCGCATCGCCGCCATGCTTGATGACGACGGCGTCTCGGAGGCGGTGCGCAAAACATGCTCCACTGTTTGCCTCAAGCAACGT
>CAZSXX010000441.1:0-3667 GCA_964611245.1 uncultured Verrucomicrobiota bacterium | reverse complement strand
CGCCCGGTTTGCGCAGCAACAGGCCGAAGTCGAGGCCAACACCGCCGTCATCAAGGCCAAAGGCGAGGCGGAGTCCATCAATCTCCGCGGCAAAGCTCTCACGGAAAACCCCTCCGTTTTGGACCTCCAGGTCGTGGAACGGTGGGACGGGATTGTGCCCCTGGTCGTAGGCCCGGGCGCGCAAGGCGCAAACATGCTCCTGCCCATGCGCCAAGCGGGAACCAACCAGGAGGCAAAGCGATGAACGACAATTGGAAACGGACCGGCCCCACCATCACCATCGACCCCTGGCCCTTCGCCAAACTGGCTGGCGTCGCCATCCTCATCTTCGTGGCCATCATCCTCTTTTCGAGCGCCACCTACATCGTCCAGCCCGGCAACCGCGGCGTCTCCGTCACGCTCGGAAAAGTCAATCCCGACTTCAAATCCGAAGGCTTCGGCTTCAAGCAGCCCTTCGTCACCACCATCCAATCCCTCTCCGTCCGGCAGGTCACCCGCGGCCTCCCCGCTGAATGCTACTCTTCGGACCTCCAACAGGTCAAAATGGAGGTCCAGGCCCTCTACCGCATCCCGGAGGAATCCGTCGTCACCATCTTCCAGCAATACGCGGGCGAACCCTTTGACAACCTCATCGCCCCCCGCATCCAGGAGGCCATCAAGGAAGTCGCCGCCACCCACAGCGCCGAGCAAATCGTCAAGCGCCGCCAGGAGGTCAAGTTGAAAGCCCTCGACCTCGCCCGCCGCAAGATCGGCACCAATTTCCTCGTCCTCACCGACCTGGTCCTTTACAACCTCACCCTCTCCCCGGAACTCGAGCAGGCCATCGAAATGAAAATGGTCCAGGAACAGGAGGCCGCCAAGGCCAAGTTCACCCAGCTCAAGGCCCAAATCGACGCCGACACCGCCATCATCCGCGCCAAAGGCGAAGCCGAAGCCATCGCCGTCCGCGGCTCCGCCCTCGCCGCCAACCCCGCCTTCGTCCAGCTCGAAATGGTGCAAAACTGGAATGGCCGCTCCCCCATGGTCGTCGGTTCGGACGGCGGCGGCAGCCTCCTTTTCCAGGCTCCCCCCTTGGCCGCCCCCTCCGGCCCGCCGCGCACCGGGCAAAGCCCTCCACGGCGGACTCAATGAAGTGATGACGCCCCGTCAACGCGCCCTCTGGCGCCTCGGCCTCCTCGCGGGAGTCTGCCTCCTCCTTTTCTTCTTCTTCCCGGCCGCGCTCGCCTTCGTCGAGCTGGCCGCGCGGGAAATCCGCTATTTGTGGTGGGTGGTCCTCCTGGTCGCCCTCGCCGTCTGGCTTATTTGGGGCGTCAACCGAAAGCCAAAATAAAACGCCGCCAATCCGGCGCTATCCATTCCCCGCCGACGGCCCCCGCGAAAACAACTCCTGCTGCGCGGACCCCGCCTGCTGGATCGTCGACGCCTCCGTGATGTGCAGGAACTCCCTCTGCTCCGCGTCGTATCCAAACAGCTCCGCCGTGTCGATTTTGAAATACCACGCGTGCAGGCGCAGCGTCCCCTCCTGCAGCCGCTTCGACACGCACGGATAACCGTGCAACCGCTCGATCGAGAACAGCACATTCTCCTCTTCCGCCGCCCGCATCCGCTCCCTCTCCGTCCGCAAATGCTGGTAATTCCGCTCGATCGTCTCCCGCACCGGCCTCGCCAGCGCGATCCACTTCCGCAGGTGCTTCAACTCCGCCGGGCCCCCATCCTCCAGCATCAACGCCGACACCGCCCCGCACTGCGAATGCCCGCACACCACAATGTCGCTCACCCCCAGCGACTCCACCGCGAACTCGATCCCCGCCCCCGTCGAGCTGCATCCCCCCTCCGGATCCGGCGGCGGCACAATGTTCCCCACATTCTTGATCACAAAAATGTCCCCGGGCCGGCTCTGCGTGATCAATTCCGCCACCACCCGCGAATCCGCGCACGTGATGAACAGCGTGTGCGGTTTCTGGCCCTCCCGCGACAAGCGCCGGAACACCTCCTTGTACCGTCCAAACTCCCGCTTTTGAAAGCGGTGCACTCCTTCGAGCAATTGTTGCATTGTTTTCTCCCCAGAATCGGCGGCCAACAAATACGAAATCCCCTGTGCCTGCAAGGAAAAGCCGCCCCAGCGCTTCCCCCGTGCGCCGCCTCTCCCCCATTTCTTGGCCTCTCTTCCCACCCGCTCGACACCGCCCGTTGACACCCCGCTCCCCTCCCGGCTACTGTCGCCCCATTGACACTATGATCGCTTCCTCCCGCGCCCCCCGTCCCGGCGGCTTCACCCTCATCGAGCTCCTTGTCGTCATCGCCATCATCGCCATCCTTGCCAGCCTCCTCCTTCCCTCCCTCGCCAAGGCCAAAGGCAAGGCCCAGCAAATCAAATGCAGCGGCAACCAAAAACAGCTCATGCTCGCCACCGCCCTCTACATCAACGACTCCAACGAGCAAGTCCCCCATCCCAATTGGGATTTCGATCCCAAAGTCCCCGGCTGGCTCTGCACCCCTCCCTACAACAACAACCCCACCAACCTCGCCACCGGCGTCCTCTGGAAATACCTCACCGAAAAACAAGTCTTCCGCTGCCCCCTCGAAAAGACAAACTCCGCCTCCTTCAAGGCCCGCGCCCAGCAACTCACCTCCTTCATCATGAACGGCGCCCTCTGCGCCTACGACCTCAACCGCAAAAAAACCTTCGCCCAAAGCAGCTTCAGCCCCGACGCCATCATCATGTGGCAGGCCAACGAAGGCACCCCCGGCGATTTCAACGACGCCTCCAGCACCCCCGACGAAGGCATCTCCGCCCTCCACAACAAAGGCACCACCGTCGGCTGCATGGGCGGCCACGTCGAATACATCAAACTCCCCTTCTTCTTCCGCGAACGCTCCAGGCCCCAACGCAATCGCCTCTGGTGCAATCCACTCACCAACAACGGCCGTTGACCTATGCGCCTCCCCCTCCTCCCCATCGCCCTCGCCTCCCTCTCCCTCCTCCTCGCCGCCTGCCAGCGCGAGGCCAACGTCAACGACCTCAAATCCGCCTTCGAAAAACCCGATGACGGCGGCGTCTCCGCCTCCGCCAATCCCGAGGCCAAGGCCGCCATGGAACGCGCCGTCTCCGCCATCCAATCCGGCGATCAAATCACCGCCGTCGGCAGCCTCGACCAACTCCGCCGCCGCCCCGACCTCGGCCCCGACCAAGCCATCAAAGTCCAGCAAATGATGAGCCGCGTCCAAACCGAAATCGCCGAACGCGCCGCCGCCGGCGATCCCCAGGCCAAAGCCCAACTCGAAATGATCCGCGCCGGCAACTACCGCCAACCCCGCTGACCTCCCCCCCCCGATCCCGCGCCACACCCCCCGGCTCCAACCTCAGCCATCCTCCCGCTTCCCCCAAGGCTCCCTCCGCAACCCCGCTCAGGCTCCCCCTGATTCCGCCCCCGCCCCCGGCGCCCCACCATCGCCCCGTGAATAAATCAATCTTCTACATCATCGGGGTCGTCGTCGTCGTCATCGTCGTTCTCAAACTCGTCGGCCTCTGGTGATCCGTTGGCCCCCGCGCCCACCCACCCGCACCACACCCTTCAGGCGTTGCGGCGTCCAGCCTCAACGCCTATTCTATTCCATGAACATTCGGCCGCTGTACGACCGCATCGTGGTCAAGCGCGAAGAAGAC
>CAZSXX010000440.1:0-3671 GCA_964611245.1 uncultured Verrucomicrobiota bacterium | reverse complement strand
AAACGTCGTCCTCAATCTCCGTGCCGGTGTAAATCGCGACGTTGTTCTGGACCTTCACGTTACGGCCAATCCTCACGTCGTTGGCCACCATCGTGTTTTGCCCGAAGACGCACCGCTCGCCGATTTTGACCCCCGCGCAGACATGCGAAAAATGCCAAATTTTCGTGCCGTCCCCGATCTCACATGGGTGGTCGATGACGGCGGTGGGGTGCGCAGTGTAGGCCATTTAAATATCGCTCAGAAGGATGGGGCGTCCATTAAGCTGGAGTGAAACTTGGCAGGCTTGCAGGACCCGCAGGACCTGAATGCCGCTTTTGCCATCGGTCAACGGGGCGCGCCGGGTGGCCACGCATTCGAGGAAATGTTCGCATTCCAAGCCCAGCGGCTCGGCGTCCGAAATCGCGACGGCTGCCGCGTCGCCCTTTTGAAGGACGGGTTTGCGGTTGTCAAATTCGACCCGCTGGTTGTAGACGACCAGCTTCCCCTCTTTGACCCCGTCGTTGAAAACGGCCATCTGTTTGTCGCCAAACAAAACCAATTTTTGCTCCTTGAACGGGTTCAGCCAGCTCACAAAGATATGGGCGCGCCTCCCACTGGCGAAATGCAGGCAGGAGACGGTGACGTCGGCGAGGTTTGGAGTGAGATAACTGCCGCCCGCGCAGGTCACCTCGATGGGCATCTCGCCAAAAAGGCGAAGGATCACCGCGATGTCGTGCGGCGCGAAACTCCAAAGCGCGTTCTCCTCTGTCCGGATTTTGCCGAAGTTCAGGCGGTTGGAATAAATGTAGTTCACGCGGCCGAGATCGCCCGCCGCCATCATTTCCCGCAGCTTGACCACGGCGGGATGGTATTCCAGCAGGTGGCCGACCATCAGGATCCGGCCCGTGCGCTGCGCGACCGCGTCCATCTCCACTCCCTGCCTGTGATTCAGGGCGAGGGGCTTCTCGGCGAGAACATCCGGCCCGGCCTCCATCGCGCGGATCGCGAGGGAGTGGTGCGTCTCCGCCGGGGTCGCCAGAACAACGGCGGCGATGTCCGGCCGGCCAAACACCGGCTCAAAACTGTCCACGATGTCGGCGGTGGGGCTCAATTCACGCGCCCGGGCGCGGCCCGGCGCAGCGGGATCGCACACCATAGCAAGCGCGCCGAGGCGTTCAAAATTGCGGACAAGATTCTGCCCCCAGTATCCGCAGCCCAAGACCGCGACGCGCGTTTTCATTTTGAATTTCCGGTCCCGAAACACCGCAACCTCAGGCCTTCCACACCTTGCCGCCGTCCACTGGAACGCCGGACATTGCGTTGCGCGTGTCGATGATCAAATTCGACCATTCGGCCAACTGCTTGTAATTGACGGAATCATGCGCCGTGGCAATGACGACGGCATCGTATTTGGCGATCTCCTCGCGCGACCAACCCACGGATTTCCGTCCGGTCCAGTTGGCGTGCTCGCGGGTGGGAGTGATGACCGGGATGTACGGGTCAAAATACTCAACCTCCGCGCCCCGATGCGTCAGCAAATCCATCAGGACGAAGGTGGGCGACTCGCGCATGTCGTCGACGTTGGACTTGTAGGCCAGGCCCAGGAGCAGGATTTTGCTGCCGTTCAGGGCTTTTTTCTTGTCGTTGAGCGCCTCGGCCACACGGTTGACGACAAACTTGGGCATGGCGGTGTTGATCTCACCGGCCAGCTCGATGAAGCGGGTGTGCTGACCATACTCGCGCGCCTTCCAAGTGAGGTAAAACGGGTCGATCGGGATGCAATGGCCGCCCAAGCCGGGACCCGGATAGAAGGCCATGTAACCGAACGGCTTCGTTTTGGCGGCGCGGATCACCTCCCAAACATCGATGCCCATGGCCTCGTAAACGACCTTGAGCTCGTTGACGAGGGCGATGTTCACACTGCGGAAAATGTTCTCGAGCAGCTTGGTGGCCTCCGCCGCGCGGCAGGAGGAGACCATGACGACCGTCTTGATCGCGATGGAGTAGAGCGCCTTGGCCCGCTCAGCGCATTGGGGGGTGTAGCCGCCGACCACCTTGGGAATCTCGGCCACGCGGCTGCTGGGGTTGCCCGGGTCCTCCCGCTCCGGTGAGAACGCGAGGAAAAAATCGACCCCCGCCTTCAAACCGCTGCCCTTTTCCAAAACTTGGCGCAGATCCTCGTCGGTGGTGCCGGGATAGGTGGTGGACTCCAGGACGACCAGCATGCCCTTTTGCAGGTGCGGCGCGATGCTTTCGCCCGTCTTGATGATGTAGGAGATGTCCGGCTCGCGGTTTTTGTTCAGCGGCGTCGGCACGCAGATGACCACCGCCTCCGTTTCCTTGACGCGCGAAAAATCAACCGAGGCCTCGAAGCGCTTCGCGGCGATCTGCTCCTTGATGGAATCGCTCTCGATATGCTTGATGAAGCTGTTGCCCGCGTTGATGCCGTCCACTTTCGGCTGGTCGATGTCCAGCCCAAGGACGGAGGCCCCGGAGCGGGCGAATTGGAGGGAGAGCGGCAGGCCGACATAGCCCAAGCCGACGACCGCGACTGAGTTTGGTTTCATATTCGTTAGAGCAACAGTTTTTCCGCGAGCGGGCCGAGTTGATCGAGCCGCTTCTGCAATTTCAACAAACTATCCAACCGTTTCCGACAAAAATCCGCCTCCTCCGAGGTGAGCAGGCCTTTCCCCCTGTCGTCCTCCAGCTCCCCGACGATCAAGGATAGGGTCCGTCCGGTGGCGCCCACGCGTGGCTTCAGGAACTCGCGGTAAATGCTGCGGAGGACGGAGGAGATGTCCCCCATGGACTCGTAGTAATCCTTGCGCTCGCCCGGAACCCAGACCTGGCGGACCGCGCCGAGGGAGATCAGGTGGCGGGTCCCGTTGCTCGCGCTCCCCTTGCTGAGCCCGAGCAGGGAAACCATGTCATCCAGCGTGAGCGGGGTCTTGGACAAATAAAGCAAACCGTAGATTTGGCCGGTGGAGCGGGGGAGACCGACCCTTTGGAACAGGCCGCCGGTGCATTCGACCATGTCGCGGCGCGCCTTGGACCGGAGGGCGGGGGCGGGACGGGCGGCTGGGGTGGCGGATCTCACGCTTGAAAGAGGGGAAAAGACACTTCGTGCCGGTCAATTCGCGGAGTGACCCAGCCCAATGTCATAATTCGTTCAATACGCATTAAACGAAATGGGGCTTTTTGGCAACCGTTTTCTGGCCTCCAGCAGCGGCAACTCCCACCGAGCCGGGCTCAAACGCCCGCCTCTTTCCCGTTCCAGTCCCCCAACGCCTGGTCGATCTCGAGATTGAGCCGCCGGAGCGCCTCCATTTCGGCCGGGGCGATGTCCAGTTCCCCGTAGCGGGACCGGCAGAAAACGCGGGTCACCTCCGCAATCTCGGCCAGGGCCCCGACGTTCCGCGCCTCCAAGTCGCGAAGAAACTCAAGGGGTGTCTGATGGGGGGAGCGGTGAATCCCGCGCCGGGCGAGAAGGCGGAGGAGTTCGCCATAGAAATGGCCGGCGGACTGGGCGGACGGGGTCGGCGGGGAAGATCGCTTCGACCGCGCCCGGGCCCGGCGGAGGAGAAGGGGCAGCAATCCCGCGACGATGAGCAGAGCGACCATCGCGGGAAAACGCGAAGGGAGGCGCGACAGGGCGCCCACCGCGCCCATAACACCCGTGACAATCCGCCGCT
>CAZSXX010000439.1:0-3681 GCA_964611245.1 uncultured Verrucomicrobiota bacterium | reverse complement strand
ACACCGCGTCAATCCCCTTGAACGCCGCCTCATCCGCGGGCCAACCCCCTTTCTCCACCGTCGCCTTGATCCCCGGCTGCGCGTTCAGGCATTTCGCCAGCAGCATGCACCCCGCGTTGAATTCATGGTCGCCCGGCCCGTGGCTCTGCTTGCCCGCCACAAGGAGAATCCTCTTTTCGGCCGCCGCGCTTTCCAGCAGCGCCATCATCATCAGGGCCAGCGCCAATACTTTTTTCATCGCATCAATGGGTGAGTCGAAATCGTGATAAACAGACGCAATGCTGTCCAATCTATTCGACGCCGCCCAGCCGCAAAAAATCCCGGACCGCGCCCAGCGGTCCGGGATTGGGGGGAGGAACCGGCGCCCAGCTTCAGAACCGCCGGGCGACGGAAAACAACACTTGGAAATCCGCGAACGCCGCGTCCCCATGTGTGTTCCGCTGGATGTCCGCCGTGCTCTTCTCCCGGTTGTTGTAATACGCCACCGGCGTGTACAACCCCAATTGCCACCCCTTCAACCTCGCCATCACCCCCGGCTCCAGCGAAATCGAATACCCCGGCCGCCGAAACTCCCGGCTCCCCCCAAGCACATCATACACCGGCACCCCCTCAATTCGGTTCGCCAAGCTCAACGTCAACCCATGCTTCGGCATCACCGTGTACTCCACCCCCAACCTCCCCAAATACGAATCCGTGATCGACATGTAGCGCTCAAACTGCCTTGCCACCGGCACCGGCGCCGTGTTCCGCCCCGCCCCCGTCCCCGTCGTCACAAACCGCCCCCGCCCCGTCAACGTGTCGTTCCGCTCCTGCGGCGTGATCGTGTACGAACCATTCACAAAAAAGTTCATCCGCTCCGTGATCTCATGGTAAAAATAAATGCTCGGCGTGATCCCCCATCCCTCGTCCCCCGGCTGCACCGATTGGTCATTCGCGTACTGCTCGCTCACGATCGTCGTCACCCCCCCCGCCACGCTCGACCGGTAAAACGTCCCCTGCGTCGCGCTCTCCCCCGTCGGCGCGTCCACGCTCAGCCCAACCAATACGTTCCATTTCCGCGGCGACGTCAGGTCCATCACCCAATAATCCGCCCCCAGCCGGATGTCCCCCAGCCCCCCCGACGAATTGTGGTAGCGCACCAACCGCCCCGTCGCGGGATCGGTGTAGGTCTGCGAGCGGTCATGCTGCACAAACGGCACCCCCAAATTCAGGCTCACCCGCGGCGACACATAATAATTCAGCCCAAGGTCGATGTAATTCGAGTCGTTGATCACATTGTTCCCCAGCCGCTTCCGCTGCGTCTGCTCCCGGTCCCCCACAAAATGCCGGTCCGACTTCAGCCACCGGTAACTCACCACCCCTTCCCACGGCCCCTCATCCTCCCCCGCCATCCCATGGTCCCCGTGGGTCTTGCAGATGCCCGTCCCGCGCGCGGCCACGCATCCCTGCCCAAATGAATCCACCGTCCCCAGCGCCACCGTGAACAGCGCCGCCAAACCCAGCCCAGCCTTCCGGCCCTTCAATTGTGTCGTCAACATATGTGTTTTGATTTTTCTTGCGGTCGTTGGAACACCTTCCTTCTAGGGGATCCCCCCACCCCCTGGAACAGCTTGAGGCCAAATGGCTGTCTTTCCGGGGCGAACTGACCGTTTTCAGGGGCGGGCCGCAGTATTCGCCATTGACGCCCGGCCCATTTCCCGTACGACTACGCCTCAACCCACCCATCCTGGGACTATGAGCGAGAAGCCAGCCGGCCAACCTTCCAGCCCCATCCCTCCCGAGGAGCCATCGCACTCCTCCCGCGTCCGCTACCGCGCCTTCGTCGCCGAATACCGCGCCAAAAAACTCGACGAAGGCGATGGGGAGCCCACGCCCCCCGGCCCGGATGACCCAGCCTCAGAACCCTCCCCCAAGGACCGCAAATCCCGCCGCCGCGAATATCTCCGCGAATACTTCCGCTGGCTCTGGCCCCATCGCCTCGCCGTCGGCGCCGTCTTCCTCCTCGCCCTTTGCACCGCCCTCCTCCAAATGGCCGAGCCCCTCTTCCTCCGCTTCATCGTCGACCGCGTCCTCATGGACCCCTCCTCCGACCAAGCCTCCAAGCTCACCCGCCTGCACTGGGCCGGCTCCTTCTTTCTCGCCGTCATCCTCCTCTCCAACCTCGTCGGCGTCCTCAAGGATTACCGCCAGCGCATCCTCAACGTCCGCGTCATGCTCGCCCTCCGCCGCGCCCTCTTCCACCGCCTCCTCCGCCTCCCCATGCCCAAACTCTGGGACATGAAAACCGGCGGCATCCTCTCCCGCCTCACCGGCGACATCGACACCACCACCGGCCTCCTCCAAATGGCCCTCATGTCCCCGGCCCTCTCCGCCCTCCGCCTCCTCATCGCCGTCTCCATCCTTTTCTGGCTCAATCCCCGCCTCGCCCTCACCGCCATGGCCATCATCCCCGGCGCCATGCTCATGAGCTTCATCTTCGCACGCCGCATCCGCCCCATCTACCGCTCCCTCCGGAAGGACGTCGAGCGCATCGACGGCCGCGTCGGCGAAACCTTCTCCGGCATCCGCGTCGTCCGCGCCTTCCGCCGCGAAGCCCGCGAAATGCTCGAATACATGGTCGGCCGCCACGCCGTCCTCCGCAAGGAGCTCTTCGCCCACCGCCGCGAACTCCTCCTCTGGACCTCCTGGGGCCTCCTCATCGCCGGCGTCAACGTCGTCATCGTCTGGTACGGCGGCTTCCTCAACCTCTCCGGCCGCGCCACCATCGGCGACATCATGGCCTTCCAATGGTACACCTTCCTCCTCCTCAACCCCGTCTGGAACATCGTCAACTCCTTCTCCGAAATGCAGCGCTCCCTCGCCGCCATGGAGCGCGTCTTTGAAGTCCTCGCCCTGCCCAACGACAAGCCCGACCGCCCCGGCGCCCTCCCCGCCCCCTCCCAAGTCACCCAGCTCCGCTTCGAAAACGTCACCTTCGCCTACAACGAAGGCCGCCCCGTCATCCGCGACTTCGACGTCTCCGTCCCCGGCGGCTCCGTCGTCGCCCTCGTCGGCCGCAGCGGCGCCGGCAAAACCACCGTCACCGACCTCGTCGCCCGCTTCCACGACCCCACCCACGGACGCATCCTCCTCAACGGCCTCGACATCCGCGAACTCCAACTGGCGTCCTACCGCTCCCTCCTCGCCATCGTCCAGCAGGAAGTCTTCCTCTTCGACGGCCCCGTCCGCGACAACATCGCCTACGGCCGCCGCGACGCCTCCCCCGCCCAGGTCGAGGACGCCGCCCGCCGCGCCAACGCCCACGAATTCATCGAAAAACTCCCCGGCGGCTACTCCGCCCTCATCGGCGAGCGCGGCATCAATCTCTCCGGCGGCCAGCGCCAGCGCCTCGCCATCGCCCGCGCCATCCTCGCCGCCCCCCAAATCCTCATCCTCGACGAGGCCACCAGCAACCTCGACACCGAAAGCGAGCAACTCATCCAGGCGTCCATGGCCGCCCTCCTCGCCGGCCGCACCACCTTCGTCATCGCCCACCGCCTCTCCACCATCCGCCGCGCCGACCTCATCCTTCTCATGGACGAAGGCCGCATCATCGAGCGCGGCTCCCACGAACAACTCATGAACGCCGCCGGCGCCTAACACGCCATGGTCCAGCGCCAAATGGCCGGCGCCAACGAAGGC
>CAZSXX010000438.1:0-3693 GCA_964611245.1 uncultured Verrucomicrobiota bacterium | reverse complement strand
GCTTATCATTCCCGCTGACTCCGATGTTCAGTTGGTCGGCGATGGCCGGAGCACGAGCCTTGTCTGGCAAAAGAATCACGGCGATGCGCATGTACCCATCGGGAAAGGGCCTATCGTGCGGATTGACGGCCCCAGCCGGGTGACGATCCGCGACCTTACCCTCTATGGCACGGCGGGACTGCCGGATCGGGATGGCGCGCGCGGGTTGGAGATCAACCTCGCGGATCAGCCGCATTCTCGGGTATTTCTCCATCAAGCCAGCCTCGCTGGCTCTTACAAAGAGGAACTGATGTGGCTTGATCGGACAGATCACCTTCAGGTCGAAACCCGCGCCCTCGCCCTGGGATCCTCTTTCGACTCACCGCAGGTAAGAATCCACGGTGGGCCGCTGATGGCCGACGGAAAAGCGACTGTCAGCCGTTTGAATATGTTTGGCAGCTCCGGCGACGGCGTTGCTGTGGGCCAGACCATCCATGAAGTCCGCGACGGCGGACGTGTGCTGGATCGTGATCATTGGTTCGAAAACGCGGAAACAAGCTTTCTTCGGTTGACCGGTCGCGGTTCGGTGACCTTGCACGGATACCTGATCGCCCCCAGCCAACTGGCGCCCGACAACCTGTTCGGTCCGCCAGCCATCGAACTCGACCAATTTGAAGGTCGCTTCAACCTGCTCGCCTCCGCAATGCCGTTTCGAGCCGGCCGGATTGACCTGCTGGCGCCCGGCAGCGGACTTGATCTATTGATCAACGGCCTTGAAAGCCAGTTGGAGCCGCTTCACAACGAGGCGCCGAATGCCACCTATGCCGTAATCAACAGTTGGACCCAAGGACTGAACCGCGAGCGCACAGACCAAGGCGTGTTCGATCCTGAATTCCTCCGGCAGATGCTGTCTCAAACACGCGAGGATTTGCCAACCCTGCTTGGCCCCACGCCAATGGGCAGTTCAGATGTGCGGGTCCACAGTATGATTATGAATTATCCACTGCGGGGGATCCTCCTCACACACTCCAACGCTCCGCCCGTGTTGGCCGCCATTCCCAACCAGGAGATCACCGAAGGGGAGGAACTTACGGTGTCGGTGACGGCCATGGATGCGGATGATTGGCGGCAGACGCTCCGCTATTCACTCGATCCTGGCTTTCCACGCGGCATGGAGGTTGACGCGACGAACGGCATCGTTACTTGGTGTCCCTTCGAGGAACAGGGACCGGCGGAATACAACATCACCGTCCGCGCGACGGACGACGGATCTCCACCTAAATCGGACGCAAAGTCCTTCCTGGTTCGGGTGCTGGAAATGAACACAGCGCCGCTTCTCGGGAATGTCGGTCATCGCCTTGATTTGGCGGAGGAATCCACACGCAACATCGGCCACCGGTTGAACCCGCTCCACGAACCGCTCTTTGCCATGTTGAGTCCAGACGAGGCTGAGTTGACGGGAGGCGGAAACTGGCCCGCAGACCGCGCTTCGGATCACCTGGCCTTCCGTTGCCGCTCTGTCAAAGGCGACTTCGACGCGCGGATGCGCGTAGAGTCGTTTCAAGTGATCCCCGGCTCGGCCCACGCCGGTTGGATGGTTCGGGAATCATTGGAAGCTGACAGTCGGCGATTGACGATTCAGGTGTTGGGATCATCTACCCCATCCTCCCAATTGCAGCACGGAGAACGAATCGAAACCAGAGGCCACGACGGTTGGGTTTGGGCCAGCACCGTCGGAAACTTCTGGGAGATGCTCCCAAGCGGATTCTGGCTTCGCCTAACGCGAGTCGGCAATCGCTTCGCCGCTTATTTCAGCGATGACGCGGAGGTTTGGACGCAAACCGCTTCGAAAGACGTTGATCCCGCGTATCCTCCAACTGTTTATCTTGGATCTTTTGTTTGCGCAGTGAACAACACTCAGGAGGGCATGGGTCGTCTGCGCTACCGCGACCTCGCCGTGCTTACGCCGGACACCGCCGCAATCCCCGATCAAACCGTGGAGGAAGGCGAACCGTTCGTGCTCCCGCTGACGGTTCTTGACGCCGACCTGCCAGTCAACACGTTGACAGTCTCGCTGTTGCCGGGAGCCCCCGGCGGCGGGGCGGTTAATTCCGCGACAGGCGTCTTTTCCTGGACGCCAGATGAGACGCAAGGTGGACAGACCTTCCCAATCACCGTGGTCGTCACGGACAATGGCGTTCCACCCCTCAGCGCCGCGCGGACTTTTGACATCACCGTGGCCGAAGTCAACGCGCCGCCCATCCTCGCCGCCATCGACGCGCAAACCGCCACGGAAGGCGTCCCGTTTTCGCTGGCTCCCCACGCGACAGACTCGGACCTTCCGGCCAACACTTTGTCCTGGTCCTTCGGGCCGAACGCGCCTGCGGGTCTGGCCATTGATTCCGCAACCGGTGCGATCACTTGGATTCCCTCTGAATCACAAGGCGGACTGACGTTCCCGGTCACCGTGGTCGTCACGGACAACGGCGTTCCACCCTTCAGCGCCGCGCGGACTTTTTACATCACAGTGGCCGAAATCAACGAACCGCCGTTCCTGGCATTCATTGACCCGCAAGCTGCCACAGAAGGCGTCTCATTTTCGCTGGCTCCCAGCGCGATTGACTCAGACCTGCCCGCCAACACGCTGGCATGGTCGCTGGGACTCGAAGCGCCCGCAGGCATGAGCCTTAACCCGGCTACCGGCGCGATCACGTGGATTCCTTCCGAATCGCAGGGTGGCCAAACATTCCCGGTCACCGTCATCGTCACGGACAACGGCCTTCCGCCGCGCGACGCCTCCCGCACGTTCAGCATCGCCGTGACCGAGGTGAACGAACCTCCGGTCCTGGCCGCCATTGATCCGCAAACCGCGACCGAAGGAGTCCTGTTCGGTTACAGTCCAACCGCGACGGACTTGGACCTTCCCGCCAACACGTTGGCCTGGTCACTGGGGCAGGATGCACCAGCGGGCCTGGCCATTAATTCCGCCAACGGCACGATCATTTGGACACCTTCCGAATCGCAGGGCGGCCAGACATTCCCAGTTGCCGTCATCGTCACGGACAACGGCGTTCCGGCGCGCGGCGCCTCGCGAACATTCAATATCGTGGTGGCCAAAGCGAATGAACCTCCCAACGTCGCCTCCATTGATCCGCAAACGGCAACGGAAGGAGAGTTGTTCACTTTAGCGCCTAGCGCGAGCGACCCAGACCTGCCCGCCAACACGCTCGGTTGGTCACTGGGGCCGGATGCGCCTCCGGGCTTGGGCATTAATTCCGCCAACGGCCTGATCACCTGGACACCTTCTGAATCGGAGGGAGGGCAGACCTTTCCAGTGACAATCGTCGCCACGGATGATGGAGTTCCGCCGCGCAACGCGTCATGGACGCTTAACATCACAGTAGCCGAAGTGAACGAACCTCCGGTCCTGGCCGCCATTGATCCGCAAACCGCGACCGAAGGAGTCCTGTTCGGTTACAGTCCAACCGCGACGGACTTGGACCTTCCCGCCAACACGTTGGCCTGGTCAGTGGGGCAGGATGCACCAGCGGGCCTGGGCTTGGATCCGGCTAGCGGCACGATCACTTGGACCCCAGGCGAAATGCACGGCGGCCAGACAGTTCCAGTCACCGTCATCGTCACGGACAACGGCGTTCCGGCGCGCAACGCCTCGCGAACATTCAATATTGTGGTGGCCGAAGCGAACGAACCTCC
>CAZSXX010000437.1:0-3703 GCA_964611245.1 uncultured Verrucomicrobiota bacterium | reverse complement strand
CGGGAGAAGATCCTGGATTTGTTCGAGGCGCTGAGCGGGGCGCGCATGATGTGCAACTACATGCGGTTCGGGGGCTGCCGGGTCGATTTGCCGCCGGGCTGGATCGAGGCCGCGCAGCGGGTGGTGGACCATTACGACGAGTTCCTGGATGAGTTTGAGGCGTTGATCTCGGGCAATGAAATCATGCTCGCCCGCACGCAGGGGACCGGAATCCTTCCGAAAGCGCTGGCCATCAGCGCCGGGGTGACAGGCCCGATGCTCCGCGCCTCCGGGGTGAATTACGACATCCGGAAGGTGGATCAATACGGGATTTATGGACGGTTCGATTTTCGGGTCCCGCTCGGCGAGCATGGCGATGTGTTCGACCGGTACATGATTCGCGTGCTGGAGATGCGGGAGTCGTTGAAGATATTGAGGCCGGCGCTGCGGGACATTCCGGAGGGCCCGATTGTGGACCCGAAGTTCAAGGCGCGCAATTTCAAGCCCAAAGCCGGCGAGGCCTATGGGCGGATCGAGGGGCCCAAAGGGGAGCTGGGCTTTTACTTGATCAGCGACAATTCGCCCAACCCGTACCGGTACCGGGTCCGGCCGCCGAGCTTCATCAACCTGACCATCCTCGAGGACATGTGCCTTGGCCAAAGCATCGCCGACGCGGTGATCACGTTGGGCAGCGTGGACATCGTGCTCGGGGAGGTGGACCGATAATATGTACGGCGAAGGCATCATCAAGGGGATGGCGGAGACGGCCCGGAATTTCATCGGGAGCTACACCGACTCCGAACGGCTGACGACGGTGGAGTATCCGGAGGAACGGCTGCCGATGCGGCAGGCGACGCGGAATTTCCCGTTCCTGGTATTTGACGCCGACCCCGAAAAAGGGCTGCGGTGCGTGGCGTGCAAAATCTGCGAGAAGGAATGCCCGCCGCAGTGCATCTACATCGTGCTGGAGCGGGACGAGAAGGGGAAGCCGAAGAAGCACCCGCGCGTGTTCGACATCGACATTTCGGTCTGCATGAGCTGCCAGATTTGCGTCGAGGTGTGCCCGTTCGACGCGATCAAGATGGACCAGGTTTATGAGTTGAGCCGGGCGGACCGGTTCGATGGGCTGCTGATGCGGAAGACGGATTTGCGGAAGTCGAACGAGTATTACCGGGAGATTCATCCGGACGAAGCGGCGGAGGTGGACGCGCGCCTGGCGGAGGAGAAAGAGAAGGCGGCGGCGAAGGCGGCCGCTGCGGCGGCGGCAAAAGCGGCTCCACCGGCGGCGGCGGCAGCGCCCGCAAAACCGGCCGCGCCCGCCGCGGCGGAAACCAAAACGGCGCCATGAGCCAGGGATTTTTCCACGACATTGACCAACTGCCCGTGACGCTCAAGCACGCGCTGGTGGGGGCGTTGCCCGAAGCGGTGCAGCCGGTCGCCTCGGCCCTCATGTCCGTGACCGCCGTGTTGGTGATCTTCCCGACACTTTTTGCGCTGACCACGATCCTCGAGCGCAAGGGGCTTGGGCGGATCCAAAATCGGCTTGGACCCAACCGGGTGGGGCCGTTCGGGTTCCTGCAGCCGGCGGCGGACGGGCTCAAAACGCTGTTCAAGGAAAACATCGTCCCGGCCAACGCGGACAAAACGATTTATGTGCTGGCCCCCGTGGCGCTCCTGGTCTCCACGCTGCTGCTCTACTCGGTGCTGCCGATCGGGCGGAACATGGCCGCGCTCGACCTGGACGCGGGGATATTCTTTTTCTTCGCCGTGGGCGCCTCGACCGAGCTCGCGGTGTTCATGGCTGGGTGGTCGAGCCGCAACAAATACTCGATGCTCGGGGCCATGCGGGCGGTGGCGCAGATGATCAGCTATGAGTTGCCGCTGGTCCTTTCGACGCTCGTGGTGGTGATGATGACGGGGACGCTCTCGCTGGTGAAAATTGTCGAGGCGCAGGGAGGATACAGCCACGGGATCGCGCATTGGCACCTTTTCACCCCCTGGGGCCTGGCCGGGTTCCTCCTGTTCCTGGTGGCGGCGACGGCCGAGTCGAACCGGTCCCCCTTTGACCTGCCGGAGGGCGAGTCGGAGATCATCGCGGGATATTACCTGGAGTATTCCGGGTTCAAGTTCGCGCTTTTTTTCCTTGGCGAGTACCTGGGGCTCTTCGCGGTCAGCGGCATGGCGATCACCCTGTTCCTTGGGGGCTGGAACGCGCCGTTCGCGTTCCTTGGGTTCGTGCCGAGCTACGCCTGGTTTTTCGCGAAGCTGCTGGGGTTGATCGCGCTGTTCATCTGGGTGCGGGGCACGCTTCCGCGCCTGCGGATGGACCAGCTCATGAACCTGGCGTGGAAATTCATGCTCCCGATGTGCCTCGTCAACTTCGTGGTGGCGATCGTCTGGCGCTTCATGCATCCGGGGCTCTGGCGGACGCTCCTGTGCCTGGCGCTCATCGCGATCCCGTACGCGGCCCTGGCCCGGGCGCTCGCGGGCCAGCGTGGTTTCCGCAAACGAACCTACCAATTCGCAAGCTGACATGGACGTGACCTTCATCCTGCTCGCCGCCGTGACGATTGGCTCCGGCCTGGCGGCGATCAGCCTGCGCAACCTTGTGCATTGCGCGCTCTGTTTCGCCTCGTCGCTTCTTGGCGTGGCCGGGCTGTTCCTGTGGCTGGGCGCGCAATTCGCCGGTTTCGCCCAGGTGCTCGTTTATGTCGGGGCCATCGCCATCCTGGTCGTGTTCGCCATCCTGCTGACGCGCGGCGCCGGCAACGAGCAGGGCCAGCGGTTCTTCGGCTCGATTCTTGTCAGCGCGGCCGTCGCGGGGCTGGTCGCCGGGGTCCTGATCCTTTGCGTCGGGACGAGCGCGCAGCTTAATCCCAGCCCGCAACTGGGCGCAGCGACGGTGCTGCAAATCGGCGAAAAACTGATGTCAACGCATGTGCTCGCCTTGGAGATCATCGCGTTGCTGCTCACGGTCGCGCTGCTCGGCGCGGTGACGCTTGCGACGCCGGAAAGGAAAAAAGCATGAACCCATTGACCGGGTGTTTGATCGTCGCGGCGCTGCTCTTCGGGGTGGGCCTGGCCGGGGCGCTGCTGCGGCGAAACGCCATCATCGTTTTGATCAGCATCGAGCTGATGCTCAACGCGGCCAACCTGAACTTCATCGCGTTCTGGCGGTATGGCGGGCACGCGGAGGCGTTGAACGGAGTGATGTTTGTCCTCTTCTCCATTGGCATCGCCGCGGCCGAAGCCGCCGTGGGCCTGGCCTTGATCATTTGCGTGTACCGCCATTTCAAATCCACGGACCTGACCGTTCTCGATTCCCTCAAAGGCTGAATGAAATCAATTATGTCGATCCTGGCCGCGGCGGCGATGCCCGGCGCGATGGCGGCGGAAACCGCATCGTGGCCGCAATTTCGGGGGCCCAACTCCTCCGGCGTCGCCCCGCAAGCCAAGCCCCCGGCCAAATTTGGGCCGTCCGAAAATGTGCTCTGGCAAACCGACCTCGCTTATGCCCCATCCTCGCCGTGCATCTGGGGCGACCACATTTTCGTCACCACCTACGACGGCGGCAAGTTGCAGGTCCGCGATTACCGGCGGAGCAACGGGGAGAACAACTGGGCGCGGGCCTTCAGCGTGCCGACGCTCGAGGAGTTTCATCAAACGGAGGGGAGCCCCGCCGCGTCCACCCCAGCGACGGACGGCAAGCACGTGGTCGCCTATT
>CAZSXX010000436.1:0-3708 GCA_964611245.1 uncultured Verrucomicrobiota bacterium | reverse complement strand
GCCTGTTGTCGTTCGCCCTCTTTTTCCAGGTGGCGGTCAACCGCCTCCCGCGCGTCGTCCATAATTTTGAGTGGCTTCAGATGGGTTCCGCGTCGCTCCGCCTCGGCATTGGCCTCGATCCGCTCTCCGCCGTCATGCTCGTGATGGTCACGTTTGTCGGCTTGCTCATCTTCATTTTCAGCGCGGGCTACATGGCGGACGACGAACGGTTCACCCGGTTCTTCGCCTTCCTCTCGCTGTTCACCGCCGCCATGCTCGGCGTCATCGTCGCCAATGACCTCCTCCTCCTCTTCATGTGCTGGGAGTTGGTCGGCCTCGCTTCCTATTTGTTGATCGGCTTTTGGTTTTTCAAGCCGTCGGCCGCCGCGGCGGCCCGGAAGGCCTTTCTCACCACCCGCATCGGCGACGTCGGTTTCTTCATCGGAATGGTCTGGCTTTACTCCGCCTCGGGCACGCTTGTCTTTTATGACGCCGGGCAGGGCTGCCTGGAGCAGGCCAATGTCACGAAGTTGATGGGTTTCGTTTCGGTCCTTGGCCTGCCCCTGGCCGCTGTCATTGGCCTGCTCCTGTTCCTCGGCGCCATGTCGAAATCCGGCCAGGTTCCCCTGCATGTCTGGCTTCCCGACGCGATGGAGGGCCCCACGCCCGTCAGCGCGTTGATCCACGCGGCGACCATGGTGGCCGCCGGCGTCTTCCTGATGGCCCGGGTCTATCCGCTCATATACGGAACCCAAGCCTTGACCGTGATCACTTGGGTCGGCGCGGTCACCGCGATCTTCGGCTCCCTCGTCGCCGTCGCCCAGACCGACATCAAGCGGATTCTCGCCTATTCCACGGTCTCCCAGCTCGGCTACATGATGATGGGCCTGGGCGTCGGGGGCGTCGCGGTCGCCATGTTTCACCTCATCACGCACGCCTTCTTCAAGGCCCTCCTGTTCCTCGGCGCCGGCTCCGTCATCCACGGCTGCCACCACGAACAGGACATCCGCCAGATGGGCGGCTTGCGGGATAAAATGCCCCTGACCTTCAAGGCCTACGCCGTCGGCATGATGGCCCTCGCCGGTTTCCCCCTCTTCTTCTCCGGGTTCTGGAGCAAGGACGAAATCCTCCATGCCGCGTCCGCCTGGGGCCCCTCGAAAATCCCCTTTGTCCTCGGCCTCGTTGGGGCGGGCCTGACCGCGTTCTACATGACCCGCCAAATGTCCCTCGTCTTCTTCGGCAAATTTCGCGGGCATCACTCCCCGCACGAAAGCCCGCCGGTCATGACCATGCCGCTGTTGGTCCTGGCCGCCTGCGCCATCCTCCTGGGCTTCATTGGAACTCCATTTTGGCCTTGGTTTCAAACGCTGCTGACCGGCGAGAGCCACGGTCAGTTCCACTGGTGGCCCTTCCTTGTCCTGGCGTTCACCTCAACCGCCGTGGTGGCGGCGGGGGTTTTCGGCGGCTGGCGCTGGTACGGCCGTTCCGACGCCGCTTCGGATCCGTTGGAAGTCCGCGCCCCGTTTGTTTTCAGAATGCTTCGTGACAAGTTTTACTTCGACGAATTTTACCGCGCCACCGCGGTCGCTTTCTACGAATTCGCGGCCGGGTCATGGGCCAAGCTGGAGAAGGCGGCATGGCGCGCCACCGTTCAAATCAGTGGAGCCATCCTTCTTGCCGTGGCTTGGCTCAACCGCCTCGCGGATGAATGGGTCGTCAACGGCGGCTTCGACCTGGTCACGCGCAAGGTACGCCAAAGTGGGAAGGCCGCCGCCACAACCCAAACAGGCCAGATCCAAAGCTACCTCCGCGTCCTCAGTCTCGGCCTGGTTCTCCTCGTCCTCTTTTTCGCTTGGGGGTGCGACGCCAAATGAGCCCCTTTCCGGACCTGACCGCCCTAACTCTGCTGCCCATCGTGGCCGCAATTCTTTTGGCCGGGATGGATGAGGCGCGCTCCCGGTTCACCCGCCTGGCCGCCCTCGCATCCAGCCTCGCCACGCTCGCGCATGTGCTTTGCCTCTGGTCCCGCTTCGACCCCGGCTCCGGGGGGCTGCAGTTCGTCGAGAAGCACCCCTGGATTCCATCCCTGGCCGTCGATTACTATCTGGGCGCCGATGGCTTGGGCATGCTCATGCTCCTCCTGACCGCCCTCCTCGTTCCCGCCGCCATCGCCGCCGCATGGAGAATCGAGGACCGCGCCCCCCGTTATTTTTCCATGATCCTGTTTTTGCAGGCGGGATTGATCGGGACCTTCACCGCGCAAAACTTTTTCCATTGGTTCCTGTTCTGGGAGCTGGCCCTGATTCCGGCCTTTTTCTTGATCAAGCTCTGGGGCGGACCCGGGCGCGGCCCCGCCGCGCTGCAGTTTTTCACCTACACCATGTTCGGCAGCGTCGCCATGCTGCTCGGCTTCCTCGGGCTTTATCAGGTCACGGGCGTCTTCAACTTCGATGAGCTGGCGGAGATCGTCCGGCGCGGCCAGTTGCTGGGAATGGTGAACGTGAATCCCATCATGCCCTGGATCAACAACGATGAAGGCGTGGTCCAAGTCTTGTTCTGGTGCGTGTTTCTCGGCCTCGCCGTCAAAGTTCCCCTGATGCCCTTCCACGGCTGGCTTCCCGGCGCCTATTCCGAGGCCCCCACCTCCACCACGATGCTCCTCACCGGCCTCATGTCAAAAATGGGCGTCTACGGTTTCCTCCGCCTGCTCCTCCCCATTTTCCCCGCCCAGATTCGCGATGCGATGACCCTTCTCCTATGGCTTTCAATCGCCACCATCGTGCTCGGCGCGCTGGCCGCGTTTGGCCAAAAGGACCTCAAGCGCCTCCTCGGCTATTCATCCATCAGCCACCTCGGATATTGCCTCCTCGGGATTTTCGCCGCCGCCAGCGCCACCGATTCCAGCGCGGGCATCATCGAGAAAACGGCGGCCCTCAACGGCGTCCTCCTCCAAATGTTCGGCCACGGTGTCACGGCGGCCACATTGTTCTATCTCGTCGGATTCCTCGAGGAGCGCAACCAAGGCCGCCGGTCGATCGACGATTTCGGCGGACTCCGGCGGGCCGCGCCCATTCTGGCGGGATTGATGGGCATCGCTCTCTTCGCCTCCCTGGGCCTCCCGGGATTGAGCGGATTCCCCGCCGAATTCCTCATTTTCAAAGGCGTGTTTTCGCTTTCCCCCTGGGCCGCCGCGGCCGCCGCCATCGGACTGTTCGTCACCGCGGCTTACATCTTGCGGATCATCCACCAACTGTTCAATGGCCCGCTTTCCGGGAACGCCCAGGACATGGGCGACCTGCAATTCACCGGCCGGATCGTCGTCGCCCCTGCGGTCCTCCTGATGTTTGCCCTGGGCTTCTTCCCGCAGGCGTTGATCGCCCTGTTCAACTCCACCATCATCCAGCTCGCGGAGGGCCTTGGCTGACATGCTCGCGTGGACCATTTACATCACGTTCGCCGGCGTTGTTTGGCAGATGCTCCTGCCCAAGGACAACGCCCGGGCCGCCAGGGCGGCGGCATTGATCACCGCCGTCGCCGGCCTGCTGGTCGCGTTCGCCGGCGCGCTTTCCTTCACCACCGGGTTCCAGGAGATCGCCGCCGTCCCATGGATCCGTTCGCTGGGCATTGATTTGCGGCTCGGGGCGGATGGCATCAGCGTGGTCCTGGTCCTCCTCACGGGGATTGCCGCCGTCGCCGGAATCCTCTTTTCATGGAACATCGAGCATCGCG
>CAZSXX010000435.1:0-3716 GCA_964611245.1 uncultured Verrucomicrobiota bacterium | reverse complement strand
GAACCTACAACCGATCGGTTAACAGCCGATTGCTCTACCATTGAGCTACTTTGGAACCCAGAGCGCGAGAATCTAGTGTCGAGGGTGGGATGCGTCAACAGATTTTGGCCCGTGTTGGGGGAGAGATTTTGAGAATGGGGGTCAGGAGCCGGTGGCGGCGTGTTTGACTTTGCGGAGGAGGTCCTGGGCGGTGAAGGGTTTTTGGAGGTAAAAGTCGTCGTCGTCGCCGCCGCCGCGGACGAAGCCGGAGGCGCAGATGATTTTGACGCCGGGGGAGTGCTGGCGAAGTTTGTCGATGAGTTCGCGGCCGCTCATTTGGGGCATGACGAGGTCGGTGATGACGAGGTCGATTTCGCGGGAGCATTTGCGGAAGAGCTCGAGGCCTTTGAGGCCGCTGTTGGCGGTGAGGACGCGGTAGCCGTAGGCGGAGAGGATGGTTTCGCCCATGGTGAGGAGGAGGTCCTCGTCGTCGATCATGAGGATGGTCTGGGTGCCGTTGAGGTCGCTGAGCTTGCGGGAGCGGTCCTTGACGACTTTGCGCTGGGCGGGGAGGTAGACGCGGACGGAGGCGCCCTGGCCGGGGTGGCTGGAGACGGCGACGCTGCCGCCGTGGTTGGTGACGATGCCGTAGACCCAGGCGAGGCCGAGGCCGCGGTGGGCGGGGCTGTTTTTGGTGGTGAAGAAGGGCTCGAAGATGCGGGGGAGGACGTCGGGGGGGATGCCGGCGCCGGAGTCGTTGAATTCGACGCAGATGTAGGAGCCGGGGGCGATGCGGACGGGGCCGTCCTGGAAGGTTTGGGTGAATTCGTGGTTGAGGGTTTTGACGACGATGCGGCCGAAGCTGTTGACGGCCTGGATGGAGTTTTCGAGGATTTTGACGAAGGCCTGCTGCATTTTGGCCTCGTCGAAGGTGGCGGTGTGGAGGCGGTCCTCGAGCTCGAGGCTCCAGAAGACGCCCTCGTTGCCGGGGTTTTTGAAGAGTTCGACGGTGCGGCGGACGAGTTCGTTGAGGTTGCCTGCCTGCTGGGATTTGGCGTCTTTTTCCTGGCGGCTGAAGGCGGCGAGGTCGTGGGCGATTTCGGCGGCTTTCTCGGCGGATTTTTCGATTTCGACGAGGGAGCCGCGCCAAGGGTGGGCGGATTCGAGTTTGCCGAGGAGGAGGGAGGTGTGGCCGAGGATGCTGGTGAGGGCGTTGTTGAAGTCGAGGGCGACGGTGCGGGTGAGCTGGAGGGCGCAGTCGAGTTTTTGTTTTTGGGCGGTGGCCATGGACTCGGTGGTTTCGCCGCGTCCGTCCTTGTTGAAGAATTGGAGGACGAAGGAGGGGCCGTTTTCGGAGTCGAGGCGGGAGAGGTAGGCGGTGAAGGAGGAGACGGTGCCGTCCTTGAGGCGGAGTTTGACCTGGGAGTTGGGGGTGGGGTGGTCGGCCCATTGGGCGAGGAATTTCTCGGAGGGGAGGTCGTTTTCCTTGGCCCAGATGGAGCCGGCGAGGGTGGGTTGAGAGTCGAGGGCTGAGCCGAACAGGGATTTGGCGCCGAGGCTGGCTTTGCGGATGGTGGCGGAAGAGTCCACCAGCAAGGCGGGCCAGGCGGCATTTTCGAGAGAAAACACGGAATCCATCTTCATTAAATGTGTGGGCGCCCTCGCGGCGCGGCTGGGCGGAACGTAGCACAAAGGCCGGGCCGCGGCACTGCTTTTGTGCCATTGGTTTTTCGGGGCTGAAGTTGAGCGGGGCATCGCTCTTTGGTTGCCAAACGGCGGACCTGACATATTCTGCGCTCCGATGCGGTCTGGAAGCGCGCCATTGGTGATTGCCGGCAGGAGTTTTGGGTCCCGATTGATACTTGGGACGGGGAAATTTTCGTCGCCGGATGCGATGCGGGACGCGCTGGAGGCGAGCGGGACGGGGATGGTGACGGTGGCGCTGCGGCGGGCGGATCTTAGTGGGAAGAAGGACCCGTTCGCGAACATCCTGGAGTTCATCGACCCGGACCGGTTCCTGGTTTTGCCGAACACGAGCGGGGCGATGAACGCGGCGGAGGCGGTGCGGCTGGCGCGGTTGGCGGCGGCGGCGGGGCTGCCGAAATGGATCAAGCTGGAGATTCATCCGGACCCGAGGTATTTGCTGCCGGACCCGATTGAGACGTTCAAGGCGGCGGAGATTTTGGTGGGGGAGGGGTTCACGGTGTTGCCATACATCAACGCGGATCCGGTGTTGGCGAAGCGGCTGCAGGAGGTGGGATGCGCGACGGTGATGCCGCTGGGGTCGCCGATTGGGACGAACCGGGGGGTGGAGACGCGGGCGCAGATCCGGATCATCATCGAGCAGGCGACGGTGCCGGTGGTGGTGGACGCGGGGCTGGGGGCGCCGAGCCACGCGGCGGAGGCGATGGAGCTGGGGGCGGACGCGGTGTTGGTGAACACGGCGATCGCGATCGCGGGCGACCCAAACCGGATGGCGCGGGCGTTCGCGCAGGCGACGGAGGCGGGGCGGGCGGCGTATGAGATTGGGCTGGGGCCGGTTTCGGACTCGGCGAACCCAACGAGCCCATTGACTGGATTTTTGGATTCATGAAGTTCATATCATTTCGGACATTTGTTGTGGACTCGGTGGGCCTGGCTTCGGCGATGGCCGCGCCGGCGGAGATTGTCCTGCGGGACGGGTTGGCGGTGCGGACGTCGGGGGGGCGCGGGGGGCGGTCGGCGTTCCACACGGACCCGGTGGAGGAGCAAATCGTGACGGGGCGTTGGACGAGGCCGATGGAGGGGGGTGTGGTGGCGTTGGCGGGGGGGACGAACCGGGTGTGGGAGGCGGTGAAGGCGCGGGAGGATGGGTCGTTCACAAACGCGGCGCTGCGGGGCGGGTATGTCCACGTGCCGCTGGTTTCGGACCGGGAGCGGACGTGGATCTTGGAGGCCCAGGGGCACACGATGGTCTATGTGAACGGGGAGCCGCGGGCGGGGGACGTTTACAGCAACGGGAGCGTGGCGCTGCCGGTGCGGGTGTTGGCGGGGACGAACGAGTTTTTGTTCGCGGTGGGGCGGGGGTCGCTGAGGGCGCGGTTGACGGAGCCGAAGCGGGAGGTGGGGCTGGATTTGCGGGACAGCACGACGCCGGATTTGGTGGTTGGCGAGAAGAATGAGATGCCGGCGGCGGTGCTGGTGGTGAACAGCACGACGAATTTTGCGAGGGATTTGGCGCTGCGGGTCTCGGGCAAGGGCGGAAAAACGGTGACGACGGCGGTCCCGGCGGTGCCGCCGTTGAGCACGCGGAAGGTGGGGTTCGCGGTGAACCATTCGGGCAAGAGCGACACGAACCAGGTGGAGTTCACGTTGGCGCTGGTGAAAAAGGAGGGGCGGAAGGAGGAGGGGCTGGACACGGCCAAATTGACGTTGCGGCTGCGGGCGGCGGACGAGAAACGGCGGGAGACCTTTGTGAGCGGGATGGACGGGAGCGTGCAGTATTTCGCGGTGACGCCGGCGCAGCCGCTGGGGAAGAACCCTCCGCCGCCGGCGCTGGTGTTAACGGCGCATGGGGCGAGCGTGGAGGCGCAGGGGCAGGCGGCGGCTTACGGGGCGAAGACGTGGGCGCACATTGTGGCGCCGACGAACCGGCGGGCGTATGGGTTTGACTGGGAGGACTGGGGACGGCGGGACGCGATGGAGGTGTTGGATTTGGCGATGAAGAAATATGGGACTGACCCGCGGCAGACCTATTT
>CAZSXX010000434.1:0-3726 GCA_964611245.1 uncultured Verrucomicrobiota bacterium | reverse complement strand
CGTCCGGATCATGCCGCAGGATGGAGCGGAGGCCGCGCGCGAAGGTCAGGCCCGCCTTTTCGGAGACTTGGATTTGATTGACGCCCTTGAGTTGGTACTCGACCGGGTCCTCGATGGTGATGATCTTGCGGACGGCGTCGTTGATGGCGTTGAGGGCGGTGTAGAGCGTGGAGGTCTTGCCGCTGCCGGTGGGGCCGGTGACGAGGATGATCCCGTGGGGCAAATCAAGGACGCGCTTGAAGCAATCGACCTCGCGGGTGTCCATGCCCAAATCCTGGAGGCCGCGCAGCTTGGAATTTTGGCGCAGGAGGCGCATCACGACCGCCTCGCCATGGAGCATGGGGATGACCGAGACGCGGATGTCCACGTCGGCGTTCTCGACGCGGATTTTGATGCGCCCATCCTGGGGCAGGCGCTTTTCCGCGATGTTGAGGTGGCTCAGGATTTTGACGCGGGAGACAATGGCGGGCTGGAAGCGCTTGATCTGCGGGGGCACGGGCACTTCCTGCAGGACGCCGTCAATGCGGTAGCGGATGCGCAGTTCGTCCTCGAACGGTTCGAGGTGGATGTCCGAGGCGCGCAGGTCGATCGCGTCGCGGAGGACCTGGTTGACGAAGCGGATGATGGAGGCGTCCTCGGCGGCGCTGTCGAGGTTGGTGTCCTCCTTGTTTTCGTCCACCACCTGGAAGGGCGCCTCCTCGTCGAGCGTGCCAATGGTGTCGGCGCCGACGCCGAGATGCTTCTTCATCTCGCGCTGGATGGCCTCCATGGGGGCGAGGACCGGCTTCAACTTCAAGCCGGTCATGGTCTTGAGGGTGTCGAAGGCCTGGGTGGCGAACAAGCGGCTGGTGGCCACCTCGACGGAGCCGTCGCTGCGGCGCAAGGGGAGCAGGTGCTCCTTCAACAAAACGCGGGCGGGAAAAAGCGACAGCAACTGGCGGTCGGGCTCGACCTCATCCAGCGACGAGTAGGTGACTTCATACTCCTTCGCAAGCCAGGTCAGGACGTCGGCCTCCGAGCCGGGCAATCCGTCCGCCCCGGCGCCGCGCCGCAGGGCGCCCACATCCGAGGCCGAAAGTTGCCGGTCCTCGACCATCCGGTCGAGCAGCGCCTGAGCCGCGTTTTCCTTTTCCGGGTTTGACATATTTTCTGCCGGGGGCGCCAGGATTCGCCTGGCGGTCCCCGTGTCTCCTGCCAACAAACTTAGTTCAACAGGCCGGCCAGCACCGCGGCCGCTTCCTGCCGGGCGTTCAGGACTTCCTTGAGCTTGTCCTGGGCTTTGGCGAGGTCGGCTTCCTTGGCCTTTTTGACGGCGCGGAATTTCTCGAGCTTGGCCTTGATCTCCTCGGCCGGGGCCTTGGCCTCGATGGCGGTCTGGAGGTCCTTGGCCTCCTGAGAGGGTTCGCCGAACATGCCGCCGCCGCGCGGGCGGTTGCCGCGGTTGCCGGCGTCGGCATTGCCGGCTTCGGCGCCGCCGCGGCGCCCGCCGCCGGGCCCGCCGGGGCCACGGCCCATCATCATGGCGCCCATGCCACCGCCGCCCACTTCCCGGCGCGCGGCCATCACTTTCTCGGCGCGTTCCGAGACGATCTTCCATTCGTCATCGTTGGTGATTTCGAGCTGCTCGCGCACCCGTTCCATCATGCGCTGACGCATCTGTTCGGGGTCAAAATTGCCCTGCGCCTGAGCGGAGGTGGAGCCAAGTCCCAGAGCCATCGTCACGCCGGCCAGAAGCAAAGCGTTCTTGAATTTCTTCATAATCGTAAAAAACTAACTGCGGTTGATTGCGCGACCGCGGCCATCAAAGCGCGCCTCAGCGCAGCGACGCCGCCATCGTGTGGTTGGTTGGTATGCACCTGGCGTGCCAACACCACAAACCGCACGCCGGCAACGCTTTCCCGATTCCGCTGCGCAATTCTTGCACACCCGGCAGCCTTGGCTGCGCGCAAACATTGCGCAGGCACCGACGGCCCGGTCCCGGGGGGTCAGTTCGCGTTTTACACGCCGGGGCCGACGCGGGATCATCGGGGCATGAAAGCCGTCCTGACCCTTGGCGCCCTTTTCATCCTCATGCTGAAGCCAATTTCCGCCGCCGAAGGGCCCGCGTTCACCGTGCGGCTGGAGACGGTCATGAAGCATGACGACGGAAAGTTCCTTTGGTTCCACCCCCGGGTCGCCGCGTTTCCGGGAGGCGTGCTGATGACGATCCAGAAACATCTCAAGGTCTCGGATTACTATTCCGGGCTGCATTACATGGTCCGGAAGGACGGAGATCAGGCGTGGAGCGGGCCGATCCTTCCGCCGGAACTGGACTGGCGCAAGGAAACCAACGGCGTGACGGTCAGCGTGGCGGATGTGACGCCCGGATTCCATTCCGCGAGCGGCAAGGTCCTGGCCATTGGCTGCCGGGTGCGCTACAGCCCGGCCGGGCAGCAACTCGAGGACATTCCGCGCGCGCACCAGACGGTGTATGCCGTGTTCGATCCCCAACGGGGGACGTGGCAGGGGTGGCGGGAGCTGGAGTTGCCCGCGGATCCGATGTTCAATTTCGCCCGCAACGCCTGCTCGCAATGGGCCGTGCGGCCGGACGGAACGGTGTTGGTCCCGCTATACATCGCAAAGAGCGCGGCGGACCGTTATAGCACGACCGTGGCGGCGTGCCGGTTTGATGGCAGGACGCTCACATACCTGCGCCACGGCACTGTGCTGCGGTTGGATGTCCCGCGCGGCCTGTATGAGCCGTCGTTGATCGCGTTCCGGGGGCGTTACTTCCTCACCCTGCGGAATGACGTCCGGGGCTACTGGTCCGTGGGCGGGGATGGGCTGCATTTTTCGGAGCCGCGTCCGTGGACCTTTGACGACGGCCAAGAGCTGGGCAGTCACAACACGCAACAACACTGGCTGGCCCACCGCGATGGTTTGTTCCTGGTTTACACCCGGCGCGGCGCGGGCAATGACCACATCATGCGGCACCGGGCCCCCTTGTTCATGGCGCAGGTCGACCCCGAGACGCTGCAAATCCTGCGCAAAACCGAGGCGGTGGTCGTTCCCGAGCGCGGCGCGGAACTGGGGAACTTCGGCGCGGCCGCCATCAGCCCCGGCGAATCGTGGGTCACGGTGTCCGAAGGGATGTTCATGAAGGACTCCCGCGCGCGCGGGGCGGAGGGGGCGACCTTTGTGGCCCGCATCCGCTGGGCCCAGCCGAACACCCTGGTGTCCGGGCCGGCCCCTTGAACATTTTCGCCCCTCCAGCAGTCAAAAGGACAGCCATCCGCGGATTTCTTTGCGGGATCGAACATTTCGCGAAACGAAACGCGCGCCCGGGTGTCTATAAAATCATTGCCTCGGGGATGGCAGTTTATACCATCATCCGCGACTCCATAGAGGATCCTAACCAAGCCAGGCAGGGATGAATATTATCGCAGGTGAACTGCGCGAAGCGAACCGCGGGGCCAACGGCTCCGCCGCCCGCGTTCCATGGCACACGCCGCCCACGCCGGAGGCCGCGCGCGCCCTGCCCACGGACTTCATCAAGAACCACCGGGTGCTCCCCCTGGAAATCAGGGCCGGGACGCTGCGCGTGGCGACCGCCGACCCCGGGAACGCGCGGGTCATCGACGACATCCGCCTGTTGACGGGCCTGGAAGTGGAGGAGGTCCACGCCCCGGCGGAGGAGCTGGTCGAAAAAATCGCCGAGCATTGCCAGATCACGGTCGAGCAGATCAT
>CAZSXX010000433.1:0-3759 GCA_964611245.1 uncultured Verrucomicrobiota bacterium | reverse complement strand
CCCCCCCGCCCCCGCCGGGCCCCCCCCCCCCGCCCCCCCGGGTCGGGCCGCTCCGGGGGCGGGTTTGTACCAGATCCAGTCTTTGGTGGGCTCGGCGAAATGGTAGGGGTCGGCGCGGAGAGATTTGCTGAAGTTGTGGAGGGCGACGTGGCCATCCATGAAGACGACGGGGGAGTAGAAGAGGGCGGGGGCGAGGCGGGGGTCGGGGAAGCGGTTGCCGCGGGCGCGGTGCCATTGGTACCAGGTGGGGCGGAAGTGTTCGGAGGGGTGGTGGCAGACTTGGGGGACGGCGGGGGGTTCGTAGGCCATGATGAAGCGGGTGGTGTCCTGGATCCAGGATTCGGATTTGCCGATGATGGAGCCGGCGGTGGGCTGGAGGGTGTAGGGGGCGGTGAGGCCGATGGGTTGGCCGAGGTTTTGTTCGTAGCTGAAGCCACGGGTGAGCCAGGCGGAGGGGAGGAGGGTGGTGTTGGGGTGGTCGGGGCAGTCCTCGCTGACGAGGCCGCGGTCCATGCCGCAGCGGAAGACTTCGGAGTTGCCGAGGTAGGGGTAGAGGTTGCGTTGTTTGGCCGCGCCGTAGTTGGTGGTGAGGCAGCCGGGGAGGGGATCGCGGCCCCCGAGGGCGGCGCGCATTTTGAAGTCGTTGTCGTCCCAGAGCATGCGGATGCCCATGCCGATTTGGCGGAGGTTGTTGATGCATTGGGCCTCGCGGCCGCGTTGTTTGGCGGCGGCGAGGGAGGGGAGCATCATGCTGGCGAGGATGCCGATGATGGAGATGACGACGAGGAGTTCGATGAGGGTGAAGGCCCGGCGGGGGTTTGGCGAATTGGGGGCCGCAGTGTTCACGATGAGACAAACTAGCATGGGGAGGGCCAGTTTTGAATGGAAAATGGACGCGGGGGGTGGTTGACCCGCGTCGTCGCGCCCGGGGGCCGGCAACGGAGGGGGGAGGGAGTTGGGGCAAGAATCGAACGAGACGAGGATTGTCAAAAAAAGTGGGATCCGCGGGCGGGCTTTGGCGCCGCAGGGTGGAGGGAAGCGTTGTTGTTCAACCGCTTGGAATGACCGCAAAAAATGAAGCGTTTACGATTGACTTTTGTGGATGAATGCACCTATGATGCTGAAAATTTCGGTGGTCGAGGTTGGAGGGCGGGATGTCCGTCATTTAATTTCGATCAAAAACTAAAAAACAGCTAGACAAATGAACATCAAAAAACATTCCTTGCTCGCAGGGTTGAGCCTTTTAGCCCTCGTCCCATCCATTTCAGCGGCGCAGCATTCCGTCAGCGGCGGGCACACGGCGCTGGACTTGGTGAACATGCTGATTCCGGGGGGAAGTGGGATCACCGTGGTTGGCACTCCGACGTTCCATTCCGGGAGCGACGCCACCCAATATGGCGCTTTTGTGAACACAACCCCGGCAAGCACGGGGATTCCATTCACGAGCGGGATACTGCTGGCCTCGGGGGCGATTGGGAATTCCGTTGGGCCAAACGACAGCGATTCCAAGGCCACATTGTTCAATGGGCCTGGCTCCACCTTGCTCGAAACCGCGACGGGGATCTCCGGCACGGAAGACGCGGCGGTCCTCACGTTTGATTTCACGTCCGACAGCTCGTTTTTCTCCTTCGCGTATATGTTCGCGTCGGAAGAGTACAACGAATTTGTGGGTTCGGCATTCAACGACGTTTTCGCTTTCATTCTCAATGGTCCCGGTTACATCAACCAGAATTTGGCTGTTCTCCCGGACACCACGGTGGTGTCGATCAACAACATCAACAATGGGCTCAACTCGGGTTATTACGCCGACAACGACCCCGGGCCTTACGACATCCAGTATGATGGGTTGGCAGGGGGAGGGGGCGCGCTTCCCCTGTATGTGAGCGCGTTGATCACCGCCGGCGAGGTTTACACGATCAGCATCGCGATCGCGGATGTCGGTGACGACAATTACGACAGCGGGGTATTCCTGCAGGGTGGCAGCTTTACATCCAATGAGACGCCGCCGGAGCAGAGCGCGGTGCCGGAGCCTTCGACTTATGTGGGGGCTTTGGCGTTGGGTGCTTTGATCGTCCGGCGCATGCGGAAGCAACGTTGAGTTGGAGGGGGGACGGGTTCGGTTGCTCGATTTGGCCTTCTGCAGTCAATGAATGATTGCAGAAGGCTGTGAATTGGGGCATTGCTGCTGAGTTGGGCGGCATGCTTCAAATTTCCGGAAATGTTTCAATTTCCACGGAGACCCTTCAGCCGCGAGGGAGCTTGGCAGGACGTGATTTCAGGTGTGCGTCTTGACCACAGAGGGTCGCTGAATTTTGCGTTTTAGGTCAGGCTACCTTTTTTGCGTATTCGATGAATCCACGCCCGCGCGGGCACCAAGGGAGCGGTTGGATTCCACCGGGCAGTTTAATTGCGGGACCACGGAGCCAGCCTCGTTTCGATTCCATTTCGACTGTGGAGCGCCGCAAATGTCCGGCCTAGCCGAGGAAAGGTTCCGGGGTGCAGCTTGCAGGCCTCGCGAGGGCGAGCTTGGCAGGGAGGGTCCGGATTTCAGTGGCTTAAAAACGAATGAATAAACAGTAGAGGGCTGAAATGGCCGAGGGCAGGATTGAGGGAAAGGCCCAGTTTTGCGGGAGGCCAGGATGAATTAATTTTGGGCGATGACCAGGGAGGCCAAGGAGAGGAGAGCGGCCATGATGGGCAGCCAATCGAGCGCATCCCGATCGCCGTGGCGCAGGGGGGGCGGCGTCCGTATTGAGGCCCCAATACCGACAATGCGGCCGACCGTGGATTCTGGGGTGGGTGATCGAGGCAGGCTGATGAGCGCATTCAGAATCACGATGCTTTCCGTCAGGTCGGCCGGTTTAGGCCTCGGAAACTGGCCCTGAGAAGGTTTCGCGCATTTTGGCCAAGCAGGGGTCGCATATTCCGTGGGTGAGGGCGGGGGGATGGGGTTGTTCCAAGAGGCCGAGTTGACGGGTGGCTTGTTCAATTTCGACCCAATGGCCGTCGACGTCGACCGCGTTGCACCAAGCGCACATGCGCAGGAATGCGTTCGAACGCCGGACATGGCGCTGGAGGACGGACTGCGGCGGGCGGCTTTCGCGCGAAACTTCGCGCGTGCGGAATTCGACAATCTGGTTCCCAACGGAGACGACACTCATTTCCATCAGGCGGCGGCAATCCGGGGAGTCACAGCGAAAAACGAAACGAATGGTCTGGCCGCCGCGGACGCGTTTCAACGCGTGCCGATAGAGTTGCTGGGTGGTTGGTTCGGTGATGAAATCCCAAAGGAGTCGATGGAGGACCGCTGTTGAATGGGCGGTTGAGCCGTCGTTGGCGAGGGCGAATTGGTCGTATTGCGCATTGGCGTAGCAAATGCGGTCGGCTGGATCGACGCGATAGATTAGATCAGGGGACGAGGGCATCTGGGTTGATTCCGCGAGCGCCAATGGAAGTGGGCAGGAGCGGTTTTAGCGTTTGCCCGGGAGGGGGCCGGATGTGAGGGGAACCGCAAGGGAGCGGGGATTAGGGCAAAGATTGAAGGAAGTGAACGTTCGCTTGGCTTTGTGTCGCCCGCCGCCATGAACGGGAGGATGGCGCGAAAAAGGGGAGTTGGAAAGGCATTAAAACGAAGGGGACGGAGAAGGGGAGGATGGTCGATGGGATGGCGGGTCAGTAGGAGAGGCGGAAGAGGTTTGGGCCGGTGGTGGTGGGGTGGATGTAGGTGAGGGAGCCGGTGGGGGTGGTTTCGGTGTGGAG
>CAZSXX010000432.1:0-3765 GCA_964611245.1 uncultured Verrucomicrobiota bacterium | reverse complement strand
CGTCTCTTTGGTGGTGAAAAACGGATCGAAAATCCGCTGCTGAACTTCGGGAGGGATGCCTTTGCCCGTGTCACTCACCTCCAGGATGACCACGGGAGTAACGCGGCCCGCCAGTCGCGCCGTGTCGCTGCGAACGCGCAGCGTAATCGTGCCGTCGCGTTCGATACTGTCGGCCGCATTTTGAATGAGGTTAATCAGCACCTGCTCCAGTTGATGCGGATCGGCTCGCATGGAAACCACCGGGGGCGCTTCGACGTTAAGGCGAATCGCGGGCTTTTCCAACTGCGGGCCGAGCAGAGCCTGCACGCGGCGGAGAACACTTTCGGCGGTGAGACTGACGAGTCGAGGCTCGGACGGGCGGGCGAAATCAAGAAAGTCCCGAACGATGCGATCGAGGCGGCGGATTTCCTGGTCGATGACCGTGACGTCCTCGTGTTCCGAGGAACCGTCCACTAAATTTCGTTTGAGGCTGTGCAGGCGGACGTTGATGGCCGTGAGCGGATTGCGGATTTCATGGGCGACGCCGGCGGCGAGCGTGCCGAGCGACGCTAGTTTTTCGTGCCGCGCTGCGCGGGCGCGGCTTTCGCCCAGCTCGACATGCAACGGGCCAATCACACCGCGATAGATCGCCACGGCCGCCGTCCCCAACAACAGCCCCAACAGCCCCAATTGCGCAAAGAACAGTTGCCGCAGCCCGCCAAGCGCGCGGTGGGAATCTCGCATGAACTGCGCTTGCGCGACGCGCTCGGCGGCCTTGAGCTGGTCACACAGGTCCAGGATGGGCGCGGCTTTGTTTTCCACCCGCTCCAGGACCGGCGCGGGCGAAGGCGCAGCTCCGGCCTGCGCTCGTTCGTCCATCAATTTGGTCGTCAGCGACACGAACACTTCAAACGCCGTCTCAATCTGGCCCAGCAACTCGCCTTCCTGCGGCGTGGTGACTGTGGGCTGGTGCGCGCGAATCCATTTTCGCAACTCTTCGCACTCTTTTTGGAAATCCGCCCGGGCATCTGGTTCGCGGCGCAGATCAAAGCGCAGCACGGTCTCGCTCAAGGCACGGACCGAGGCCTCGATGTGTTCCGAAAGGTGAAAGGCGTCCGCCTGCACGGCGGCGAAGCCGTGGTGCAACCGGCGGAGGTCCTGCCAGGTGACGCGGCCCGCCCAGCCCACGACCAGCGCCAGCAAGACGACGGCGAGCGCATAGCGATAAGTTCGCGCTTGAAGCTTCATAAAGTGACTAGCCAGAGCCCACCGGTGAGTTCTTGCCCGCCACTCTCCAGGGCAGGAATGGAAAGGCGGGGTTCACAAACGCTTGCCGATAAACGCGCGGCGCCTCCCGCCCCTGCTGGCACAAGACCAGCTAAAGGAAGCTGTTGTCGGAGCAATCATCCGGCAGTTATGCAACACACAACCTGCCAAAGCAATCCCGGACCGGATTCGGCACCGGACGGTTGCGCCGGGAGCGAGGTGACGTATGAAAAAAAGAATTCTTCTGGTGGACGATGAACACTCCATTCGCGAGGGGTTGAGCAAAGTCCTGCGCGCCGAGAATTATGAGGTCGTGCTGGCCAACAACGGTCAGGAAGCCATCGAAGCCTTGGCTCGCCAACCGAGCGACCTTCTGTTGCTGGATCTCGGTCTCCCGGTGAAGGACGGCTGGGAGACGCTGAAGTGGCTGGCTGGGGTGAATCCCAGCCTGCCAGTCATCATCATCACCGGGCGCTGGAAACAGGAGGCGCTGGCTGCGGCTGCGGGCGTCGATGTCTTGATGGAAAAGCCGCTCGATGTACCCCTCTTGCTCCAACTTGTCCGCGATCTGCTGGAGGAAGCTCCCGAAGCCCGCGTCCGGCGTCTGCGCGACCGGGCGGCCAATTTCCGGCTCGTGCCCTGTGACAATCGGGAATTCTGCGAACGCGTGCAGAAGGGTTACACGACTCCCTTCGTTTCCGCCGGTGGGCCTGTTCCCAAAACGTGATTGCGTATGAAAAAGAAAGTACTCGTGGTGGATGACGACGCGCAAATCCGGGAATCGTTGCGCAAGGTGTTGCGAGCCGAGGGCTACGAGGTTGTGCTGGCCGCCGATGGCCAGGCAGGCATCGAGCAATTCAACGCGAACAAAATCGACATCCTGTTGCTGGATTTGAACATGCCGGTGAAAAGCGGCTGGGATACGTTCGAGCGGCTGACCTCCGTCAATCCCCTCCTGCCCATCATCATCATCACCGGGAGAAAGGACCAATCCGACCTGGCGGCGGCCGCCGGAGTCGGCGCCCTGATTGAGAAACCGTTCGACGTGCCCGCGCTGTTTCAAACCATGAAGGATCTGTTGGCCGAGCCGCCGGAGGCCAATCTCAAACGCCTCGCCGGCCTGCACAGCTACGTGCGCCATGTGCATCCGCCGTGCCGCTCGCCCGGCACAGAGCGAGGAAGAACAAAGGCAGACTCGTCCTGAAATCCAACCCTCCCGCAAAGGAGCCAAAACCATGCGCGCAACACTTCACTCCCCGTCAAATCTATGGCCGATCCAGCGCCAGAACTGCGCTGGGGCTACTCGTGCAAGGCATCCGGCGACAGCCAAGGCCGATCGTTCCACCGGCGAACTACGTCGCCAGACCGGTCGCCGCACTCATGTTGCGGCGGTCAGACGATGGGCCAGAGAGTTTTCCTGCCGTCTGGCGACCAATCGCCATGTGTTCTACGGGGCGCTTCTCCTGGCCGCCAGCCTGATCGTTGGCGCAATCACCAGCGGGCATGCAGTGTGGTGGCGATCCGCCGCCGCGCTCGGCATCGGCGTGGTTGTCATCGGACTGGTCCACGCGTGGCTGGACGCGCGCGCGGACCGGCGGCGCGGGCACGCCCATTCCCGAGGCCGGGAGAAGGTGTTGTGAACCCTCGTGGACTCCCTATACCCAGCAGGACACTCCGCGCAAATCCGCAGTGAGGAGGAATCGGGTCATGAGTGGATTCAGTTTGGGCGCGTTGCTCGGACTGCATCTCTCCGTGTGGCACAACTGCTCCATCGCCGGCCCCGGCTCATTTATCGGCTTGCTTGGAGATGCACCTTACGGCCCAGACCGTGACGATGCTTCCAAAGATGAGTGACAACCAAAGTGCCGGTGTCTCATGCATGAAGGCTATCTTGTCGAGCAGCATCCACAAACCGCGGAAGACAAATACGCCCGCGATGACCAGCGCCACTTCAGCGATAATCAACTTTTTCATTTTCAAGATACATCCTGGCATTTCGATACGCGAAAACTACAACCGTGCTGATCAGCAAACTTCTTCCACCACGGCATCCGGCCCGGTGTGCCCGATGATTTTCACGGGCCGCCCTTTCTCGATGAGTTCGCCCTGGGTAAGGACGTCGAGAATTTGATCCCCGAACCGGGCTTTGCCGCCGGGATACAATTGGGAGATGGCGACGCCGGTTTGTCCGATGCGCGCTTCCTGTTGCGCCTCCTGCGCGGCGACGGAACTGACGCCGCTGGCGGTTTGCGAAACCAGTTTTTGGAAGAGCGAGGTCTTGGGCAGGAAGCGCGCGAGAATCGCCGCGATGACAACCGTCCCGGCCAGCGCGATGCCGAGGTCGCGGAGCGGGAGTTGCAGTTGCGGCAACGTGGGCAGGCGCGGCGTGCCGGGATACATGTCCACCATCCCCATGACGATGGCCGTCAGCATCAACACCGCGCCGCCAACTCCGGCAATCATTGAGCCTTGGAAAACGAACAGTTCGAGCGCCACCAAAATCAGTCCCACGACAAACAC
>CAZSXX010000431.1:0-3765 GCA_964611245.1 uncultured Verrucomicrobiota bacterium | reverse complement strand
CGAAGCCCACATTTTCAAGAACTTGTTCTACGTCTCAAAGATGACCCGCATTGCCGGGTTGCCGCAGACGGCCTCCCAACGCGCTTTGGATATGTTCCTCAAAGTCCGCCACATTCAACAGCAAGGGGGCGGCGTGGTTTTCGCCACCGGCACACCCATCGCCAATTCCGTGGCTGAGATGTTCACGATGCAACGATACCTCCAGATGGGATCGCTCCGCAGCCTGAGCGTGGCTCACTTCGATGCTTGGGCGGGAACATTTGGCGAACCGGTCACGGCGATGGAACTCTCGCCCGACGGCGCGGGTTACCGGCTCAACACTCGTTTTGCCAGGTTCATCAATGTGCCCGAACTGATGGCTCAGTTCCGGCAGGTGGCCGACATTCAGACGGCATCCATGCTCAAGCTGCCAGTTCCTGAATTGCGCGGCGGTCGCCCGACCGTGGTTCGCGCCCCCTGTTCAGCGGAGTTGAAAGCAATCGTGAACGAACTGGTTGCCCGCGCGGAGCGCCTCCGGAGCGGCCGGGTGAATCCGCGCGATGACAACATGCTCATGGTCACCACCGATGGAAGAAAAGCGGCGTTGGATCTCCGCCTCCACGACTCCAGCCTTCCCGACCGTCCATTCAGCAAAGTGAATTTGGCGGTCGCCGAAGTGGAGCGGGTCTGGCGCGCAACGGCGGACCAGCGTTCAGCTCAACTCGTGTTTTGCGACCTGTCCACACCGAACGGCAAGCAGGGATTCAACGTCTATGACGACATGCGGGACAAGCTCGTGAGAAAAGGGATTCCAGAGCCCGAAATCGCCTTCATCCAGGATTTCGACAGCGACGCGGCAAAGGCCGCGTTGTTTCGCGACGTGCGCCATGGCCGTGTGCGAATCCTGTTTGGCAGCACCGCCAAAATGGGTTCGGGAACCAACGTGCAGCAACGGCTCATCGCCCTGCACCATCTTGACGCGCCATGGCGTCCCGCCGATGTGGAGCAACGTGAGGGTCGAATCCTCCGGCAGGGCAATCTTAACCCGGAAGTCCGGGTCTATCGCTATGTCACCGCCGAATCTTTCGATGCCTACATGTGGCAGTGCTTGGAAACCAAGGCGAAATTTATTGCCCAAGTGATGACCGGCGACACCTCATTGCGCCGATTGGAGGACGTGGATGGCGCGGCCCTGACCTACGCCGAAGTCAAGGCCATCGCTTCGGGAAACCCCTTGGTGATCGAGAAGGCCAACGTGGATGCCGAGGTGGCGCGATTGACGCGGCTCCGAAGCCAGCATGTCGAGGCCAACTATCGTTTGAGAACTCAGGTCCGGCACATGACCGACGAAATCCCGCGTCTCGAAAGGCGAACCGAAGCGCTTCGACAGGATCTCCTGCGCCGGGTGGACACGCGTGGCGAAAACTTTCGCATCGAACTCGGTTCGGAACTGATCACTGACCGCGGAATTGCGGGAGAGCTGCTGAATCGTTTGGGTGATCGGCTCAAGGGGTTGCAAGCGGAACGCCGTCTGGGCCGCTTTGCCGGTTTTGACCTTTGCGCCGTGGCTGATTTCACCGGAGAACTCCAATTGACGCTCAAGGGCATGGCCACGCATACCGCCCGAATTCAGGCCACGGCCCAGGGAACAACGCGCTCGCTGGAGCATGTCGTGAATCACCTCGACGATGCTCTCGCCCAAACGGTGGACCAAATTGCGCAAGCGCGGAAACGCCTCGTTGACTTAAAAGAACAGGTAGATTTGCCTTTCGAGTATGGCGTGCGCCTTTCCGAACTGGTTTCGCGCCAACAGGAATTGGTGATCGCGCTGGACCTGACCAAGAACCAAGCCAAGGGAACGACGGATGAAACTTCCGACACGACTGAGGCGAAGCAAAATTGATAGGACAATCAATCTCCCTGTCAATGGTTCACTTGTCCTTGTTCCGTGGAACCAAACGGTGTTACAAACTAACACCACTTGCAAACATGTGTATGCATGTTGTATGATGCCGCCGTGGTTGATTCAATCGCCAAAGCGGGCCGAAAGCTGGCCGCCGAATTTGCCGTGCTCCGCACGCGCGACTTCGAGCGGAAGGGAATTCCACGCCAATGTCTCGCGGACCTTGTGGGTGCTGGCATCTGGGAAAAGATCGGCCATGGGCTCTACGCTTCCATCATCCTCCCTCCCGGTCCGCATCACACGCTTCTGGAGGTCGCGCGGCAATCGCCGCGTGCGGTCGTCTGCCTGCTTTCGGCCCTTCGGTTCCATGAATTGACGACGGAAACGCCGTCGGAGGTCTGGATCGCGCTGCCCCGCAACACGCGCGCCCCTCGCATGGAAACCGTCCGGATCAAAGCAATCCGCCTGTCCGAAGAAACGTTCACCGAGGGGATTGAGGAGCACCGGATCGAAGGGGTAGGTCTCAGAGTTTACTCGGTTGCGAAGACGGTGGCGGACTGTTTCAAGTTCCGAAATCAAATCGGAACGAACGTGGCGCTGGAAGCGCTCCGGGATGCGTGGCGATCGAAGAAGGCGACCGCCGACGATCTCTGGCACCATGCCAAGGTGTGCCGGGTGGCCAACATCATGCGCCCCTATCTGGAGGCGGTGGTGCAATGAAGCCGCCGCTTCGCAACGTCGCCGCGTCGGTGCGGGACCGACTGCTCAAGATGGCCCGCTCCACGGGCCAGCCGAATGGCGAACTTCTGGACCGTTACTGCATTGAACGGCTGCTTTATCGGCTGTCGCGCTCGGAGCACCGCGACCGGTTCATCCTGAAAGGAGCCATGTTGCTCACCGCCTGGGGCGGCGGAGTCACCCAACGTGTCACTAGGGACGCCGACCTCCTCGGCTTTGGCGATAGCTCGCTTCCCGCGCTGAGCCAGACCTTCCGCGAAATTTGCGCGACCGTGGTGGAGGATGATGGCGTCACCTTCGAGCTTGATTCAATTCAAGGGGAGCAAATTCGGGCGTCGGAGGAATATGTCGGACTCCGAATTGAACTGCGCGCCAATCTGGGCGGAGCCATCGTGCGGGTGCAGGTGGACATCGGGATTGGCGACGCCGTGCGCCCCACGGAGATCACGTTGCCAAGTCTGCTGGATTTCCCGCAGCCCTTTCTGCGCGCGTATACTCGGGAGAATTCCCTCGCCGAGAAATTCGAAGCAATGGTGAAGCTGGGCTTCATCAACACGCGCATGAAGGACTATTTTGATTTCTGGCATCTCTCCCGCAATTTCACGTTTGAGGGTGAGGAATTTGGCGAGACACTCCGCGCCACCTTTGAGCGTCGGGGCACCCCATTGCCCACGGCTGTTCCCATCGGCTTGAGTAGCGAGTTCGCATTGGACAGAACCAAGCAAGTCCAGTGGAAAGCCTTTTGGAAAAAGTCGGTTCGACGGGAGCCGACCCCGGAATTGCCAGAAGTGGTGACGGCGGTTGCGGAGTTTATCATGCCTGTGGTCCAAGGCGTCAGCGGCCAAAAACCATATCCGAAAAACTGGCCACCTTCTGGACCCTGGTCACAGTCGTAAAATTCTTTGGGGCCATTCGCTGAGAACCGATGGCTGTCCGGCTGCGAGGGCCAATGAGGCTTCCTCGAAATCAACTCGCGGGAATGGAACACCATAATCCTACCGAAGCAATGCGCCTTGCAAACTGCGTCGCCAACGATCCTCAAAGTCGCTCAAAGCCAGCCGATCATGGGTGGATGGCAATCGGAAGCTTTGCTGTTCCAGCTCTTCCCGGATTTTTGATTCGGATTCCATCACCACCGCCAGCGC
>CAZSXX010000430.1:0-3769 GCA_964611245.1 uncultured Verrucomicrobiota bacterium | reverse complement strand
CCTCGGCGCCGCCGAAGCCGTCGTCTGCCTGATGGCCCTGCGGGAACAATGGATGCCCCCGCAAAGCGCCCCCGGACCCATCGACCCACTGTGCGCTTTTCAGCTTGTCCGCGAACCCCGGCTAGCGCCCCTCGCCCTCGCCCTCTCCAACTCCTTCGGGTTCGGCGGCGCCAACGCCTCCCTGCTCTTTCGGAGGTGGCCGTGAACCGCGTCTTCATTCGTGGCTGCGGCGCCGTCTCCCCCGCTGGATGGGGAGTCCCGGCCCTCCTCTCCGCGTTGGAGCAGCCCGATCCGATTCCCGGCCGCCCCTTGGAGGGCCCCTCCGGAAAATGGTTCGTCCGCACCGTCCCCACTCCCGTCCCGCGTCCCGCTTGCCTCCAGCACCCCCGCCTGCGCCGGGCCAGCGCCATTTCCCAATTCGCCACCGCCGCCGCCTTCGAGGCCCTCGGCTCCACATCCACCCACGGCCTCCGCATTGGCATTGTCGTCGGTGTCCACGCGGCTTCCATCCGCTATTCCGAGCGTTTCTTTGGCGAGGCCCTGCGCGATCCCGCCACTGCCAGCCCCCTGCTCTTCCCCGAGACCGTCATCAACGCCCCCGCCAGCCACATCGCCGCGGCCCTCGGCTCCACGCGCCTCACCTACTCCGTCGTGGGCGACCAAACCGCGTTTTTCCAAGCCCTCCTCATCGCCGCCGGCTGGCTCACCCAAGGCCGCGCCGACCTCGTCCTCGCCATCAGCTCAGAGGAAACCGCCTGGACCGTCTCCTCCGCCGCGCGCAACTTCTCCCGCTCCGTCGTTTGCGGCGAAGGCGCCGGAGCCCTCTGCTTGACGCGCGAACCCGGCGCTCCCGCCCTTGAGCTCTCCGAGATGACGGATTCCTCCCCATTCTCCGGCGCCCAAACCCGCGCCTCCTCCGCCACCCGCATGGCCGCGCAACTGCCGCCGCGATGCTCCTCTGATTTCCTTTGCGACAGCCGCGTGGGGGTCGCACGGTGGGACCGCCCGGAGACCGATGCATGGGCCCACTGGCCCGGCCCCGCCCTCTCCCCGCGCAGGATTCTCGGGGAAAGCTTCAGCGCCGCCACGGCTTGGCAGTTTGTCGTGGCTGCGCACCGCCTGCTTTCCGGTTCGGCCTCCTCGGCCGTCGTCAGCGCCGTCGGCTCCAACCACCAGGCCATCGGCGCCCGCCTCACGGTCGGCTGACCCCGCCCCGCCTCACTCCACTTCCTCGGCCTTCTTCGACTTCGGGCCGCTCTCGCCATTCTGCGCGATCGACACCCGGCTGGCCTTCGAGACCGGGTGTCGCTTCTTCTCCGCAATTTCGTTCTCCTGGGCGCTCGGCTCTTTTTTCGTTGGCATATGCTGCCGGGAAAATCGCCCCCAAGGCGCCGGTCGGGCAACAGGTTCGCGGCTGATTCCCGCATCGTGTTTTCAGGGGTTCCATGAATTGGCAACTCCCGGCCAAGTTCATAGATTCAATTTCCTGAATAAAAAAATGAAAACCCTGTTTGTTGGTGAATCTCTCTCTCGTGGCGGCCGGTCCGGCTCGGTTCGAACCCCGGATGGCTTGCTCAACACCGAACTCGGCAACCCTCTCGAGAAAGGCCTCGAAACCCGCGGCCCCAATCCGGAGCAGCTCTTCGCCTGCGCCTACGCCGCCTGTTATCACGGCGCGCTTCTCAACGCCGCCAAAAAAGCGTCCGTCAATCTGGAGAATTCCGAAGTCCGCGCCCTCGTCAGCCTGCTCGAGGATGACCAGCAACAATTCAGCCTCAGCGTCGAGCTCCGCGCCAAAATGCCCGGCCTGGAACACTCCCGCGCCCTCCAAGTGATGCAGGCCGCGCACCAAACCTGCCCCTACTCCAAAGCCCTCCGCGGCGAAGCCCCAGTTCGCTTGGCCGTCGATTGACCTCCCCTGCCCTCCTTGGCGCGGCCCGGCTGGCGCGGGCGATTCCCGCCGGAAATCCCTTTGCGCCCCAGTCGCCATTTGGTACCACACAGCCATGCCCACCCAGCCGAAGTCCGACGCCGCCGCTGGCTTCCTGTCCATTCGCGGCGTCCGGCGCCTCTTCGGCTCCGTCCCGGCGCTCGACGGCGTCTCCCTTAAAATAAACCCCGGCGAATTCTTCTCCCTCCTCGGCCCGTCCGGCTGCGGCAAAACCACTCTCCTCCGGATCATCGGCGGCCTCGATCATCCCTCCAGCGGATCGGTCCTCCTCGATGGCCGCGACCTCCTCTCCATCCCCGCCCACCAACGCCCCACCAACACCGTCTTCCAATCCTACGCCCTCTTCCCCCACCTCACCGTCGCCGAAAACATCGCCTTCGGCCTCCGCATGAAAAAAACCCCCGCGCCCGCAAACTCCAGCCGAGTCCAGACCAGCATGGACCACGTCGAAGTCTCCCCCCTCTCCGCCCGGAAGCCCGCCGCCCTGTCCGGCGGTCAGCGCCAGCGCGTCGCCCTCGCCCGCGCCCTCGTCAACGAGCCCCGCCTCCTCCTCCTCGACGAACCCCTCGCCGCCGTCGACCAAAAACTCCGCACCCAGCTCCAGTCCGACCTCCTCCGCCTCCAGCGCCGCCTCGGCATCACCTTCATCTACGTCACCCACGACCAACAGGAAGCCCTCAGCCTCAGCGACCGCCTCGCCGTCCTCAACCTCGGCCGCGTCGAACAAGTCGGCCCGCCCCGCTCGGTTTACGATTCGCCCCAATCCCTCTTCGTCGCCAAATTCCTCGGCCACTGCAACCTCATCCCCGCCGACGCCGCCGGTTCCCCCCTCGTCCGCGCCAGCTTCGGCGAAATTGACCTCGCGCGCCCCGTCGCCCCCGGCCCAAAGACCATTTTCTTCCGCCCCGAGAGCGTCCAACTCGGCTCCACCGGCTTTCCCGGCGTCGTCCGCGAAGTCACCTTCACCGGCCCCGAAACCCAAGTCCGCATCGAAAGCGGCCGCGACCTGATCCACGCCGCCATCCTCAATTCCAGCCACCCCGCCCCCGCGCTCGGGGCGCAAGTCCATTGGCGCGCCCACCCCTCCTCCCTCACCCTCTTCGACTCCGCCTCAGGCAATCCCCTGCCCTGATTCGCTGACTTGCCCCGAGAAAAATCAGGGGGCGCTTGACTTGCATTCAGCGGGGCATCGCCGATGTTCTCCGCAGAAAGGTCACCCAAACGCAAAAGGCTATGAAGTCGTCTGCCCGTCTCAACATCCTGCGAGTCCTAATTACATTAGCAGCATCACTTATCCACTCCCGCGCCCAGGAACTGCGCATCTCCAGCGTTCAGCCGCTTCCCTCCGGCCAGGCCCGCATCCTCGCCCCGGCCTTCCCCGCGGCCTCCGCGCATCTGGAACGCTCCACCGACCTCGCGGCTTGGACCCGCCTCCAAACCTTCCCGGCCAACACCGCCATCAACCACCTCGACACGCTCCCCACCGGCGCCAAGGCCGCCTTTTACCGCCTCGCCTCCTCCCAGCCCAGCCCCAGCCCCTCTCCCCTGCCCGACCTCGCCAACGATTTCAACCGCGTCTTCCGGGACGTGGATTGTATCGTTACCCCAACGTCACCCTCGACGGCATTCAAAGCCGGCGAGAAAGCTGACGATCCGCTCCAGATGTATTTGTCGGATGTGTACACCACATCAGCGAATCTTGCGGGGATTCCCGGGATCAGCATCCCTTGCGGACAGGATAAGCAGGGATTGCCGATCGGGCTTCAGGTGCTGGGGAAGCACTTTGATGAGGGTACCACTCTGAGAGTGGCGGATTTT
>CAZSXX010000429.1:0-3789 GCA_964611245.1 uncultured Verrucomicrobiota bacterium | reverse complement strand
CCCGGCGTCGATCTCACCGATCAGACCGATGCTGAATGGAAGGAGGCGATTGATTGTTTCGCGGAGGACGAAATCAATGTGCTGATCCTTTGGACGGCGGGCGGGTTTGGGTCCAAGAAATATCCGGTCACGTGGGGGCACAATTTCGAGCACGCGAATGTGACGAATGATTTTGGGCGCGCCCTGATCGACTACGCGCACGGCAAAAACATCAAGGTGCTGCTGGGGTTCACGCCGTTTGGGTATGATGGAGTGAACCGGTATCCGATGGAGCATCCGGAACTGAAGGCGAAAAAGGCGGATGGCACGACGGTGGACCCATTTGGAATTCATTGCTGGGGCTGGAATCTCTGCGCGGCGAAGGAGGAGTCGCAGCGGTTCATGCGGGAGTACATCAGCGAGATGGCGTTCGATTTTTATCCAAATGCGGACGGGTTGTTCGTGGAGTCGTCGGACTACAACATTTGCCGGTGCACGGATTGCGGCCCGAAATATTATGAGCGCGAATTCGCTTTCGTGAAGTGGATTTCGGACGAGGTGTGGAGGCGCAAACCGGAGGCGTTGGTCGTGGTGTACCCGCATTACTTCACGGGGCAGAAGGTGCCGGGATTGGAGGTGACGGCGGCGCGGCAGCCGTTTGACGCGCGGTGGGGGTTGGCGTTTTCGCCGCACAGCGCGCACTTCAACGCGGAGCTGATTGGGAAAGCGCGGGAAAGCATCTATTGGAGCGACGCGCCGATCCTGGGCACGCCGCAGCGGGTGGCGGAGGCGGCACGGGCGGCGCGAAGGAATGGGGTGAGCGGATTCGCGCCGTCGCTGGAGGCGTTCAGTTATGTGACGCAGCAGCCGGAAGGCGGGGAGCCGGGGGAGGTGGGCAAGCGGCGGCAGGCGTTCGCGATGGACACGCTGGGCGAGGGGCGGATGCCATACCGGTCGCTGCTGGCGCGCGTGCAGCGGTTCGCGGTTCGGGAGTTCGGCAAGGATCCGGAGCTGGAATTTGCGGAGTTTGGAAAGCGGCTGGGACGGCATATTTTTGGGGCTGGGGCGAGCGACCGGGCGGTGGCGGACCTTTTGGAATTCCAGCGCATTTTCACTTATGAAAGCGACTGGTATTGGCCATCGCCGTTGCTTGACCCGGAGTTCTTCGCGCAGCGGGCAAAGCGGCTTAATTGGCCGGAGGCGAAATTGGTGGAATACCGGAAGAATTTGGAAACGCTGCGGAGCATCGCGGAGACTTACCGTGGGGCCGGGAATCCAGCGGAGGGCGAAATGGGAAAGTTGGCGGCGAAAGTGGTTGGGCGCTGGGGAGGGCGCGCGCCATAGTCGAAAAGTTATCGAGCCTACTCCCGCACGATTTCTGCAAGTATACTCATTTCAATCAGGATATAAAAGGCGCACGCGGTCGCACGGTTGGGAAAGGCGCGGTCCCAGGATAATGCGGGCGAGCCCGACTCATAATAACCGACTCGACACCGACTTTCGTCAAAATAGGCGCCGCCGTCGCATCGCTGGTCTTCGGATTCCATGGCCCACGCCGTGATCAGTTCCTGGCGCACATCGAGGTGACAGGCAATCGAATCCAGTGTGACCCCACCGGAGTGAGCGGCGAAGCCGGATTCGATGAAAAGCTGCACCATCGAAATGTCGCCACGCGAACGAAATTCGATGGGCATCGCGCAGATGCGAGCAATCACCTCCGAGTCCGAGATGGGCTCGCTCACGGGGTGACGAATTTCCGGTGTTGGGTGAAGACGGGGCGGAGGGACTGGGAGGCGGCGTCCTGGAGGGATTGGAGGGAGCGGTAGGTGGCGGCGTTTTTGGGGTTGGGCTCGGCGCGCTCGGCGGGGTTGAGGTGGACGAATTGGGATGTGATGTCGTGGATGGAGGCGTTTTCGCCCTTGGACCGGCGCCAGGCCCAGAGGGCTTGGAGGGCGGCTCCGTAGGCGGCTCCTTCGCTGACCTTGAGGGTGACGACTTCGGCGTTGAAAATGTCGGCCATGATCTGGCGCCAGAGTTTGGATTTGGCTCCGCCGCCGGTGGCGCGGATTTGGGTGGGCTGGACGCCAAGTTCGGCGAGGCGGCGGAGGCCATAGTTCATGCCGAGGGTGACGCCTTCCATGGTGGCGCGGGCGAAGTGGTGGGCGGTGAATGTTTTGGGGGTCACACCGATGTAGGCGCCGGTGCCGTCGGGAATGTTGGGGGTCCTTTCTCCTTCCAGGTAGGGAAGAAGGAAAAGGCCATCGCAGCCCGCGGGGGCTTTGGCGGCCATTTTTTCGTAGGCGGCGTGCTCAATGCCGAAATCCTTGCGGACCATTTCGGTGGCGACGGTGACGTTCATGGTGCACAGGAGGGGCAGCCAGCGGTTGGTGGAATCGCAGAAGGAGGCGATCTCGCCGTTGGGATCGACGACGGGCTTGTCGGCGCAGGCGTAGATGGTGCCGCTGGTGCCGAAACTGGCGGTGATGACGCCCGGGGCGGTGTTGCCGGTGCCGATGGCGCCCATCATGTTGTCACCGCCGCCCATGCTGACGACGACCTGGGGGCCAAGTCCGAACTCCTCGGCGATGGTGGGGTCCATTTCGCAGACGCCGTCGCTGGGCAGGAGCTGGGGGAGCTTGCCGGCGAGGGCGGGGTCGATGGCGTTGATGGCGGCCTGGGACCATTTGCGCTTGCGGACATCCATGAGGGCGGTGCCGCTGGCGTCGCCGTATTCCATGGCTTTTTGGCCGGTGAGCCAGAAATTCAGGTAGTCGTGGGGGAGGAGGACGGAGGCGAGGCGGGCGTAGTTTTTGGGCTCGTGGTTTTTGAGCCAGAGGATTTTGGGGGCGGTGAAGCCGGGGAGAACCGCGTTGCCGACGGCGCGCAGGGCGCCATTCAAGCCACCGAGTTTTTGGGTGATTTCGCCGCACTCGGCGGCGGTGGTGGTGTCGCACCAAAGTTTGGCGGGCCGGATCACCGCTCCCTTGGAATCGAGGGGGACAAAGCCATGCTGCTGGCCAGACACGCCGAGGGCGCGGACTTCGCCGCGGCGGACCTTGGCGGCTTTCAGGGCTTTGCGGAGGGCTCCGGCGGTGGCGTCTTTCCAGGCTTGCGGATGTTGCTCCTTGGCGCCGGGGGGCAGGCCGGGGATCAACCCATAGGACTCGGAGGCGGAGGAAAGGACGCGGCCGTTCTTGGCGTCAACGACGAGGACTTTCGTCGATTGAGTGCCGCTGTCGATGCCTATCAAAAGGGTGCGCATGCCTGATTCCATCGCAAAAGCCGGGCGGTTGTAAAGCCTCCGCGCAGGGCGGGCGGCGGAGGCTATTTCAAGGAGGCCAGGTATTCGACCAAGTCGCGGAGATCGAAGGGGGAGAGCATTTGGCCCAAGCCCTCGGGCATGGCGGAAAGGGCCGGCTGGACGGTTTTGATGTCGGATTTTTTAAGGACGACCTTGCCGTCCTCCGGGGAATTGATCTCGATGGTGATGCTGGATTCCGCGAGGACAGGGCCGCCGATGGAGCGCCCGTTGTTCAGGGTGACGACGATGTTCTCGAAGCCTTTGGCGATGGTTTTGTTGGGCGCGAGGATGGATTCAAGCAGGAGGGCCCGGGAGAGTTTCCCGCCGATGCCGTCGAGGGCGGGGCCGATCGGGCCGCCATTGCCTTTGACGGCGTGGCAGCGGAGACACGCGACATCCGCGCGCTCCTCGAAGATGGCACGCCCGGCGCGGAGGTCGCCACCGGCGAGGAGCATTTCGGTGGAAGGATCGGAAAAGGCCTGGCTGGCCGCCGCGGCGGCTTCGGCTTG
>CAZSXX010000428.1:0-3800 GCA_964611245.1 uncultured Verrucomicrobiota bacterium | reverse complement strand
TTTGCCCCGGGCGCCGACTACAACGGGACAAGCAGCGCGGCCCTGACGGTGCGGCCGTGGGATCAGAATAGCGGGACTGCGGGGACGAAGGTGATCACGGCTACGAACGGCGGGACCAAGGCGTACTCCAGTGCGACGGAACCAGTGGACGTGACGGTGAGCGCGCCGATCACGGACACGGCGCGGTTGACCGACTCGGATATCCAGACGTTCATCGACCTGAGCGAGGTGGACGAGCGGCGGAAAAAGGCGCGGGTGCGGGTGTACGTGCCGCGCGGGGTGCGCTTGGAGCAGATCGTGCCGGACGAGGCGGCGGTGGAGGTCATGGAATAGTGTCCCCCTATCCCATCACGACAGTTGGGGCGCTGATCTTCAACCCCGGGGGCGAGGCGCTGATGATCCGGACGCACAAATGGTCGAACCTGTGGGGCATTCCCGGCGGGAAAATCAAGCTGGGAGAAGGGAGCGAGGCGGCGCTGCGGAGGGAAATTCTGGAGGAGACGGGGCTTGAGGTTTGGAATGTGCGGTTCGCCATCGCGCAGGATTGCATCCATTCCCCCGAGTTTCACCGGGACGCGCATTTTGTGCTGCTCAACTACACTTGCGAAAGCGGGGGCGGTGCGGTGCGGCTGAACGAGGAGGCGGAGGAATATCAGTGGATACGGCCGGGTGCGGCGCTGAAGCTGCCGCTGAACACGCCGACACGGATTTTGATTGAAGCAGTGAAAGGAAGCGCATGGACGTGATCCGGATTTGCGACTTGGAGGTGTTCTACCACGTGGGGGTGCCGGAGGAGGAGCGGGCGCAGCCGCAGCGCCTGCTGCTGGACATTGAATTCCGGAGCGACTTCACGCGGGCGGCGGCGGCGGATGACCTGACGGCCACGATCGATTACTTCGAGGTGACGCAGTGGCTGTTGACCTTTGGGGCGAAACGGGAATGGAAACTGATCGAGACACTGGCCCGCGAAATCGCGACGACCCTGCTGAAGGAGCACCGCCCGCGGTCGATCCGGGTGGAGGTGAAGAAATTCATCATCCTGGAGACGCGCTATGTGTCAGCGGCGGTGGAGATGGAAGGCTGGGCGCAGGCGCACTAGCGTGGCTCGGGCCAATTTTCCAAGCGAGGCGAGCAGAGTGGGTGATGGAGCTCCCGCTTGATTCCGGCCCAATGCCATTGGAGGTGGCCGCCTCGCATGAGACAACCCAAATGAAGGACCATTCGCCCCACAGGACAGGCCGCCAACTTGTGTTTAATTCTCATACTCTGCCGTCCAAAATAAGCGGCGGGAGTCCGGGCCACAATCGGCGGAGCGCTCAATCGTGGGCACGAAAAGGCCTGTGCCCGGGGCGCTGTGGCCCGACGTCTCCGTTCAGGGTGCGCCCTGCCCCGCCCTCGGGGCAGAGGTCGGGGGGGTGAAAATCCGCCGTAACCGTGGAGATTGAATGCGGCGCGGAGTTTCCGACCCACGGGACGGTCTTTGCGCGGGCTTCGTCAACTTCGGCGCCGTAGCCAAACGATCCCGCCCAGCGCGAGCACGACGCCCGGGGCTCCCGCCAGAAGGGCCCACCGAAGGGCGGACATTTGTCGGTCGGTCACGGTGATGGCGTGGTCCGCCACGGCGCGGGGCGGAATGTCCTGCAACAACACGTCGCGGTTGAGCAGCCAGCTCACGGCAAGGTTCGCGAAATCGGCATTCCCCGCGTAGTTCAACACCGCATTGGCGAACGAAAACGAGCTTCCAACCACGATGATCCGGGTCGCCCCTCGGTCGGCCGCCACGCCTTGGATTCCGCCTTTCTCCACCGCCACGGCCAGGGGGATGGCGCCGGAGCGCTCGGCCTCCGCCATGCCTTTGTCGTCGATCCGTCCAAGCGCGACGCCTTCGGCGCTGGTCAGGACCAACTCGGTGGCCCGTGGAGCGTCGGCCCGCGCGGCGGTGGCGGCCCGGGCCCCGACGGAGCGCGGCGCGACCAGGTTCAAGCTCGACCGCAAGAGCGCCCGGGTGACCGGATGCGGCCCAAACTGGCTGGCCACCACGACAAAATCGCCGTTGGCCTTGCCCTGCCCCGCGTCCCGGACCATGTTCGCCCCGACGTCGACGTTCCAGGCCGCCATCAGGCCCTCGAGGCCCGTCAACGGGCGCTTGTAATCGAAGCTGGAAAACAGCAGGAACATCCGTCCACCCTGGGCGAGGTATCGGTCGAGGCGCTCCAACTCTTCGCGTCCGAACCGCGTCGCGGGCCCGGCGATCACGAGAAGTGAGCAATCCGCTGGCACATCCCGGCTGGCCAGCGATTCAAAAATGTCCACCTCCACATCCCCCTCCGCCATCATTTTCGCGAGGCGGCCGTACCCGATTTGGTCGTCCGAGCTTTCAGGGCTGTGCTCGCCATGGCCGCTCAGGAAATAGGCTTTGGTGCGGCGGGGTGCGGTCACGCTGATGAGCGCGGAGGTGAACAACTGCTCGCCCTTGAAGGCGGAGCGGCGGAACTGCCGGTCTGGGCCCACCGCGTAATCCGACAGCTCGCTGGCCAGGACGCTTCGCACGCGGCCATTGCAGTCGAAAATAATCCGGTTCTGCTCCCCCGGGGACGTGAGCTTGTAATCGGCGCGGATCACCGCCGCCCGGCCCGGGTAGTGGTAATCAACCATTTCCACCTTCAGCCGGGGGGTGCGCAATTGGTAATCCTTGATCAACGCGGTCACCGCCCCAAACAACGGCTCATTCCGGTCAAAAAAGACAATGACCTTCACGTCGTTGGTGAGGCTGTTCAATGCGCGGACCGTCAATGGGGAAAGCTTGTTGGCGGAGGAATCCGACCAGTTGTAGCGGACCGAGTGCCGCGCGGCGAGGTAGTTGGCCATCAGCGCCAGCGCGAGGGCGGAAAGCGCGGCGATGGTGACGCTGAAGCCGATGCGCCATTTGCGGCCGGGGGTGAAGCTGGGATTGTGGTCGGGCATGGCTTATTTCCAGCGGCGGCTCTCGACTGCCTTGAAAGTCATGAAGACAAAGAACGTCGTCAGGCTCAAGTGATAGACGATTGGGCGCGTGTCCAGAATCCCCCGGGCGAAGTCTTGCATGTGCTCCGTCGTGGCCATGTGCGCGAATGCCGCCGCCTCCCAACCCGTCGGCGGCATCGGCACCAGCGACCGCAAGCTCAACAGGAAGAGCGTCAGCCCCACGGCGTAGCTGATGGCCGCCGCGATCAACTGGCTCTTTGTCAGCGCCGACGCAAAGCACCCCAGCGACACAAACACTGACCCAACCAGCAGGATTCCAAAATACGTTGTCACCAACGAGCGCGGCTCCCACGCGGTGGCCGCCGCGTTCATGTAGCGGTGCAAAAAGAGCATGTAGAACACCAAGGGCAGCCAGGCGACCGCGAAGAAGGTCATCGTCCCCGCAAACTTCGCCAGGACGACCTGCAAATCGCCGACCGGCGCGGTCATCAGCGTCTCATAGGTCCCGGAGGCCTTCTCCGCCGCAATGGTGCGCATTGTGATCACGGGGGTGGTCAGCAGCAGGATGAGCCAGAAGTACCAAGTGGCGTAGAACACCTCGGTGAGGGGAGCGTCGCTCGGTTTGCCATTGAGCTTGGCGAGCATGTCGATGATCCCAAACCCGAGCAGGCCGAGCACGGTCGCGATGATGACATAGCCGGTCATCGACTGGAAAAAGCCGCCGAGCTCCCGCCGGAATAAAGTCCAGAACACCTGCATCTAAAAATGGTCCTCCTCTTTTTCGCGCGTCATCTTCACGAAGATGTCCTCCAGCGTGTGCCGGCCCCGGGTCAATT